>JBAXAD010000432.1:0-1555 GCA_037142715.1 Paludibacter sp. | reverse complement strand
ATTCATCCTTCTCTAAATAGTCCATAGCGCCTTTTGGTGAAAGATAACAATCAGCGTGAACCTGCTGCAACAATTCAATAAGACGATCTGTACGCTTTCCCTCTACACTCATTTCACTGGACAATTGAATCTCGGTTTGGATATCTAATTGATTCAACACCCAACGGATAAGAAAGATATTGAATTCCGCCAAATGCTCAATCGCGTTTTGCTCAATCACAGAACAAATGCTTTGTACATCCTTCGGGAAGGGGTGCTTACTGTAAGTTTGTTGCAACAGCTTGCTTTGCTTTACCCGCCAGTTCTGGGTTGAATCGATTTCTGTCTCATTTATGCGTTGCCCAAGGAAATTCCGCTTTACGGGTACAGTAATCCAATGGGGCACGTGATTCACGAGTAACCGGTTGCGATTGTGCCAAGAGTTTTTTTGAAACTGCGCATCGTCTAAAAAAACGAAAACGTCTGCTTGTGCAATAAGGTTAAAGTACCCAGCCCATGGCAAATAGGTCGGCTGCATGATGGCACAAATCAAAGAGCGCGCTCCATAAAAGCTATGCTTGCTTCCTGCCCAACCCATCGACCGTCCAACGGCTTACTGCTTTCAACAAAACCACAGTTTTTATACAATTTAATTGCGAGAAAGTTAGTTTTCAAAACATGCAAGTAAATATTTACACACAGTAAATCGTTCTTGGCTTTCTCCAATAAGGACCGTACAGCACTACTAGCTACACCTCGACCGCGAGCAGATGGGTCAGCCACATAAACCCACATTTCACAACTACGACTCTTGGTGTCGATATTCTTCAATCCACAATTACCTACATGTTTTCCAGAAAAATTGATTGCAAATACACATTGCCTTGGGTCGTTCAGCAATTTACGCCAATATATGAAATGATCATGACGAAGCGGGCTGCGTGCAATCACAAAGTCATCGCGGAGTTGTTTATTTTGTAGCCAGGCAAATGTGCGCCTTATATCCAGTGCTTTCGGAAACCCAATAAAAGTGAAATTTTCAATAAGTAATTTTGCTAATTTATTTGAACCATCTTCAACACAGTCCGGTGGCGAAAAATTATCTTTCCCCAACATATTTCGAATTTTATTTTCCAAATCGTCTTGTGATGAAAATAAATCAAATAACCCTAAACTACTCATGTAAGTAAGAGGTGCAATTTGATTTAAAGACACGGGCTTTATGATTGCCCTTAGTTTAAGAAAGAGGCGTTCATATGTAGAAATCCCACCCGCACCTATTGCGAGATCAGCTGATTGAATTAGCTCAGCCATGCGTTTAGTTTGAATATGGCAGTGAAATTTATTATTAATGCAAAGAGCTTTTATTTGCTCTAAAAACGGATGTTGAATACCAATGATGACATCCACCACCATACGTGGATCGTTAATATTTTCAAGAGCATGAATAGCGAGAGCAGTATTGTTATCAGAGTCCACGCCGCCGAAACAAATCAAAATATGTTTAATGAATCCCGTACGTATTTTTGAATGCTTGCGTTGTTCAATGAATTCAGCACGCAACAGAGCATAACGA
>JBAXAD010000431.1:0-1560 GCA_037142715.1 Paludibacter sp. | reverse complement strand
ATTCTATAAGTTCTTGTGCAAGAAATCCAATTTGGTCACCTGGTGTAAAATTCATTTTTACTTTTGAAAGATTTTCGCTCCCTTTTTGTTTGAAAAACACATCGTCTCTGTATTCATATTTGACAGGATGCATTTTCCTGATTATATCTTTAGCATTTGTAAAATCAGATATGTTTTTCTTAAATCTTGCATCAGAAGAATACCATATTGTACCATTTGATGTAACATCTCCATTTATTTCAAGTGCATCACCAGCAGTAGATGCACCCAATGGTGATGTCGTATATGTAACTGAAGGGTATGATGCATTACCGTAAGATTGGTTTTGTCCAATAACCACAACAACAGCAGCATTAGGACTACTACTAGGTCCTGAAGTTGAGGTACCACCAAGTGCCATGGTATTTGATGTAGTAACATTTGCGTATGCTCCAATTGAATTTGCATAACTAAGAGGAGCGGATGTACTTGAACTTATAACACTTGAATATGGTCCTATAGCAATAGAATTTGCAACAACAGCAGTAGTACATTGATTTATAACACTTGAATGATCTCCAATTGCAACTGAATTTGAAATTGAACCAATTGAAACAATAGTGGAGCCAGTAGCACTATTACCTATCAAAACATTATGATTACCAAGACATGTCGCATCGGTTCCGATAAAAACATTTTCTGCACCGTTATAATTTTTACCGGAACGTGTCCCAACAAATATGTTATGGTCTTTTATACTACCTGTTGTACTAATAACTGTTGTAAGAGTTCCCGATACATAAACTGCACCTGAATACGCGCCAATCATTACATTTTCTGCACCATCATAATTTGACCAACCGGCATAATGTCCAACAAAAGCGTTGTTTTCTCCCAAATTTGTATTATATCCTGTTTGTGAACCCAAAAATGAATTTCTTGCAGCATTTGCCAGATACCCGCTTTTGTAACCAACAAATGTATTGTCACCATTTGTTGTATGAGAGTATCCAGCACTATGACCCACAAAAACATTTCTATATCCATCCGAACTCGTACTCCCAAAACCTGCATTAAACCCAATAAAAGTATTATAACTTGGTGTAAAAGCGGTTATAGTATTAAAATGATAACCTGCATTATTTCCTACATATGTGTTTTCCACACCATCTGTATTAGCGTTTCCAGCACTGTTACCTAAAAATGTATTATTTCTTCCAGTAGATGTTGTTGATATTCCTGCTCCAACTCCAAGTAAAATATTATCTGTTCTAAGCAATTTAAGAAAATCTAACCCACCATATTTATAATAAGCGGATGTTGAACTAATATTTATATCTCCTCCAACATCCAATGTAGAAGTAGGGCTTGTATTATTTATTCCTACGTAACCGATGCTACTTCCAGCAGTACCAATAACATGAATTCTAACGGCAGCATTAGTTCCAATATCAAAATTCTGATTATTAGACGTGCCGACATAATCTGTTCCCCCGCTACCTGATAATGGACTTGTGCCACCATTACCCATCGTTGACCAATTCGTACAATAAGTTGGGGCTGTTCCAATCATTAATTTAC
>JBAXAD010000430.1:0-1584 GCA_037142715.1 Paludibacter sp. | reverse complement strand
CCCGAGATTACAAATCACGTGCTCTGGCCAACTGAGCTAAAGAGGCAATGTGCTATAACATAGCGTTTTTAGGGATTAAAAAGCCGTTTAAATACTGCTATTCAAACGGCTTGCAAATGTACGGAAATATTTTGGACTACAAAACATTTACTGCATTATTTTATTTATTACTGCTTTTTTCTTTGTATTTGCGTATCTGTTTCTCTAAAGCATCGATAGTTAGGTCGATTGCCTCTTCAAATGAATCACAGGTTTTGGAAGCGAAAAAATCTACATTAGGTATGGAAATTTTCATTTCGGCCTCTTTATTGGTTGCCGACTCCGGTTTTACTACCTTCAAATAGACATCTACATTTAATATCTCATCAAAAAACTTTTCTAGCCTCAACGTTTTCTTGTTAATGTAAGTCTCCAGACTGGCAGTTGCATCAAAATTGATGGATTGAATCCTTAGTTTCATAATTTCCTCCTTTTTTTTATTTTGCTCTGGGATGAGCGTGTTTATATATATTGTATAGTTCATCAAAACTCGTGTGCGTGTACACCTGAGTTGAGGCCAGACTACTGTGACCAAGCAATTGTTTAACGGCATTTATATCAGCGCCTCCATTGAGCATGCTGGTGGCAAAGGTATGACGAAGTACGTGTGGGCTTCTTTTGTGCAGACTACTTACCTGAGACATATTATTGTGTACCAAATTATACAGCATCTTTGGATACGTTTTTTTTCCATTTACTAGCACAAACAAATTAGTAACAATACTTTCCACTGATTTATTTCTTGTAATAATATAGCGTTCTATATCAGTGCATAATGGTTTACTTATTGGAATGATACGCTGTTTGTTTCGTTTACCCGTAACCCGTATATTTCCTTCAATTAAATCTACATCGCCATCCGTAATGTTCATTAATTCTGCCAATCGAATTCCTGTTTGATAAAAAATGGATAAAATCAATTGATTTCGCTCCGGCTCAAACCCTTTTGGCAAGAACGCATTGTCTAATATTGAATCCATCTCGCTGTCTTTGAAAAACGCAGGGAGTGGCTTTTTTGTTTTAGGAAGCACGATTTTTAACGTTGGGTTTGAACTTGTCAGTCCACGTTTCAACAAGAAGCGCCAAAGTGATTTCAGCGTAGAAATTTTGCGCGACAGAGTACGAGCAGACATCTCGTCAGTCATGAGCGAAAGCACCCATTGTTGTATTTGTTGGGGTTTGACTTCAGAAGGTGCAAATTGTTCGGGCAGTATTTCCAAAAAAGCGCAAAACTGAAGAAGGTCGGTATGATATGACAAAACAGTATGAGAAGAGTAGTTCTTCTCATACTGTAAATATTGCAGAAATTCGTTCACCATAACCATAGCATCAAATCTGCAACGAAAATAGACTAAATAAATCAGGAAAACAAGTTTTCCTTGAATTTATTTCTATTCTTCGCGAAGATTTTTCTTTTCAATGTAAATCGCGTGCATTTTGTCATCACGTTTTACAATAGAAGGCTTGTCAAAACATTGACGACGACGAAGTTCTTTTACTACGCCTGTTTTTTCAAATTTACGTTTGAATTTTTTTAATGCTCTT
>JBAXAD010000429.1:0-1605 GCA_037142715.1 Paludibacter sp. | reverse complement strand
GTGTAATTACATTTGATTATTATTGTTATTATTATTTTCTATGTCTAAACGAACAAATACTTCAACTCTCACAACTCGAAAAGCCCCCTTTAGGGGGTTGGGGGTCAAGATATTGAAATTTATAAGGAATCTTTTCCTCATTTTCTTAGTTGTCAGTGTTGTTTGGGTAATACTTGCCCGCTTTGTTCCCATATATGTCACTCCGCTGATGGCAATTCGAAGCGTGGAGTCGATAGTGCGTGGAGAAATGCCGAAAAATAGTAAAACTTGGATTCCAATCGAAGAGATTTCGCCCAATATGGTACAAGCCGTAGTGGCATCCGAAGATAATTTGTTTCTTCAGCACTATGGTTTTTCGTTCAATGATATTGGAAAAGCCATCCAGCATAATCAAAATGGAAAGCGAATACGTGGTGGAAGTACCATTTCGCAGCAAACGGCCAAAAATGTTTTCCTTTGGCAACAACGGTCGTACATTCGCAAAGGACTCGAAGCATATTTTACGGTCTTAATAGAGTTGATTTGGAACAAAGAACGTATTATGGAGGTGTACCTCAATGTGATAGAAATGGGCGATGGTATTTATGGTATTCAAGCTGCATCGTTGGAACATTTTGGGGTGAACGCTTCGCAGCTCTCCAAATCGCAAGCTGCCACCATTGCTGCATGTTTGCCCAATCCCATTCGCTTTAATGCTGGACACCCTTCGGGATATATTTTGAGAAGAAGGTCGCAAATTGTAAATTTAATGGGGAAATTGCCTAGAATTGATTTTGATAATCCGGTAGTTCCAGTAAAACATGTTAGAAAACACCATAAAAAATGAACCACACCATAGAATTTATCGACTGGCATACAATAGAATATAACGAGGCTTGGGCCAAACAAGAAGCATTGTTTAATAGCTCCATTCAATTAAAGCAACAAAATCTTTCAACCAATAACTACCTTGTTTTTTGCGAACATCCACACGTTTACACATTGGGAAAAAGTGGCGATGAACACAATATGTTGCTCAACTACATTCAATTACAAGCCAAAGATGCCACATTCGTGAAAACAAATAGGGGAGGAGACATTACTTATCATGGCCCAGGGCAGTTGGTGGGTTATCCCATTTTCGATTTGGCCAATTTTTCACTTGGCCTCAAACAGTATATATATAATGTAGAAGAGGCCATCATTAATACCCTATTACAATATAATATTATTTCACAACGATTGGACGGTTCTACTGGTGTTTGGCTTGATGTGGGCTTGCCAACTTGTAGGAAAATTTGCGCCATTGGCGTTCGTAGTTCCCGTTTTGTGACCATGCATGGCTTTGCGCTCAATGTAAATACTGATTTGTCGTACTTCGGACATATCAATCCATGCGGATTTATCGATAAAGGCGTTACTTCCATGGAAAAAGAATTGGGAGGAAAAGTGGATATGGAAGAATTAAAAAGCCGTATGCGACTGTCAATAGAACAACAATTTGCAATATAAATTCATAATTTCATTATAATTTCACCAGATTGAAATATATTTTCAAATTATTTTCAAGTCGAAAGGACTTTTCTTTCAGAGGTTTATGGAAAAAGTATGTTTTACAGCAGAAAT
>JBAXAD010000428.1:0-1626 GCA_037142715.1 Paludibacter sp. | reverse complement strand
TTCGGGATACCATTGGTCCCAACAAACCAGCACCCCGAGTTTTCCTACTGATGTTTGAATGGGTTCAAAACCCAAATCGCCAGGTGTGAAATAGAACTTTTCGTAATAAGCTGGGTCGTCTGGAATATGCATTTTACGATATTTTCCTGCTATTGTTCCATCCTTTTCTATCACTACGGCCGTATTGTGATATAGTCCTGGTGCGCGCTTTTCAAACAATGAAAGTACCATCACTACACTTAATTCTTTGGCTAACTTTCCAAACGATTCTGTTGAAGGGCCGGGAATGGTTTCTGCTTGCTCAAAAACCGTTGGGTCTTCGGTCTGGCAAAAATAAAGCCCGTTGTGCAACTCTTGCAAAACCACTAGTTCTGCACCTTTCGCAGTACATGAGCGTATGTTTTGTTCCAGTTTGGCAATGTTTGCCTCACGGGATTCTTTGTTAGATTGTTGAATTAGAGCTACTTTCATGTTTTACCTCCCCCTAACCCCCTCCAAAAAAGGGGGAAAGTGCATATTATTAGATTAGAATACTAAGAACATTTAATTTTTATAGTTTGAATAACCCAAGCTTTTATTTGTTGTCCTTTTCCCCTCCTTTGGAGGGGCTAGGGGAGGTTGGATATTGCATCGTTACGCAATGTAATGAGCCATGCTGTTTAATTAAAGCCGTACAATCAATTCCTACAATTTCACGGTCGGGAAAAGCTTTTTGCAGTTGCTCCTTGGCTATTTCGTCTTTTGGTGAATTGTAGGTTGGGACTAATACGGCTCCATTTATTATCAAAAAGTTGGCATAAGTTGCCGGTAATCGTTCTCCATCTTCGTAGATTGCATCAGCCATTGGAAGTGGAATTAGTCTGTAATATCTTCCTTCGAGGTTTTTGAATTTCCGAAGTTCTTTCTTCATTTTTTTCAATTCTTCGAAATGTTCATCTTCAACATCTTCGCATCGTACATAGGCAATGGTGCTTTTGTCGCACAGCCTTGCCAATGTATCTACATGACTGTCAGTGTCATCTCCCGCTAAATAACCGTGATTTAGCCACAAAACTTGTTTCAATCCAAAAAAGGCTTTCAGTTTCTCTTCAACATCCTCTTCGGAAATATGGTTCCGGTTATCGGAAAGCAAACATTCTGCTGTTGTCAAAATAGTTCCTTCGCCATCCGATTCTATACTACCGCCTTCCAACACAAAATTGAAACAATTTTTATGACCCGAATCTCCAAAAATACCTGCAGTATAAAGCTTTCTCGTAATCAAATTGTCGTAATTGGCGGCAAACTTTAATCCCCAACCGTTAAATGTAAAGTCGTAAATAACTGGTTTTCCGTTTTCTAGCACCGTTATGCCGCCGTGGTCGCGCGCCCAAGTATCGTTGGTGGGCATTTCGGCGAAAGTGATTTTCGATAAATCAACATCGCCCAATAAAGCCTCTACTTCATCTGTATCGGCGCAAACGATGAGCAAGTTTTCGCGTTTTATAATTTCCCGAGCAATATTTACAAAGCATTCATTTACTTCATCGAGCATGTACGCCCAGTCGGTGTTGGCATGTGGCCAAGTGAGTTGAATAAAACTTTGTTCAGCCCATTCGGCAGGCAAAATTTTGGTTGGTTTTGAGT
>JBAXAD010000427.1:0-1632 GCA_037142715.1 Paludibacter sp. | reverse complement strand
CGTGCCATTATTCGCTCTGTTGACACTTCACATCCATGGATTTCGGCTAACAATATGACTATTCTTCGTGATAGTACGCTTTACCGAAGGGACATGCGCATTGGTGAAGAAGGGCTAACGCTTGCAGCGGCTCTTATTTTTGGGAAAGATAATACCATTCATAGTCTTTTGCCTGCCTACAAGTTTGATGTAATGGTTCGTATTCAAAATACAGATCGCTGGGACGACCGTATATCCTTACGTACAAATTTAATCGACACTTATTTACAAGTAATGGAATTTATTAAGAAAACCCATTACTTGCCGGAAAAATTTTATCTCGAAGGAGATCAGCGTAAAGACCTTAGGGAATTAATCTTCCGTGAAATTGTAGCGAATGCTATTGTTCACCGTGAATACACGAGTGCTTATACTACTGAAATTATAATTTATACCAATCGCGTAGAAATAAGCAATCCGAATAAACCGTTGTTTCGTGGCATTTTGGCTTTAGACACATTTAGCCCTTTTGCTAAAAATCCTAATATAAGAAAGTTTTTCTCTGAATTTCGTTGGACAGATGAAATAGGTTCAGGGGTGAAAAACGTATACAAATATCTGAATCTGTATGTTACAGGGAGCAAACCTATATTTATAGAAGACGATAAATTTAGAACCGTAATCCCACTTATAGGTTCGGTATTAGGAACAGAAAAAGCGGATATTTTTATAGAGTTAATAGGATTGGATAAATCTAAATTGAGCTCTGAAATTATTGAATCAATAGAAGCTCTTAATTTAGCACCCGAATATGCTGAAATTACCAACTTGAATGAGCTGTTTTTTAAAAAAGGAGCAAGTTGGACAGAAAAAGGGAGTAAGTACAGAAATCTTAGATTTCAGGAAAACAGCAAGTTACAATTTGTCAATTTTGAAAAGGGAGCAAGTTGGGCAGAAAAAGGGAGTAAGCTAATTGATAAGAGATCTCTGACTTTATTAAAGTTATTGTCACTCTGTTTGAGTCCTCAAAAAATAGAAAATATTCTATCAATTCTGGAATTCAATAGCAGAGATAGATTTCGTGAACTTTATTTAACCCCTTTGCGTAATGACGGATTCATTGACTATACGATAAAAGAGAAACCCAATTCGCCAGAACAACAGTATATAACTACTGAAAAAGGGAAACGCTTTTTAGGAGGATTTCAGATATAGTATTGATGTTTAAAATTTGAACTGGTATTCTTTCAAAATGCCACCAACAGCCAAAATCTTCAGGCAGGGTCTGACGATTTGAAAGCGGTCAGGCTTCACCTGAAAGTTAACTACGGGCAGCTCCGCAGGACAAATCCTGTGCTAGCGAGTGCAGAGTCAAACTTGTTTGAACTATGCCGAGTGCAGCCAGGATTCTTGTGAAAAAAAGTCCCCAGCCTGCAAAAATCCCCACCATTCGTACCTCATGGCTTGCACGGTCTTTTTGCAGGCTTCCGCACAATCCACCCTGCTGTTTTTTTTTCTGTCACACTTTTTGCAAACCTCGCACAATTTGGCACATTGCTTTTTCTCGTTCCTCAAAAAAACCAATAAGCCAATCCACCCACAAAGCAAAAAAGACATCAGGTACTCCAACCACCGCCACCGTACCTGATTTGC
>JBAXAD010000426.1:0-1638 GCA_037142715.1 Paludibacter sp. | reverse complement strand
TTGCCGGAGAATTTTATTTTGTCATTTTTTGCGTCAAAGTCTTCTACTTTTATCCATTTGCCTTTTTCAAAGGTCAAGGCGTCGTAGCTGAAATCGGGACCGTAGTATTGGTATTGTCCCTTAAGTCCATCTTCCTTGGGTGCTAAGTGGTCATAAACAATATATCCCTTATCGGTGTATTTTAGCGACATGCTCACCGTTGTGGAATACTCGAAAACAATGCGTTTTGCAGGTTTTTTGCCCGCTTTAAAGCTGCCATCCGCAAAACTTGGTTTCCACTTTGAGTCAATAGTAAGGCAATCAATGACTTTCATTTGCGTTAGTAGGTTATTGCCTTTCCATCCTAAAAGTGTGTAATATTTCTTTCCATTGTCTTTGGTGGTAATTACCTTATAATAGTGAGCACCATACCATTTTTCATATGTAAGCTTTTCAGTCTGCGGAACAGCGATCTCGCTTGTTTTATCGATGAATTCATATGTGCTGTATTGAGATGTCTTAGTATTTAGTACTTGTATGATTCCGTAGTATTGATAGGTTCCATTTGAAAGGGGAAGATGCCAATTAAATAAGCGAAATGCTTTATCATCGGGTTCTAAGCGGGCAATCATCAATAGGGAATCAAATTTGTATTCAAAAGAATTTGGATTTTTAAGTGTTTCTTTGAGTAATCGTATGAATTGGGTATTTGCCGCGTGTTTGATTTCGTCCGTAGTGCCTTTGAGGATTTGTGAGCCATAGATTTTCAATGAGTCTTCTGCTTCGCAGAAAAGAGCGTTTTTGTCTTGTGCGAAAGTCGGCATGCCTGCAAATAAAAAGAAAATGGAGATTATTGCGATTCTCATGAGTCTATAAATATTACAATTGTCTAAAAAAGACTAACTTTACATTGTCGAAATTATTGTATAAAAATACAAATAAACACAACACATTATGGTATTGTCGAAAAGAATTGATGCATTTGCGAAACTGGGTGAACTGATGTTGAACTTTTCTGCTGAAACGGAAACAACCTTTAGTATTGCGCTGAATAAAGCTGTGCGACGCAGTTGTGCCGAAAACGGATGGTATACGGAAGCGCTATATCATACTGCTATTGAAAATATAGGAAAAATGCTGTCAAAACAAGCGATTAACCAATGGCTCGAAGCATACAAATTATCTGATGATTCCATTAGTTCTAAGAATGTGGCCATTATTATGGCTGGGAACATCCCATTGGTTGGATTTCATGATTTTTTATGTGTATTAATAGCAGGAAATTCTGTTTTAGCTAAGCTTTCGCATAACGATAAGTGTGTTTTGCCTGTATTAGCCGATATGCTGATTCGGTTGGAACCCGAGTTCGCTACTAAGATAAAGTTTACAGAATCTAAACTCGAGAATTTTGATGCTGTAATTGCAACAGGCAACAATAACTCTGCTCGCTATTTTGACTACTACTTTAAAAACTACCCGCATATAATTCGCCAAAATCGTAATTCTATCGCTGTTTTGGATGGTAATGAAACCGATGAACAGTTGCGCTTACTCGGAAATGATATGTTTCAGTATTTCGGTTTGGGGTGCAGAAATGTGTCTAAGTTATTTTTGCCTAAAGGGTTAAATTTAGAGCGTTTGTTTGTCGGCATTGATGCG
>JBAXAD010000425.1:0-1660 GCA_037142715.1 Paludibacter sp. | reverse complement strand
ACAGAATGTCGGGAAGAATTTGATAAAACGGTTTATAAGTCCGTTGATGAGCTTATTTCAAAATTTTATGAAAATGAAGAGGCAACTGAAGTTCGAGATAAGTGTTTTGTATCAAAGGATAAATGGATGAACAAACATAACCTCTCAAGTATCAGGTATTGGCTACAAAGAGAACGGGCAAAGAATGCAGACTTAGAAACGATTGAGAAAGAAGCGTTTTTGCTTTATCTAAACGATAGTATTAAATATCTTTCCTTTGAAGATACAATAACTGCTTGTAAAAAATGCGCAGCCAACTTTGATTTATATAATATGGAAATATGTCCAAAGTGTAAAAAATATTACAAAGGCGTTCAATACCCAACTTGTATTCAATGTTTGCTAGAAGGCAAGCGAAAAATAGCCTTTGAAAAAGTAGAATTTGGAAAACAATGGCGAGCTATGGAAAAAGAACTCGGAATTAACTGAAATCTGAATTAATGATACAATTACATATAAAACCTGCAGCTAACAAGGTATTGCCAAAAGCGGGGCTGAAGGGCTTCGATTGGACATTTATGCAAGGATCAACATTAGTTGTTCGATTGAACTCTTGTACTAAATACCCCCGCCTTCGGCAATACCAAAAACGTTAGCGGTCATTTTAAGACGACTACATACTACAAGACATAAAAATAAAAATGGCGACAAGTTTATATTTAATAACAAACTCAAAATTGACAGGAAGGGAAATTCAAAAGGATTGGGAGAGAATTGTTGGTAAATTAGACCAACT
Source organism: Paludibacter sp. (assembly GCA_037142715.1). Classification (GTDB taxonomy): domain Bacteria; phylum Bacteroidota; class Bacteroidia; order Bacteroidales; family Paludibacteraceae; genus Paludibacter. The sequence continues at coordinate 885 of JBAXAD010000425.1, read as the reverse complement.
AAAAATGGACACAACTTCATATGTCAACGCACAGAACGAAGTTGTCAAAGAATACGGACGTTGGAGTTATGACATTGAACATGAAGAAGAAGACCTTACATTTAATGTTGACTTTGTTGGACCTTTCCATATTCAACCAAGACTGTATTCAAACATCGGCGTAATCTACACCATATACAAATACAGCCTTCTATATGAAATTTACGGTTGTGATTGGTTTGGATCTTTTAGAAACAACCTGTATAACATTGTGGAAATTATTGGAGGAACAGAAGTAATTTATTTGGCTGACAATGCTTGCGATAAACTTTCAACCTACTTGGAATGTATGGCGTGGGAAAATGTTCCATACGAAGACATAAAAGAGAAAATGCTGCAAGAGTTTGGACAGCCATTAACAGACTACTCAAAACTAAATTATGACACATTAACACATGCTAAAATAGACGAGTTTTTCTTGGACGACTTTAATGACTTAAAAATGAAGGAGACAAAAACGAACTGCTAACACGGGTTTTGCCTCAGGCGGGGTGACGTGCAAACTTTGAGCTGTTTGGGACGAGCAAAATGCCAAGTGGTGGTTTAGTGTGTTGGATTGTAGCTTTGCTTACCGACCAGGACGACTACACCAAAAATCGCAACTATTGGAAATATCTTAAAGCCAAATTGAAAAAAGAAAAAAACGAGTTGGTTAGTACCACTACCCAACTGAAACTTTTAGCAAAGAGGGTGAAGGTATGAGCGGGAGAAAAAAAACAAGTAAGGAGGTCTCTATCGTCCGCTCCTCGGCTGCCGAATACCTGACCTTTATCGCTGCCAGCGGCACAGGCGGCATCGATGCAGTTTATGCCGATGAGAATATCTGGCTTACCCAGAAGATGATGG
>JBAXAD010000424.1:0-1685 GCA_037142715.1 Paludibacter sp. | reverse complement strand
CAAGCAATCTGAGAAATAAAATGCAGAAAATACAGCATTAAATATTAGTTTTTTTGACAGAAAGAATGTTTGATAATTTAAAAGTCAGGCATTCTTTCTTTTTTATTCTATTTCGTGCCATGAAAGAATGTTGGTTCTAAAAGTTCCAATTTCGTATGAACCAATATTTCGTGTCGGCAATGTCTGGTCAGGTCCTAATGATACATCAATAACGCATCAGACGCAGTGTGTGTGGCTGCTTAATATAATAATTAGAGTATTGACCAATGCAAGTCCTATTCATATAATTGTTTAAATGATAGGCATTTAATACAATATTTTCACCTATTGAAGCTTTAGTATTCGGGCATAAATTACGGCAGTTTCTCATATCCAAAAAAGGTTTTGATATTCAGCATTTAATCAGAAAGAAAGCAATCAATCCAAGCAAGGCTGACATTGTTAAATACAAAACCATCACACATTAAATATGAAGACTCGAAAACAAAAAAGCATCTTTAGTGTTTTTCAATAGACTTAACCCACTTACTGAAATCAAAATGTTCTATCTTTGTATCCGTTTGTCAATAATCATCATATTTTCTACAACGATTTTGTTTTTTAGGCACAAAACGTTTCACATCAGCAATGTAAGTTGCTTATTATCAAACAATAAAAACACATTGCAAATATCAATATACGCTCCTTTTAGGGGTTAGGGTCATCATTATCATGAATATAGAAAAAAGTAAAATAGCGTTCAAAAAGGCCTGCGAAGTCATCCCTGGTGGCGTAAATTCTCCAGTTCGCGCATTCAAAAGCGTAGGTGGACAACCCGTTTTAATTGCCAAAGGGAAAGGCTCGAAGATTACTGACATTGACGGAAACGAGTACATTGATTTTATCAGTTCGTGGGGACCACTCATTTTGGGGCATGCCTACCAGCCCATCGTGGAAGCTATTCAACAGGCAGCCGAATTGGGAACCAGCTACGGCGCACCCACTTTGCAGGAAACAGAAATGGCCGAACTGATTATCAGCATGGTACCTTCGGTGGAAATGGTGCGGATGGTAAGTTCGGGAACGGAAGCCACCATGAGTGCCATTCGATTGGCTCGTGGTGTGACGGGAAGGAGTAAGATTCTAAAATTTGCCGGTTGCTTTCATGGTCATGCCGACAGTTTTTTGATAAAAGCTGGTTCTGGAGCTCTCACACTTGGATTACCAGATAGTCCGGGCGTTCCCGAGAGTATTGCCAAAGATACCTTGAATGCTAATTACAATGATTTGGAGTCGGTAGAAAAGTTATTTGCCGAGTATGGAAATCAGATTGCAGCCATTATCGTAGAACCACTTGCAGCCAATATGGGTGTGGTAAAACCGCAAAAAGGTTTCTTGGAAGGACTCAGAAGCATTGCCGATGCAAACGGTGCGCTGTTGATTTTTGATGAAGTAATTACCGGATTTCGATTGGCACCAGGTGGCGCGCAAGAGTATTTTAACGTGATGCCCGATATTACCACACTCGGAAAAATCATTGGCGGAGGTTTGCCAGTGGGGGCTTATGGAGGAAAAAAGGAAATTATGCAACAACTTGCACCCGTTGGTCCTATTTATCAAGCCGGAACGTTGTCGGGAAATCCGTTGGCAATGGCAGCCGGAATGGTTATGCTCAAAACATTGAAAAACAATCCATCCATTTATTC
>JBAXAD010000423.1:0-1707 GCA_037142715.1 Paludibacter sp. | reverse complement strand
ACTGGAAACAGATACAGCATTTTATACGATTTCAACAATTCGAAATCCATCTCAATGTATCAAAAATACCTGATGAATGTAGTGTTGCCTAAAATTCCAAAGGGCGGAACAGTAATTATTCATGGTCATGCCGACGTTATTGGAAACGAAGTTTATAACCAACAATTATCTTTGGCCCGTGCCAACGATGTGAAAGATATATTGGCAGCAGGTTTGAAAAAGGCAGGACGTACGGATGTGAAATTTGAAGTCGTTGGTTACGGTGAAGATGAAAAGGCCGCTCCATTCAACAACAAATATCCTGAAGAACGATTCTATAATCGTACCGTGATTATTGACATTGCAAAATAAACAAGTTTTCTGAAAAGAAAATAAGTATCTGATAAGACAGAGACTCCACTTATGGAGTCTCTGTTTTTTGTTGGTTCAAAAAATCACTTCCTTCACCTTCCGAAATTGCTTCTCTCAGCAATGTAATGGCAAACAATGAACATGTGAATCTTGCAATTTATCCTCCAAATTATATAAAAAAAGCCTGGTTGAATGCATCTACCTTTGTGCCGATATGAAAATTGACTCATATCGCAAACAAAACAAATAAAAATGAAAACTAGATTACTATCTACAATGGCTGCAATGTTATTGACTTTTACAACAAATGTAAGTTTCGCACAAGCACCAAACCTGGGCTCCACTTCCACTTTCGCTTTATTTACTATCAATGGGGCATTCACCAATGTGGGCGATGCTACAACTGTAACCGGCAATGTTGGGAATACGGTGGGTGGATTCACTGTTTTTCCTACAGGCACTTTAATCGGACAAAAACATGCAGCTGATGAAGTGGCAACTATAGCTGCAACAGATTTGACAGCTGCTTATAATGATTTATTAGTCTTAAATTGCGGAGAGACTATTGGCATAACATTAGGTAACGAACAAGTGCTTACACCAAACATATACTGCCTAGGAAGTGGAACAGTTATCAATGGAAACCTTATTCTGGATGGACAGGGCAATGCCAATTCCGTATTTATTTTTAAAATCAATGGTGCTTTGAACACAAATGCATTGTCAAAAGTTCAACTTACCAATTCGGCAAATCTTAATAATATTTATTGGCAAATAGGTGGGGCAATGACTTTGGGCAGCAATTCGGTTTTTAGAGGAACAGCCCTGGTTGATGGAGCCATTACTTTATTAGACGGCGCATCATTGCTCGGTAGAGGTCTTACTAAGGCAGGTGCCATATCTTTGAACAACAATGTAGTGAGCATTCCTACCCATGTTGCAACTGGTACAAACACTGCAGAAGCTAAAAAAACAATCACCGTAGGTCCCAATCCATTCAGTTCGTACAGCAAGATTGTATTAAATGATGTTTCAAAAATCAACACCTACATTTTCAAATTGTACAATGTTCTGGGCAAAGAAATTATGAATACACCTATCTCCAAACAATCTACCACTATAGATATGAGTAGTGTTAATTCTGGAATTTATTTCTACAAAGTAATGGACAACGACAAAATTGTACAATCAGGTAAACTGATTTCAAAAAAGTAAACTGTTTCCAATAGTAATAAGCCCACTGCAAGATTGTAGTGGGCTTTTTTTTGTAAACAAATTATTAGCTGGTAGATAGTAGTTGGTAGCAATCTAGTCCTGAAAAAATCAGGACAAAAAATGTAATGAAACAAAAGAAAA
>JBAXAD010000422.1:0-1709 GCA_037142715.1 Paludibacter sp. | reverse complement strand
GATGCGAACTTCGTGGACAGATAAAAAAGCCATTTACCTTGGATTTAAAGCTGGCTCGGCGGGTACAAATCATGGTCACATGGATGTGGGCTCGTTTGTACTTGATGCCGATGGCGAACGTTGGGCTTCCGATTTTGGTATGCAGAATTATAATTCGTTGGAGTCGAAAGGAATTAACCTCTGGAATTTGGGGCAGGAATCAACACGCTGGAATGTGTTTAGATACAATAACTTAGCTCACAACACATTGGCAGTTAACGGTAAATTTCAGAACGTAAAAGGGAAAGCGAACATCGACAAATGTGGATTCGAACCAAATTTCAGGTATGCCATTTCCGATTTGTCGAAAGTTTACGAAAATCAATTGAAAAGTGTAAAGCGCGGCGTGGCAATTGTCAATCAGCAATATGTGGTGATACAGGACGAAATTGAATCTTCGGCAAAAACCGATACAGTTCGCTGGACTACACTGACAGATGCTCGCGTTGAAATTGCAGGTGAAAATTCCTTTGTTTTATCATTAAATAATAAAAAAATGCTAGTAAAATTTGAAACATCTGGTCGTCTCAATCTTAAAACATGGAGCACAAAACCCACCACTGATTATGATGTTGCTAATGATGGAAAAACACTTTTTGGATTTGAAATGATATTAAAACCTAACAGTAAGCAAACAGTTTGTACGAAATTTATTCCAAATTCGCTCAAGAACAAACCTTTACGATTCAGACAATCTTTGAACAATTGGAAATAAGTTAAGCATTAACCATTACTTTTTCATTTAAGCAGAAAACTAACATAAAATACTAATTAACACCCTAATAATTGAAATATTATGAACTTAAAATTTAAATCGATTGCATTTCTATGCATTTTTAGCAGTATATCGACTTTTTCCATTACAAAAAAAGAAATTAAAAAAGACCTGAAACGGGTAGCCGATTGGCAAATTTCCACTTTTGAAGAATCAGTTAAAAGGCAGGGACAATGGAAAAATGCTTACCTCAAAGATGAATGGACACAGGGTGCACTTTATGTGGGCATGGTAGAATGGGCTAGACTCAGTAAAGACGAAAAATACTGGAATTTTTTGAAAGGAATTGGCGAAGAACTCAAGTGGAAACCCGCAAAAAATATATTCTTTGGCGATGACATTTGTGTAAGTCGCATGTATTTAGAACTTTACAAAAAATACAAACAACCCGAAATGATTGCTCCAACTGTGGAACGACTGCAATACATTATGAAAAATCTTCCGCAAGTCCCTTTGCAAATGAATGTAAAAGGCAATCAGGACAGGTGGAGTTGGTGCGATGCCATTTTTATGGCTCCACCGGTTTATTATAGATTGTCGAACATTACGGGCGATGATTCGTACCGCAAATTTGCTGAAAAAGAATTGGATGTAACTTACGATACTTTGTATGTAAAAGCCGATAGTTTGTTTTTGCGCGATACCAATTTCAAAGGGAAAAAAGAAAAAAACGGCAAGCAGGTTTACTGGGCGCGTGGCAACGGCTGGGTTGTTGGCGGATTGGCAAATATTATTACCAACACCCCCGAAAGCGACCCTTATCGTGCAAAATATATTCAAACATTCAAAGAAATGACCACCAAAATTGCCACCTTGCAAGGGAAAGATGGATTTTGGACAGCCAGTTTACTCGACCCAACTGCCTATCCAGTTCCTGAAACAAGCTCCACCGGCT
>JBAXAD010000421.1:0-1737 GCA_037142715.1 Paludibacter sp. | reverse complement strand
CTCCAAAATCTTCAACCCATTTCATTTCGTAAAACCAAAGAATTGATTTCCCTGCTTTTGCAATACTTTCAGGACATATATTTTCGCCTTTGTAGTACCTGCATTTCGTAATTAGAATGTTTTTCATACTGCAGAATTTATTTATTTGTACATTGTCGCCCATGCTTTTGCCATTAATTCAGCATGTTCTTCTTGTTTCACTCGTATGTACCTCAAAAAGGACTTCTCTGATTTATGTCCTGAAATGCTCATAATCATTAATGTAGGCAATCCACGCTTGTACATATTAGTACAAAAAGAACGTCTTCCTGTGTGGCTTGTGATAAGTTCAAACTTTTGCATTGATACACTTGTTAGCACACCGCCAACGGTTCGTGTTAGTACCTCGGGAGAGATTATCCCTGCTTTTTCTGCAACTATTTTGATATAGTCATTGAACTTTTGGTTTGTAATCGGTTCGGGTATCTCGTAATTGTATTTCAGTAAGATTTCGCTTACAATGGGGTGCAATGGTATTGTTACCTTGCTGTTGGTTTTTTGCTGTCTGAATGTAATAAAGCCGTCCTTAATATCAGTTTTGCCTATCTTTCCTAAGTCCGAAAACCTGCAACCACTCCAAGCCAAAAGCAAAAACCAATCGCGAACCCTGTCTAGTGGTAAATTCTTTGAGAAGTCAGTATTTTTTAGCTGCAACAATTCTGATTCATTCAAGTAAACTGCATCGCTGTCTTCCGTATATACTGCAAATTGATTGTAGGTAGTTGATTTATTGATTCCGTCTTTTGCAGCTTCTGCTAAAATCGTCTTTAGTATTTTGACGTGTTTCCCTACTGAATTTTGAGTAAATTCATTTTTCAATAATTTTGGAGAGCTATCTTCATTTAGGATCGGGCTGCCTTTTTTGTCAACGGCCACAATAGATTTTTGTAGGTAGTCCACAAATTCAATATAGAACTTTTCATTAATTTGGTCAAACTCAAAATCGTTCTTACGCTTAATTTTAGCAAACACTTTTAAATGCTTTAAAGTAGAGGGGAATTTTCTTGTCGTGTTTACTGCCAATAATCGACCTGTGGAAACAACTTTTCGGGAATGTATTGTCGATAGATAGGATTCAAAGTATTCAAATACAGTACAGGGCTTCACTTCAATTGGTTCGTACTTCTCGGGGTGCAATACTTTGTCGATTGACATTTCCAACCATTCAGATGTAAGACCTGCTTTGATTGTTTGAGAATTGTAAACTTGTGAAATCAAATCTTTTCTGTCTGCTATCGCTTTGTTGAATTTTGCTCGCTCAACTTCTTTGTAAATCACTTTGGCTTTTATACTTTCCTTTTCTGCATCCCAAAAAGTCGGGTTGACTTCTAAATTGCTTTTGTGGAATAATTGTATTGCTCTGCCATCGCTAAGCCTAAAGCGTATAGTTGACTTTTCGGCTTTCTTTTTATATACTCTTAGAAATGCTTTAACTGTTGCCATATTTGTCATTTTTAGTGTTCCGTTGTGCAAAGGTATATAATTCGCACAACACCACCGCAACATACTGCAATTTCAGTATTTTTATAATTTGCTAATTGCAAAGGTAAATCTGTAGGTAAATCTCTATATCAGCAACATAGGAGCTTGATTTATTTGTTGCTTTGTATGTTTAGGTATGTTTCTGCATTGTATCTTTTTAGTCCCGGCGAGACTACCATGTAAAAGCTTGATATGCAATAAATTTGCGTTTTAAGC
>JBAXAD010000420.1:0-1753 GCA_037142715.1 Paludibacter sp. | reverse complement strand
ATAGCGAATATTCAATCCCTCAAAAATATTATGTTGTTTTGATAGCGCTGCTTTTACAGTATTGTTGAAACTAATAATCCGGTCTCTTCCTCTTTCGTTTATCAACCCAATTTTCTTCATTAAATTGTAGGTCTTATAGCGGATTTTATTATAAGTCCGGGAAGTCGTAATATCAACAAGGTATTGCGTAAACCCACCCTGAATTGGATCAATTGCCATTTGATTATCGTTCAGAATAATCAACATGTTATTTTTGCTCATCGAGGCATTATTCAGCCCCTCAAAAGCCAATCCGCCGGTCATTGCACCATCACCGATTACAGCTACAACCTGACGCTTGGGCTCTGCTTTTAGCAAGGATGCTACTGACATACCTAATCCTGCGGAAATGGAAGTGGAAGAATGACCGACACCGAAGGCATCATATTCACTTTCTTTTGGTGTAGGGAAACCGCAAAGTCCTTTAAACTGTCTGTTGGTATGAAACTGATCACGTCGACCGGTCAGAATTTTATGCCCATAAGCCTGATGACCCACATCCCATACGATACGATCGTATGGTGTGTTAAAAACATAATGAAGTGCCACTGAAAGCTCAACTACACCGAGACTTGAACCCAAATGACCCGGATTTTTTGAAACTTCGTCAATGATAAACTGTCTGAGCTCTTCACATACCAATGGAAGTTCATTGCGTTTGACTGCTTTTAAATCAATGGGGGAGTTAATATGATTGATATAATGAAAGTCTTTTTCGTTCATGGTAAATTAAAAATTGCATGCAAAAATAATATAATTTTGTCGTCATTATACTTTTTCGGTAGTTTATATTTTTCTGAATATGTTTTTTATATAACGCATTAGCAGCTTAAATTCCTATTTTGTGTCGAATAATAATTTATTCAAAGATTATGAGCCAATAATCTATCAATTTGACTAAAAATAACAATTATTTCTATTAAACTATTTTGAAATTTCGAAAACTTCGTGTAACTTTGCAGCAAATTATAGAATGATAATGAATTTTCAATGCATTTATACTGTTCTCGTCGTATCTCTTTTGGTCATAAATCAAAAGTGAGATGGTTGCTATATAAATGAATGTAAATATCAAAAACCTTTCTCACCATAACGGAGAAAGGTTTTTTATTACCCACCCCTGAAGAGGAACAGGGAAAATAGAAGAGAATTTCAATAATATTAACTAATAAAAATCCCCTTTTAGGGGTTTGGCGTTATGAAACAGGAATTACGTAGTGCAACCAGCACAGGAGGTCGTAGAATGGCAGGCGCGCGTTCATTGTGGCGTGCCAATGGAATGACCGATAAACAAATGGGAAAACCCATTATTGCTATCGTAAATTCGTTTACACAATTTGTTCCGGGTCATGTTCATTTGCACGATATAGGTCAGAAAGTAAAGGCTGAAATAGAAAAACTGGGTTGCTTTGCAGCCGAATTTAATACCATTGCCATCGACGATGGAATTGCCATGGGTCATGATGGTATGCTATACTCATTGCCATCGCGCGACTTAATTGCTGATAGTGTTGAATATATGGTGAATGCTCACAAGGCTGATGCCATGGTTTGTATCAGTAACTGTGATAAAATTACACCGGGTATGCTTATGGCTGCCATGCGATTGAATATTCCATGTGTTTTTGTATCGGGTGGACCAATGGAGGCCGGTGAATTGTGCCAATGGAATGACCGATAAACAAATGGGAAAACCCATTATTGCTATCGTAAA
>JBAXAD010000419.1:0-1778 GCA_037142715.1 Paludibacter sp. | reverse complement strand
AACGCACCATCCGTTTCTATCACGCCATTGATGTTGAAGATGCAGCCTTTGAGCCAGCACACATCACCAATATGTTTAAGGCTGGTCTGCGCACCATGGAAGATGTACTACCCAAATACATGGCCATTTGCTTTGGTGGCAAAACAGCAGAGGTAGTCCTTACTAAAGAGGATGAATAACCCATAGAAATTAGCTAATATCGTCAAAGCCTGGGCTGACACGCAATGGGACGAACCTGAACGGGTTCAAAAAAGACGGACTGAATGTCTTTCAGCCGCATCAAAATCTATTAAATAAAGGGATAAAATGTTTACAACTTCTGTGATTGAACAACTTGGCTACTATGTCTATTTACTTCGCGATCCAGTCAAAGAGGATATATTTTATGTTGGTAAAGGGCGTGGCAACCGTGTCTTTGATCATGTTCGCTGTGCAATTGAAATTAATACCAATGATAATGACGATGCTGTATCGCTAAAATATGATCGTATTAATAGAATCCTGGATCAAGGCAATGAAGTCGAACACTTGATTTTGCGACATGGCCTGGATGAAAAGACAGCTTTTGAAGTCGAGGCATCGGTTATTGATTTGCTCGATCTGGGTAATTTAACAAATTTGCAAATTGGTCATTATTCAGATGACTTTGGATTAAAAACCACTGAAGAAATCGCTGCCATGTATTCAGCCAAACCGCTTGAAACTGAATTGTCGGTTATTTTGATTAATATCAATAAACTTTTCAATAGAACAATGACAGCAGAGGAATTGTACGAAGCAACCCGTAAATCATGGGTTTTAGGCGATAGACGTAACAAGGTAGACTACGCCATACCGACTTATCGCGGGTTGACCCGAGAAGTTTATAAGATAACGAATTGGTTTCCAGATGGCAGCAGATGGGGCTTTGATGGCGTAGTTGCCGACGAAGAGATCAGGAAAAAATTGCGTCTAAAATCAATTGCAGAGAGAGTAAAACGTGGAGCGGCGAATCCAATTCGTTACATCAATTGCAATTAACTGCTTATTATAAATATTGGCCTGATGCACTGGCTATGTTGAATATCCCAATAATCAAGTGAACGTTGTGCGCATGCGATGGTTGGGTTAGAACACAATAGGCTGCAATGAGAACACATTTAATCCATGCAAAAAATGGAGGTGACTTAAACGAAATAACAACTTTTTCCAATCGCATAGCGGGGTATTCAGCTAATTCCGGCAAAAAGTGTTTTTCTATGAATTCTGCAAAAAACTCATGTTTCTTTCTTGATCAGTCAGTTTGTTATGGGGTCGAGTCATTCGTAACCCATTGAATTGATTTATAAAATAATCACTAACTGAAATTAGTTAAACACCACCATTATTAATATTTTATTTTTATAGGAATTTATATGCCAACCAGAACTAAAGTTACTTCTTCTCATAGACTTGGTAACGTCACCGTCACAAATACGCAATCGCCAGGAAGAACACCAAGAACCACTGTCACTACCCGAACAAAAACAGGCAGTGTCAAGAGTACAGTTACACAAACTACAGGTGGGAAAAAACGAAAACCAGGGTATGGCGCATCCTAGTTTCTGACTCTCTATTTTTTTCATTGCATTAGGCGTTCAAAATGAACGCCTATTTTTATGATCAAAGGTCTGTTGAGTGTATTAATTTTATTGGTTTCAATTGATTGACCATTTTGAATTATGTCGTTGAAGGGCAACTAGTTTGTGCCTGACCGAAAACCCTATTTTCCTATACACAACAATGACTTGGAGTGTATT
>JBAXAD010000418.1:0-1785 GCA_037142715.1 Paludibacter sp. | reverse complement strand
GCTACGGACTCACCTTTAATGGAAGCGAGTTTGAATTAACCACCAAACATACCGATTGCTTAGCCTCAGATAAATGTGGAATCCCAAAAGAAAAACTCAAAGTTAAATTAGCAGAACTTACTCCTTCTGATGCAGTTTGTTGCACACCTGGCGGAGGATGCTGCTAGTTCGTTATTAGTTAAAAGTTAATTGTTAACCATAAATTTCGCACTTCGCACTTCGTACTTCGTAATTCGTAATTCAAAATTATGCAAAACGTACTCGTTCTCTGCACCGGCAACAGTTGCCGATCTCAAATTGCCCACGGTTTTTTAGAAAAACTTAGTGAAGGTCGTGCCCACATTTATAGTGCCGGCATCGAAACACATGGTGTAAATCCGAAAGCCATTGCTACCATGAAGGAAGCAGGAATAGATATCAGTCATCATACTTCAAATAACTTGACTGAATACCATCAAATTCCTTTTGATTATATCATCACCGTTTGTGATAATGCCAAAGAAAATTGTCCTTATTTCCCAGGTAATGCCAAACGTTATCACCATAACTTTACCGATCCGGCAAAAGTGAAAGGCACCGACGAAGAAATAATGAAGGAGTTCGCCCGTGTGCGTGATGAAATTAAATTGTATTGCGAAAACTTTATAAAAACCGAAGGCATTTAATATGAAAAAGAAATTATCCTTCCTCGATCGTTATTTAACGCTTTGGATTTTCCTAGCCATGGGAATAGGCGTCGCTATTGGACACTTCATCCCTTCATCGGCAAATGTTATTAATTCATTTTCCAATGGGACTACCAATATTCCGTTGGCCATCGGACTCATTTTAATGATGTATCCACCATTGGCAAAAGTGAAATATGAAAACATGCGTGAAGTATTTACCAATGTTAAAGTGCTTTCGGCATCATTGCTTTTGAATTGGGTTATCGGACCATTCCTCATGTTCTTCCTAGCCATCACTTTCCTTCACGATTATCCCGAATACATGTCGGGACTAATATTAATTGGTTTGGCACGTTGCATTGCTATGGTGGTTGTGTGGAACGATTTGGCCGACGGAAACCGCGAATACGCTGCAGGATTGATTGCTTTGAACAGTATTTTCCAAGTGTTGTTGTACAGCGTGTATGCCTATATTTTTATCACCGTATTACCACCTTATTTTGGGATGGCAGGTAAGTTGGTCGACATCAGTATATCTCAAATTGCAGAAAGCGTGGGTATTTATTTAGGCATTCCTTTCTTGCTCGGAATCATCAGTCATTACAGCTTAATTGCAGCCAAAGGAAAAGAATGGTTTCAACAAAAATTTGTTCCTCTTATTTCTCCAATCACATTGGTAGCACTATTGTTTACCATTATTCTCATGTTTAGTTTAAAAGGACAACTCATTGTTCAAATACCTTTTGACGTATTGAGAATTGCTGTTCCATTGGTAATATATTTTGCAGTAATGTTCTTAATCAGTTTTGCCATTGGAAAATATTTCGGTGCCGATTATTCTAAAACAACTTCCATCGCATTTACCGCTGCAGGAAACAACTTCGAATTGGCCATAGCCGTTGCAGTTGGTGTATTTGGAATCAACAGTGGCGAAGCCTTCACAGGTGTTATCGGACCATTGGTAGAAGTTCCAGCACTTATTCTATTAGTGAACTTAGCCTTTTGGTTCCGTAAGAAATATTTTGTCGGGGAGTAGGACTTTCTAAATGGTGCTTGGTGCTCAGTGCTTGGTGCACAGTCCTACTTGAAAAATTTCACTAAGCGATAATTCTCTGTG
>JBAXAD010000417.1:0-1798 GCA_037142715.1 Paludibacter sp. | reverse complement strand
TTGAATGTGATTAGCCTTATGTGAAACATAAGGATGAAAAAAGTTTTGAGCGTGCAAACCCTGAAAGGGTTGAATAGATAATTAGAAGTTATTCAACCCTTTCAGGGTTGTAAGACCTCCATTTAACTTACCACGGGTTTTACCCGTGGCTAATTACATTGAAGCCCTTCAGGCTTAATTGTCAAGTGAATTTTATTTAAACGACATTGATTTCCGCATTATAAAATAAATTTCTGACATATTATTTGTTTCCCGTTCAGTTTCAATACAGCAATGTAAAAGCCTTTATTCATTGTCGAATTAGTGAGCAAATACGATTGATTTCCACTTTCTAATATTCTGCCATTCAAAACATCATTTACCAAAATACCCGAAGCATTAAAAACCTGAAGCGTAATATTTGCTCTATCTTGCATCTCAAAAGTAGCGACCATCTTGTTATTTGATACATTGGAAATAATTTGAAATTGAGTAGCTGCCAAATGATTATCAACTCCTGTTTTAATAGGAGTTTGTTCAAACAATACAGCATCGGCAACTGTGAAACCCGGTGAACTTGCTGAAATCTTCACATAGTTTCCGCTGCCTTTAAGTAAAGAGTAATTCCCCAGATATTGCCAAACACCATTATTTATAGTTTGGTCAACCGTAGATGTATAAGTACCAGTGGCATGCTTAATTTCAAGCGGTACTGCTGCTGGTCGATTTGCACCTGCAGTCCATCTCATAAAAATGTTGTAATTGGCATCTGCCGGAATTTGAGGTGTCCATTTGGCCCATTTTGTAGGATCAGCAGTGGTAGTGTTATCAGTAACATAATTTGCACCATAAAACCCAGTTGCATAAGTGCTTGCTGTCCATGGTGCATCGAAAGTGCATCCTGCATCGGTATTATCAACAATAATCTGTGGATTAGCACTATTGGGAGTTGGAATTGGATCTATTTTGGCAATGGTATCATACGGAATTGTGGAAACAAAACGTGCTACCGAATCTCCAATTTGATTGTATGCAGTTTGTATGTAGTGAACAGTGGTTGTTTCGGGTTTCATCCAGCCCTTATCAAAAAAAGTATCTGTGGATGTAAACACCACATATACGTTTGGTATCTTTTTGGCAACAGCCTTCTGAATACGTCTGACCGTATAATTGGCATCCGTAAGAGTTGCTACTGGAATTCCATTTGTAACAGCCCCTTGCAATCCAGTAAGAACAATGTAAAATGGTAGTTTGGGTCCAAATTGGGCACGAAAGCGGGAAATCACTTTTTCTAAAGCAGCCTGATATTCAGCTTCAGTTTCGTTGAGTGTACGAATGGCATTGGCATCTCTTTCGCCTTGCATCCAAATTACGCCAGAAAGAGCCAAACCTGTTGCCTGAATGGCATTTTTAGTTTTAGAGACAGCACTATTAAATAACTGCAAATTGCCAGTGTCATCCCAGGTTCCATAAGGTGAAAGTTCTGCTTTGGCACCATTGGAGGATCCGCCACGAGCAGCCGAAACCAAATAAATAGGTTTCGCAATTAAGGCATTCAATGTTTTGGCATAAGCAGGACCAATGCTTCCGGTAAGAGCCGGTTCCAGATTGCTGACTGTTTGACCCATAGGATCCTGAAGATGTTGCAAACCATTGGTCAATCCATTGAATTCATAAGCTGTACCTTGTACGCATACAGGACTTAAAGCAGCAGTACCTTGCCCCACAGCATTGCTCTGTCCAGCAACAAGAAACAACTTTCCTGTTTGTGCAGATACTGCAACCGAACACATTAGTAAGAATAGTGATAGAGTAGAAA
>JBAXAD010000416.1:0-1833 GCA_037142715.1 Paludibacter sp. | reverse complement strand
CATTTTCCTTCGGCCATCAGCGCATAAGCTTCTGAAGCTTGGTCCAATGTAAAACGGTGAGTTACCAATGATTCTGGATGAATTCCCCAGCGCACAATGCGTTCCACTAGTTCTTCCATTTTCCAAATAGACGTTACCCATGAGCCATAAATGGTTTTTTGGTCGTGAATAATATCCGGACTTGGGTTGAATTCTACCGTTCCACCTTCGCCAATCATCACCATTTTTCCCCATTGACGGGTGGCACGAATACACAATTGACGAGCCAAAGTGTGACCAGAACAATCTACCGTTTTCTCGAATCCTTTTCCTTTAGTTTCGGCCATAACTTGTGCCAATGTATCAGAACCTGAAACATATACCTCGTCGGCCAATCCCATTTTCTTTGCAATTTCGCAACGTTCAGCCACCGTGTCAACTCCGATAAGTCGTTGCGCACCCATTGCTTTTGCAAGCATTAGCGCTGCTAAACCTACAGGGCCTAAGCCAGTTACCAATACTGCATCATTACCGCTGATACCAATTTTCTCGAGTCCTTCGTAAACGGTTCCAAAACCGCAAGCCACTTGTGCTCCGTCGGTATAAGTCAATTCGTCAGGAAGTAATACCAAGTCTTTTTCGTCAGCAATCATGTATTCGCTCATGCCGCCGTCGCGTTGCCAGCCGTAAGCTGCGCGCGATTCGCTGGAACATGAAATCATGTAACCGCGGCGACAATCATTGCAGCAACCACAACCCGAGATGTGATAAACCACTACGCGGTCGCCTTCTTTGAAGCGTTTCATGCCTGGGCCGCACGCAATGATTTGACCAGCAGGCTCGTGACCCGCAATTTTATTTTGGTATCCCTCAGGACCCTTTCCTAAATGTTCGCGATAAATGGCACGGATGTCACTTCCACATATTGTTGACGATTTTGTTTTCAACAATACTTGTCCATGTCCCGGAGTTGGAAATTCTACATCCTTGAAAATTACTGTGCTATTGCCTGGCAAGAAAGCACTTTTTGATTTTAATGTCATGATTATGTAGTTATTTGGTTAGTTATTAGTTGTTATTGATTAGATTTTAGACTGAATGTCAATATTATTAGGTCAAATTAATTGCTTTGGGTAATAATTATCCCATTGTCTAATTATCTTATTACCAATTTATCACATTATCTTATTACCTAATTATCACATTAGCAAATTATCTAATTAAATACATGGAGTTACGCCTTTTTTCAAAAGAATATTGCCATACTTGGCTGTTTCGCCAGTCATTACCACAGCGAAAGCAGATTTGGTTCTGTCGTAAAAAGCAAAGCGGTCGATGCGTTCAATAGATGCAGCATTTGGGTTGGTGATGTGAATGCTTTTCAGGTAAGATTCCTCTACTTTTGGGTCAAGTTCGTCACCGGGTACAGCTGCCATCATGGCCAATGGGTGAGCCACATAAGCGTCCAATTCAAACAATGGCAAAATGGCTGCCAACAATTCTGGAATGCGAAGCCCATCAGCACGCAACACTCTGTTGTTGAACGATTCTCCAGGGAAATGAGCATCGGCAAGAATGATTTCGTCGCCATGACCCATACGTGCCAAAACTGCCAACAGCTCAGGACTTACTAAAGGTGAAATTCCTTTTAACATGATAATTTGATTTTAGAATGTATATGATTTGAAAATAATAGTTGATTAAACAGTTTAGCACACGTGTGCAAAATCGAGCAAAAAATATATAAAGTTCAATATTTAGAAATAGTAAATAAAAATCAGAAATCAATACTAGCCTAATTCCCCTTTAGACGTGATAATTACCACTAATCTATTTTGGTATTTGCTTGTAATT
>JBAXAD010000415.1:0-1834 GCA_037142715.1 Paludibacter sp. | reverse complement strand
ACGTAGGTTTATTGCTTCGTGGTATCGACAAAGAAAGTATCAAACGTGGTATGGTTATTACCCACCCGGGAAAAGTAACTCCTCACACTACTTTCAAAGCTGCTGTGTATATCTTGAAAAAAGAAGAAGGTGGACGTCACACTCCATTCCACAACCGCTACCGTCCACAATTCTATATCCGTACATTGGATGTTACAGGTGAAATCACTCTTCCAGAAGGAACTGAAATGGTTATGCCAGGTGACAACTTAGAATTAACTGTAACATTAATCTATTCAGTAGCTTGTAGCGTAGGTTTACGTTTTGCTATCCGTGAAGGTGGACGTACAGTAGGTTCAGGTCAAATCACTGAATTGTTAGACTAAAAACATCTCCTAATTCTTAATAGGGAATAGGTGAATTATAAATAAAAAGTCGTTTCCAGGAAACAGGGAACGACTTAATTACGGGCGTAGCTCAGTTGGTAGAGCACTGGTCTCCAAAACCAGGTGTCGGGAGTTCGAGTCTCTCTGCCCGTGCAAATTCTATTTTTATATGAAGATAATTAACTATATCAAAGAGTCTTATACAGAACTCGTTCAGAAAGTATCTTGGCCATCGCGCGAAGAACTGACTAATAGTGCAGTAGTGGTATTAATTGCTTCCATCATTCTTGCATTGATAGTTTGGCTTATGGACATTAGTTTTGAGGCTATTATGACATTCATTTATACAAAACTGTTTTAATTTAATCAATGGAGGTCAATAAAGTGTCTGAGTCAACCAATTTTAAATGGTACGTAATGCGTGCTATTAGTGGAAAAGAGAACAAGGTAAAAGAGTATATTGATGCTGAAATCAAAAATTCGGATCTTGGTCAGTATGTTGCTCAGGTATTAATCCCCACTGAGAAAGTTTATCAGATTCGTAACGGAAAGAAAATTGCAAAAGAACGCAGTTGTATGCCCGGTTATGTCTTGATAGAAGCTTATCTGATAGGTGAAATTCCTCACCGTTTGCGCAATACCCCCAACGTTATTGGGTTTCTGGGTGAAAAAAATCATGTTCCAACTGCTATTCGTCCTTCGGAAGTGAATCGTATTTTGGGCAAGGTGGATGAACTACAGGAAACTGAAGAAGAAATGATTACTCCATTCTATATTAATGAGAATGTGAAAGTTATTTTCGGACCTTTTACTGGTTTTAGCGGATTAATTGAGGAAGTACACACAGAGAAGAAAAAACTCAAAGTAATGGTTATGATTTTCGGACGGAAAACTCCGCTCGAATTATCCTTTACACAAGTAGAAAAGGAGTAGCCGATTAACTGTTACAAATCACAAACTCCCGTTTATCATCAATAACAAAAATAATTATGGCTAAAGAGATTGCTGGACTTATTAAATTGCAAATTAAAGGAGGCGCTGCAAACCCATCTCCACCGGTAGGCCCTGCATTGGGTTCGAAGGGGATTAACATCATGGAGTTTTGCAAACAATTTAATGCCAGAACCCAAGACAAACCGGGTAAAATTTTGCCCGCCGTTATCACTTATTATACCGACAAATCATTCGACTTTGTTGTAAAAACTCCGCCAGTAGCAATTCAATTGTTAGAAGTAACAAAATTGAAAAGTGGTTCGGCAGAGCCAAACCGTAAAAAAGTAGCTGCCATTACTTGGGAACAAGTAGAAGCAATTGCAACGGACAAAATGGTCGATTTGAATTGTTTTGAAATAGGAGCTGCCATGAAAATGGTTGCTGGTACAGCTAGGAGTATGGGTATTACCGTAACAGGTGCTTTTCCAATTAAAAATTAAACTTCAATTAAAATGAGTAAACTGACAAAAAAACAA
>JBAXAD010000414.1:0-1854 GCA_037142715.1 Paludibacter sp. | reverse complement strand
GGAAAGTGCTTTTAAATCCAATGGAAGCTGGTGGACCTTATAATATGGAAGTGAGTTCGGGTGGAAAGCAAATTCGTTATACCGATGTACTTATAGGTGAAGTCTGGTTTGGTTCAGGTCAGTCCAACATGGAAGTATCGGTTAAGTTTTTGCCAAAATTTGCAAAACCAGAAGCACCATATGAATGTGATGAGGAAACCCGTCAATTTCTTGAAGCGGGATGCGATTCTCTAATCCGAATTTCAGCGATTACCAGAGATCACAATAAAACACCACAGTGGATTGCGCTCACAGAGGACAACTATTTGGATGTTCCGGCAATGATGAGTAGCATGGCTGTACTTTTGCGAAAAAAGCTCAATATTCCCATCGGTATCATTGTACGATGTGAAAGTTCTTCTTCGTCAGGAATTTGGTTGAGTCGTGATGCAGTAGAGTCTGATCCAGAGATTCAACGGCAACTAAAAAATTATACCGAAAATGAATACTCAAAGTTGGTGGCAGCTTATCCCGAAAAACTGAAAGCTTGGGAAGAAGCCTCGGCAAAAGCAAAGCTTGATGGAACCAAAGGACCTGTTAGACCAAATCTCCCTGATTTGGCAGGTGGTTTTTCATTACCATATCTTTACAACGAAGGATGTTCAGAACATTATGGAGCCAATTATCCCATACGCATTGCCAATGTGATTCCTTATGCCGTCAGTGGAATTGTTTGGGATCAAGGTGAAAATGGAACCGGCATTGCGGGTGCAGACCAATTGGCAGTTATGCCTGCACTTGTGCGTTCTTGGAGAGAGGCATGGGGTGATGAAAAACTACCTTTCATCTATGTTCGCAAAAATAAACATCCCGAATCACTACCCAATGTTCTGAATGCATTAGGAAATTGCTTTCAAGTGAGTAACAAAGGACTTGGTCAGATTAACCATCCACCCGATAAGGCGGCTTATGCCCGTCGTGTAGTGGAACAAATTGACAAAATAAAATCGAAATACTGATATTCAACGTAAATTTACCTTTAAACCAGCAAACAATTTCCTCATACATCGTCAACCTTATTCTATAAATAAAAGTTGTTTTTAATGCAATTATAACTCTTTTGCACGATTGTAACAATTAAATGCATAATTGTTTCAGCAGTTATCGAAATAACCCAACTATTTTTGCATTGGAATTTACAACCCCAAAAATACTTCATGAAAAAAACCATTTACTTCTTATTCCTGTTTTATCCGTTTCTATGTTTTGCACAAAGTCTTTTTACCGAACCCAAAATGACTTTTATTCAGAAACCAACTGAGACGATTTCAGATATATCTTTTAGTAGTGGTACACCCATTACCACTATCCAAAGTGCAATTGATGCCAAACGTCTTGCTTTTCCCAACAATATTATTCGGATTACAATTTCGGGGACATTTACGGTTACAACGGCTCCGCTTCAATTGACCGACCGAATGTTGCTCATACTTAAAAATGCAACGATAATTGCAGCCTCAAATACTACTGCTACTTCATTAATTTCTGTCAACAATGGCCATTATATAACTATTGCCTCTGTTGGTACAAGTTTATTGGATGGAAACAATCAATTTGTAACAGGAATATATGTAACTACTTCAGGAAAAACGCATATAGACAATTTGACAATCAAGAATTGTAAAAGTGGTGGAATATATTACACTGGTGCAGGTGCGGCCGTTTATGCCGATGCAGGGTCGGCAACACGATGCACCATCACTAATTGCACGGCGTTTGGAATTTATTACATAGATTCATTCAACTTTATATGTACTGATAATACAATTCAAACCTCAAACATTGGTATTTCGGTAAACAGTGATAATTCTGCTG
>JBAXAD010000413.1:0-1858 GCA_037142715.1 Paludibacter sp. | reverse complement strand
GATCTACGGGTGCTGGTTTGGCTCCTGCTGCATTGGCTTTTGCTTCAAGGTATTACAACGATAAAGTTTATTTGGAAGTGGCTTGTCAATCAGCACAACAGATGTACGATGACTATATTTCCAAAGGCATTAGTTGCGGTGGACCGG
This sequence comes from Paludibacter sp., assembly GCA_037142715.1. GTDB lineage: Bacteria > Bacteroidota > Bacteroidia > Bacteroidales > Paludibacteraceae > Paludibacter. The sequence goes on along the minus strand of JBAXAD010000413.1, from coordinate 1,711 downwards.
GCGATGCTTTGCAAAATCCCGACAGTGAATCGTGGTACGGCGTGCTCGAATCATTTGCGGTTTTGTATGAAGTTACCGGCGATAAAAAGTGGCTGATTTATGCAGAAGAGACTGCTGCCCAATTTTCCACTTGGGTAATGTCCTACGATTTTACTTTCCCAAAAACTACACTTTTTGGCAAAATGGACATGAAAACCACCGGAGTAGTTTTTGCAAATACGCAGAACAAACACGGCTCGCCTGGAATTTGTACACATTCCGGACTGGCTTTGCTGCGGTTGTATCGTGCAACAGGAAATGTGCTGTATTTGAATCTCTTGAAGGACATTGCACAAATTATTCCACAGTATTTGTCCCGCCATGACCGCCCCATTAAAGGTATGGAAGACGGCTGGATGAACGAGCGCGTCAGCACTACCGATTGGTACGAAGGCATTGGCGAAATTTTCCCTGGCTCTACTTGGGCGGAAACGGATTTGCTACTCACCATCACCGAATTGCCCGGAATTTATGTGGATTTGGAACAAAAGTCGGTCACTACTTTCGACCAACTTGAAACCAAATTGATTTCCAGCAATGCCAAATCGGCAAAATTGAGCATTAAAAATCCAACAAAAATGGCAGCACAAACCACTATCCTTGTTGAAAACAAACAACAAAAAGCGCAAGTTTGGACAGAAAACCGTTTTTATGGAAAGAAGAAAATTCAACTCAAGCCAGGAGAATCACTTGTAATTGATGTAAAGTAAATAATTTAGAGGTTCCACAAAGTCATGCGTAAATACCTTAGCATCTTGCTTTTATTAATGGGTTTATCGGCTTACAGTCAATCTGTAGTCGATAAAATGTACGTTGGTGCAGCATATTATCCCAACAATTTAAGCCAACAACAAGTTGAATCAGATGCCAAATTGATGAAACAAGCAGGTTTCAATGTGGCACGCATGGGCGATTTGGTGTGGGATGCGATGGAACCAACGGAAGGGAAATACGATTTTTCGTGGTTGAATTTTGCTGTTCAAACACTTGGAAAATCAAATATTGAAAGTTTTCTGGCTACTCCAACTGCTGCCATTCCCAAATGGATGTACGACAAACATCCTGAAATTATGCAGGTTACGGCTAGTGGCGAACGAAAACCTTTCGGAAAACGCCGCCATGCTTGCCTCAATAATCCTGTTTATCGCGACTACTGTTTGAAAATTGCCAAGGCTTTGGCCACTGAATTTAAAGACAATAAGCATGTTATTGCATATCAGGTTGATAACGAATTGATGGCCGAAGAACCGTATTGTTACTGTGATTTTTGTCAGAAGAAATTTTCCAACTGGTTGGAAACCAAATACAAAACGGTTGAGAATCTGAATAATGCTTGGTATCTTTCGTTTTGGAGTCAGCAGGTGAAATCGTTCGATGAAATTTACCTGCCTCGAAAAGGCGATAATCCTTCTTGTTTTCAGAATTTTCAGGAGTTTGAGTCTGATTGTGCTATCGATTTTTACAACTTGCAGCGAAATGCCATCAAGCAAATTTGCCCTTCAATGAAGGTTTCGCACAACATCTGTTCGAGCGGATTTCTTTATCAACTAGACCTTTACAAAATTGCTAACACCTGTGATTTTATGTCCATTGACAATTATCCTTATGGCTGGACGCTGGAAAATGAATACGGCAACAAAGGCCCTCTCCCTCTCCGTGCCGACCATCGGCA
>JBAXAD010000412.1:0-1867 GCA_037142715.1 Paludibacter sp. | reverse complement strand
GGTTTTTTGTACAGTTTGTTACTTTTCCTATAAAAAAATCGAGATTTATTTCGGGTATAAAGATAGATTATAATCTTTTTAAATTGTCTAAATTTCTTGTTATTTTGATAATTATTAGCAATAAACTATTACAATTTAAGTACCAAATTATCCACAACTCATTTCGCCTGCATTCTTCTTGGCAGATAGTAAGTTATAAGCACCTTTTACAACCACTTTTGTCGATTTAAAATCAATTCCTTGTGGTACGACAATTACAATATACTTGTCGTCTGCCACTCCTTTCTGCACCTGAATCATCCGATATTCAGTAAAAGGTTTTCCATTCTCCAGTTTATTTTTAAATACAACAAAAATATAGTCTTGGTCATCGAAACTTACCACCGCTTGGATTGGAACGGTCGTTAACTCCTTGCTTGAAGATTGAATCACCGCGTTTACGTACATTCCTGGCAAAGTATTTTCACAAAATCCTGGAACGGTAGCATACACTTTATAGGATTTGTCGTTATTAATAGATTTGCCTGTTTGGTAGATAACTGCCTGATGTTGTTCGGTTTCATTATTAATAAAGAAATTTATTTTCTGACCAATGGCCACTTTATCAGCATCTTTCTCAAACAATGTTAGTTCGAGGAAAAGTTTGTTACTATTCACTATCTCAAACAGCACATCGGATGATGAAACGGATTTACCAATACTCACGTTTACGGCTTTCACAGCACCCGAAATGGGAGAAACCAACGTCACGGAACGACTGATATTGTCCTCGTTAAGTTTGGCAGGATTTATTCCAATTAGTTCTAATTTCTGCTTCAAAGCACTTACCATCGATTTCAGGTTTTTATAGTCCGTTGTCACTTGTTGGAGATTTTGTTTCGAATAAACATCGTCTTTAAATAGTTCAGTGTGACGTTTATATTCAGCTTCGGCAAAATCAAGTTTATTTTTCGTTTCCAAAAAATTTTGTTGTAAATCAATGAACTCCGGATTTTCAATTACTGCCAATGTTTGTCCTTTTCTTACGGCATTGCCGGGCATGAGTGTCGTACTTTTTATAAACCCACCCATTGGCATACAAACAGTTGCGAGATTTTGTGGTGCAACGGCTACGATTCCGTTCACTTTCAATGAACCGTTCATGTTGCGCATTTCTATTTTCCCAATTTCTATTTTGGCAAGTTTTATCTGGTCATCACGCAATTCAACTATATCTGCAGGAAGGTTTTCAACTTCCTTTTGTTCAACCTTTTTATCTTTACATGAAAATAAAGCCATTAAAAGTAATGACATTAGTGCTAATGATTTTAAATTATATGTAGTCATAATCATATTATATTGAATAGTAAATAATTGAAAGAAATTAATAGTAAAACAAAATGTCGCAATTCTACGTAATACAAACTTACTAAATCCCCCTTTAGGGGTTAGGGGCTCTTAATTAACTTTCCCACTAATAAACTCAATGGAAATAATGGTTTGATTATAATTATTAAGTGCTTCGAGGTATTTTTGCTTAATATCAAATGCCCTACTGAGACTCTGCACGTAATCCAGATAATCCATTGCACCAGCTTTGTAGCTTTTGGTGGCTTGGTCTATAATCAAATCGGCTTCCGGAATCGCTTGTTTTTCGTAATACTCCAAACTGTTATTATATTTAGCATAATCGCCAAGTAATGAACGATATGCACCCAACAAAGATTTTGAATAGTTTTCAGCATTGGTTTTCGAAACCTGCTCCTTTATTTTTGCAGCCTTAATTTTAGAAGTATAAGATTGAAAAAACAATGGAATTGCAATACCCGCTTGTACACCAGTAAACCGATCACCGGAAGTAAAAGTACGTGGAACAGCATTTATCTCC
>JBAXAD010000411.1:0-1872 GCA_037142715.1 Paludibacter sp. | reverse complement strand
GTATCCCTTGCATTTACCCACAGATTCCGGGCATTCCGCCTTACCACAACAACGCCGTGTGGCCGTTTGTGCAGACTTATTGGGTGCTGGCTTCTGCCAAAGCTGGTAACGAAAAATCGGTGATGGCAAGCATTGCCGCCATTTACCGTGCCGCTGCCCTGTTTTTGACCAACAAGGAAAACTTTGTGGCCGACAATGGAGATTTTGCAGGCACGCAAATCAATTCCAGCAATATGCTTTGGAGTCTTTCGGGCAATATCGCATTGGTACAGAAGGTATTGTTTGGCATTGAGTTCGGTGCTGACAGTTTGAAATTTCATCCTTCTGTACCCGCTTCAATGACTGGAAGTCGCTCCTTAACAAATTTCAAATACCGAAACGCGCGTTTGAATATTGAAATGGAAGGATTTGGAAATAAAATCAGTCGCTTCGAGATGGACGGAAAAGTTATGGACAAAGCTGCCATTCCTGAGACTTTAAAAGGAATGCATACCATCAAAATGCTGTTGGGGAAAAATGAAATTACGTCCAACATTAACAAAGTGGAGAATTATACCACCATCGAAACGCCTCAATCTGTTTACAAAAACGAAACACTTTCGTGGTTGGCCATTCCGAATGCAAAAACCTACAATGTACTGAAAAATGGAAAACAATTGTTGCAAACCACAGCCACATCATTGAAAATAACACCCGCAGCTTTTGCCGAATACCAAGTGCTGGCAGTGGATGCCAACAATATTTCGTCCTTTGCTTCGGAGCCGATGTCCATTGTGAATGAGAAATTGAATGCAGTGTATGAAGTAGAAAAATATGCACCAAAAGCCACCTACAATTACAAAAACTACACAGGCGACGGATTTGTGGAAATAAGTAAAACTATAAATACAGCGGTGACCATTCCTGTAACCGTCAATTCGGCTGGAATTTATGCCATTCATTATCATTATGCCAATGGCAACGGCCCTACGAATACCGAGAATAAATGTGCACTCAGAACTTTGAAAGTAAATGGTAGGATGGCAGGAACCATCATTCTGCCACAGCGCGGAACGGACGAATGGTCCAACTGGGGCGATACAAATGCGGTGCAAGTAACACTCCAAAAAGGAAAGAATACTATTAGTTTGTCATACGAAGCCTATAATGCCAATATGAATGGGGAAATAAATCAGGCAATGTTGGATAGAATGTGTGTGGTGAGGGTGAAATGAGTTTCTTAATAAGATATTGCCATCCTTAAATGCTTCGTATGGCGAATTGAATTTGCACTGTGAAAAACACATTTTTCAACAAATAAACCATTAATCAATACCGCAAAAAATGTATACATTACAATACATCCAATATATTCTGCTATCTTTGCGCATAATTATTCAAATATATAACTGAATTTTATTCATCTGTATACGGCTTCACCACTTGTGAGGCCGTAACTGCCTTTAAATACGCGAATGGGTGAATTCAATTTATCCAAGTTAATATTATCACGACATCATGAAATTAAAGAATTACGTCCTTATTGCTACATTGTTACTTTGTACCTCCTCTTATTCCCAGAAATTAAAAATCCTTTTTGATGCTACCAAAGCAGAAACAGCAGGTAATGCCGATTGGGTTATATCGGGTACTGGCTCCACGCAAATTCCATCTCCAGCTCAGTCTGGTATTACCAGTACCACTCCCGAAAACTTTTGGACAGGTGGATTGTCATCATGGGGAATTGATTGTGTTAAACAAGGCTATTATGTAGAAACCCTGCCCGTTGGAGCGTCCATAACTTACGGGAGCACCAGCAATACTCAAGATTTAAAAAACTACAAGGTTTTTGTCGTTTGTGAACCAAACAGCCAATTTACCGCAGCAGAAAAA
>JBAXAD010000410.1:0-1881 GCA_037142715.1 Paludibacter sp. | reverse complement strand
CCACCGGAGTCCTTAACCGTCTCGACTCCGATGCTGAAGCGGCAAGGGCGCTCAACATTCCGGCGGTGCTGGCGCAGCCCTTTTCGCCGGTTGCTTCTGACGCTATTGCACAGGCCCTGAAGATGGTGGGTGACGCCGATGCAGTTATTCTCAGTCAGGTACCGTTTGGCTCAGGCAACCTTGTCAACCTGACGCTTGCCGAAGCGGCGCTCAACAGTGGCAAACCGGTTTTTCTGGCCGATGGTATTGCCACTCGTGACTACACCGAAGGTAAAGCCGCGCAGAAACACGCTATGCAACTTGCCGCGCAAGGTGCCCGCTTTTGGCGCACTATTCCTGAATTGTTGGCGATGATGATGCAAATTGTTTATTATGAAAATAAAGAACATTGAATTTTTTTCACTCTTTATTGGTTGATTTTTCCAAGCTTTACTTTGAGAAGAGTAGAAATCACTAATAAATTAATATTTCATAGCGTTGCTGCGTGGATTCTTTATTAATAAACGTTTCATTTACCATGAATTTAGGGAACCTCCATGTATTATTGAATGATATACCTTTAGCTTTTAGCTATGGAAACAAACCAGCAAAGTCGGGGTTTTCGTCTTTATATACTTTTATATGGCGTGCTAAGGTAAGATTTGTACTGTCAATTTTTCTCTATGTACTCCTATCCGAATAAATAGAAGTTCCCTTTTGTTGATCGCTATACATAATGAAATATCTTTTATGGGATAATTTTTTGTATTTAATGTTATGATAATTGAAAAGCTTGAATTTTGGAACTATAAGTGTTTTGAACACCTTGAAATTGATTTTGATCCAAAATTAACCGTTATTGTTGCTCCAAACGGAGCAGGTAAAACAACAATTCTTGACGGAATTACCGTTGTGTTTGGGGCATATCTTGGCGCTTTCGATGAATCAAAAGGGAGTGGTTTTATAGGTACAGATATTCGATTGATACGCAATTCTCTTACAGGGTGGTATGAAGCTGCTCCTCCAGTCAAAACAGTAGCTAAAATTTGTACAAGTGATAAAAAAGATATTTTAATATCTCGTCAAAATAATAGTACAGCGCCTAATTCAAAAACATCAATTAAAGATGCAAAGCCGTTAACGCAGTTAGCAAAAATGCTTCAAGAGGGTGTTAGAAAACAAGAGCCTATAAACCTTCCAATTTTAACATACTATGGTACAGGTCGTATATGGAAAGAGACAAAACTTACAGATTTAAGTAAATCAACATTATCTCAAAGTAGAACAATTGGATATCGTGATTGCATGAATCCAAGTTCAAGTTTTAAACTATTTGCCTACTGGTTTAAGCAACTTACGCTATCAATTCTTCAAGCTAAGGCATCCGAAAAATATGCAACAGAACCAACAACGAAATTATTAATTGATTTACATGACGCAGTAAAAAGCGCAGTAGATAAAGCGATATCATTTTCAGGCTGGTCTGATATACGGTATGATGGTCGTTTTGATGAAATTACGGTTTCCAGTCAAGATAAAATAGTGATTCCTGTATCAATGGTAAGTGATGGCATTAAAAGTATTGTATCAATGGCGGCTGATATTGCCTTCCGCTGTGTTAAATTAAATCCACATTTATTAGATAAAGCAGTAGAAAAAACAAAAGGAATTGTGCTTATTGATGAAATTGATATGCACTTGCATCCGCAATGGCAACAAATTGTAGTGCCTGCGTTTATTGAAGCTTTCCCCAATATTCAATTTATTGTAACCACACATAGTCCACAAGTCTTGACTACGGTTCCTCCAGAATCGATACGTATTTTACGAGAAAACCATGTAGAGCATTGAAGTGGACCCCAACCGGTGGACAAAAAGTGGCTGAGTTTAAGTTGTTAACCT
>JBAXAD010000409.1:0-1899 GCA_037142715.1 Paludibacter sp. | reverse complement strand
TGTGGGAGGTGCGCAGAGCGATGTAATGCGGTATTTCTGAATCATTTCCAACATGGCAGCCGGCGTGAATTTGTCGTGGTCATATACAAAAACGCAGGCACCAACTATCCACTGGCCGTATAATTTTCCCCAAACTGCTTTCAACCAGCCGGTATCGGCAATGGTGAGATGAATGCTTTTTTCGTGTAAATTATGCCAGTATTTAGCCGTTACAATATGTGCCAATGGATAAACACAATCCAGGGTTACCATTTTAGGGTTACCGGTAGTGCCGGATGTAAAACTAATTATAAGCGAATCGTCATTCTTGTTCGCATTTTCCACTTTGGTGAATGGTGTGGCATTTTCAATTCCTTTGTGGAAATCGAGCCAGCCTTCAGGGACAATTGGTCCAACTGAAATCAACATTTCCACGGTTGGTGATTCGGGTAGTGAATCGGTAATATGACTTATAATCGGCTCTTCACCCACAGCTACAATAGCCTTAATATCAGCAGCATTATTACGATACAGCAAATCTTTTTTGGTCAACAAATGTGTTGCAGGAATAATGATAGCTCCAATTTTATGCAGTGCAATTATTGTAAACCAAAATTCGTATCGACGTTTGAGAATAGCCATCACAATATCCCCTTTTTTAATGCCAAGGCTTTGAAAATAGGATGCGGTCTGATCGCTGTATTTCTTTATTTCGGCAAATGTAAATTCACGACATTCACCCTTGTCATTAGTCCAGAGTAATGCGCGTTTGTTTGGCTCTTTAGCGGCCCATTCGTCAACAATATCGTAAGCAAAATTGAAATTTTCAGGAACTAAAAGTTTGTAATTGGCTTTGAAATCGTCAAAGTCGGTAAATTGAGTTTGTATTAAATATTTTTCTAACATAGAAATTTACATTTTACCACTAAGGCACTAAGATTGCTAAGTTTCACAAATAAGTACTTTCAGTTTCTTTGTGTACTTTGTGGCTTAGTGGTTATTCTTAAATAATTACAGCCAAAAATCTGAGTTTCTTTCCACCTAACGCTTTCATTCCATGCGGTTTGGTGGCATCGAAATAAATACTGTCACCTTCATTTAGAGTAATGTCGTTTCCACCGATATGTAATTGCATGGTGCCTTCCAAAATGAGATTAAACTCTTGTCCGGTATGCGAATTCAAATGAATCGGGTTTTCAGAAGGTTCAACGCTAACTTCATAAGGTTCAGCTTTGGCATTGCGAAAACCATGCGCCAATGACTGATATTTGTAAGCTTTGGTGCGCTCAATGCTTGCACCGGTTCCTTTGCGTGTAACGAAATATGCCAGTGAATGAGGATCAGTTCCCGAAAAAAGAGCTGAAGTCTCCACTTCAAATGTTTGTGCCACCTGACATATAAAACTCATAGGAATATCATTTGCTCCCGATTCATAACGGGCATAATCGGTTTCAGGAATACCACATTGCTCAGCTGCCTGTGCGATAGTCAGGTCAAGCGCATCGCGTAATCCGCGCAGCCGTTCGGCAATTTGTTTGATTTGTGTGTTCATGGAATATGTCTTTTATCCAAAAATATGTGATTTTTATTTCAAATGCGAAGCCTTCAATCCTTTAATCACCGCATTCGTAAAACCATAGGCTTCCATTTCGTTAAGGCCTTTGATGGTAATGCCACCGGGAGTAGTTACTTTATCAATTTCCACTTCAGGGTGACTTTCGTTAGCTTCCAACAGGTCGATAGCACCACGCAATGTTTGAATAACCACTTCTTTAGCCACATTGGGATAAATTCCCATTTCCACACCACCTTCCATGGCTGCACGAATGTACCGGAAAGCATAAGCAATTCCGCACGAAGACAGAGACATAAAGGCATTCAACTGAGTTTCCGGTACCAGAAAAGCTTTACCCAATTCAG
>JBAXAD010000408.1:0-1900 GCA_037142715.1 Paludibacter sp. | reverse complement strand
ACTTCTATTCCCATAACGAAATCTGCTTTTGGGTCGGAATAATCGTCAATTCCTTCTCCACGATCCCAAACGCCATACGAACTAATGGGAACAGCTACTTTTTGGGATTGTAATACATTTATATTGCATAAAATTGCTGCAATTAACATCAAAAAAAAGCTGAAATTAATTTTCGTTGTTTTCATTCTTATTTTTATTTTTATTATTTTCTATTACATGTGATGGAAGAGGCAAATAATCATGGTCTATCAACATCTTCTTTTCAATTTCGTTTCGAAGGGTTTTCTCCATTTCTTTGTATTCTTTTTGTCCTGATAGATTTTTTAATTCAAAAGGGTCATTTTCTAAATCGTATAATTCAAAAATCGGTCGTTCTTTGTAAAAATAAAAGCTTTTTATCAAATCGGACAATCTATTTTCAGCATTAGCTTTTACAAGTTCCTGCCAAGCTTCAGTTTTCACCATATCTACCTGTGCAAATTCTTGTTTTGGCAATGCATTATAAATAAAATGGAAACGTTCTGAGGTAACTGATCTGCTTAAGTCCAATCCATCCGTGCGGGTAAGAGGCCCAAAGTGCCAACCACGCTCACCAAAAACGTATTCACGTTTATTCTTATCTTCAAAGCCTTTTAATGTATTGCTAAAACTTCTGCCTGAAATTGGTTTTTCAAAATTCATACCAACTAAATCAAGAATAGTTGGCGCAATGTCTTCGCCACTCACCAAGGTATTGGTAGCTGTATTTGGTTTTGTAACACCCGGAAAACGGATAATTAATGGTACATGAAGACCCCGACTGTGCAGCGTTCCTTTCCCGCGCAATAATGATTCGCCGTTATCACCCATGAAAATGACAATTGTATTTTCGGTCAATTTCCTTTCTTTCAATACCTTCATGATAGCTCCAAAACCACTATCCATTTCGCGCACATCGGATAAGTAACGCGCATAATCTTTCCTTACTTCCGGTAAATCGGGGAAGTCGGGAGGCAACACCAATTGCTCTGGATTTATTTCTTCATAATCATCACCAAACTTTCTATGCGGTTGATTAAATCCAAAATAAAGAAAAAATGGTTTCCCCGTCGGCACTTCATCCAAAATAGAATTGATTCTTTGTGGCACGAGTGCTAAATTAGCACCTTTGGTGTTGTTTTTTGCCACATGGTCAAAACGAAGTTCGAGACTACGCATTCCATCTTTTGCCAAAACCTCATTGATTATTGGATTTTTTTCACCCTCAGCACCATCCAAGTGATGATTCCTACCGTCAAGCCCAACCCAATACCCATATTTCCGCAAAATGTCCGTAAAAAAAGGAACTTCTTTCCTGGATGGTTCAGCAAAGCGGGTTACATCAATACTAACCGGACTACAACCAGTAAAAATGGATGTCCGTGAAGGAGCAGATTGAGGAGCTGTTGTATAAGCTCTCTCAAATCGTATTCCCTGTTTTGCAAAAGCGTCCAAATTAGGTGTAATATTGTATTTCAATACATTAACATCATTGTAGCATCCTACGTGCGGAAAGCTATGATCGTCAGATAATATAAGTAGAATATTCGGCTTTTTTGCTGTTACTTCTTTTGCATTTGAATTTGCAAATATTGGTAGAACAACTGTTGATAAGAGAGGAATTATTCCCGATTTACTAAATCTTAACTGCATAAAATGATTTGATTTAAGATTACATAAGCCCCCAATTATTTCCTTCGGTCATGACCGCTGTTCCTATAATGGGGGCTTGAAGTTAGTACTGATTAATTTAAAAAGTAAGGCAAAATTAAAATCAAAAAAAAATAGAACAAACTACATTTAAAAATCTTTTCATACAATGATAGACTAAATTTTTCAACGCAGGTTTAATATAATATTTACAATTTGACAAATTCTATAA
>JBAXAD010000407.1:0-1903 GCA_037142715.1 Paludibacter sp. | reverse complement strand
AACCGGTGACGAAAAAGGTTTTGTCTCCATTTTTGATGGAAAGTCGCTTAACGGCTGGGAAGGTGATTCAGTTTATTGGCGTGTTGAAGATGGAAAAATAATTGGACAAGTGACTCCAAAAACCATCTTGAAACGAAATTCATTTTTAATTTGGCGCGGAGGTTCTACCGGCGATTTTGAATTAAAACTGGAATACAAAGTATCTGCAGATGGAAATTCAGGTATAAATTACCGTAGCTTCGAAATCGAAGGAGTTCCATTCGCTTTAAGTGGCTACCAAAGCGATATTGATGGAGTTGACTATTGGACGGGACAAAATTATGAAGAAGGTGGTAGGAAATTTCTAGCAATTCGTGGGCAAGTAACTCAAATCACCGACGGTGAAAAGCCGGTTGAGATTGGATCTGTTGGCGTAAAAGACCAGTTGAAAGAGTACATTAAAAAGGGAGATTGGAACGAATGCCATTTGATAATAAAAGGAAATACACTGGTCCATTTAATTAACAAACATGTTATGAGCATTGTGGTGGATAATGATATAACCAACAGAAAAAATGATGGTTTGCTCGGTGTACAGGTTCATGTTGGTCCACCAATGACAATTGAATACCGGAACATTAGAATAAAAAAATTCTAAACCGATTTGATGTAATTCTTAATTGAGACATGCGTTTTCTTCCAGAAAATTAATATTCAGATGAAAAAAAACAACCATTTTCAAATAGTATTTTCAACCCTAGCCTTCTTATTAATTGCTTTGTCGGGTTTTGGGAATAATACCCCAACAGCTATAAAGTCACCTGATGGAAGAACTGTATTTAATCTGAATATCAAAGCCAATACATTCAATTACAGTATTAATTTTGAAAATTGCATTGTGATTCATAATGCGCCTTTGGGCTTGGAACGTGAGGATGCATCATTTTCAAATAATATGGTTTTTATTTCACAGAAAACTGTAAAAATCAAAGATGTATATCAACTGAAAGTCGGGAAAAAACTTCATATCAATGCTGAAGCCAATCAAACAGAGTATCTGCTTAAAAATGCAAGTGGAGATGAAATTTCACTTCAGGTCAGGGCTTATAACGAAGGTATTGCATTTCGATATGCGTTTTCTCAAACTGATGACAAAAAACATACAATTATTGAGGAAAAAACTGGGTTTAAATTTCCACTATCAGCCAAAACATGGATTATGCCTTACGATTCAATTTCTACTTTTACCCCTTCATATGAAACCTATTATGCTAATGGAGTTTCAGCCGGATCTGCATCACCAAACAAGGAAGGTTGGTCGTTTCCCGCATTGTTCAATGTAAATAGTAAGTGGGTGCTGATTTCTGAGGCCGGATTAAACGAAACCTATTGTGCATCACATTTACAACCCAATCCTAAAGATGGTTTATATACGATTCGCTTTCCTGAAAAACAGGAAGCAATGGGCTTGTCTTCGCAAATACCTTCAAGCACCTTGCCTTGGGCAACACCCTGGAGGGTAATTGCGTTGGGGAATAGTTGCGGTGATATTTTGGAATCATCTTTGGTAACTCATGTGGCTGAACCTGCAAAATTTGAAGATTTGTCGTGGATTAAGCCTGGAAAAGCTTCGTGGAGTTGGTGGAGCGATAACGGAAGTCCACGGAATTTTGAATCACTCAAAAAATATATTGATTTATCGGTGACAATGGGCTGGGAGTATTCGCTGGTGGATGCCAATTGGGGGAATATGCAGGGTGGTGATATTACCCAACTGATTGATTATGCCAATTCTAAAAATATTGGTATCTGGCTGTGGTACAATTCGGGTGGAGAAATAAATAAAGTTACCGAACAGCCACGTGATATCATCTATCAGGCAGAACTGCGCAGAGCCGAATTTGCCAAACTGAATAAAATCGGT
>JBAXAD010000406.1:0-1913 GCA_037142715.1 Paludibacter sp. | reverse complement strand
GTATTTGTAGAAAAGTGTTATTTGAAAAGTCTTAACTACTAACTTCCTTCTACAAACTACTATCTATTATTGTCTACTTAACTCTATTGCTTTCTTAGCAGCCTCGCTCATTGAACTCACTGTAGGAAGATTAGTTTGTTTCAATAACTCTAGCCCTTCTGCAGCGTTCGTTCCCGAAAGACGTACTACAATTGGGATATTAGTTGAAATTACTTCCATGGCTTTTATAAGTCCTTTTGCAACGTCATCACAACGTGTAATTCCACCAAAAATATTAATCATTACTGCTGTTACTTTCTTGTCATTCAGCAATATATTCATAGCATCAATCACTTTTTGTGGACTTGAACTACCACCAATATCAAGGAAATTAGCTGGTTCACCACCATACAGTTTAATCATGTCCATTGTTGCCATTGCCAAACCTGCACCATTCACCATACAGCCAATGTTGCCATCCAATTTGATATATGACAAACCTTTACTGTTAGCATCAATTTCTACCAATTCATCTTCGTCAGGTTCGCGCATAGCCAAAATTTCTGGCTGACGGAAAAGTGCATTGTCATCAAAATTCATTTTGCCATCAATTGCCAACACTTTATTATCAGGTGTCAATACCAATGGATTAATTTCCGCAATCGTAGCATCTGTTTCAATGTACAATTTGTATAGTTTTGTGAAAATTGAAGCGGCTTGTTGGGCAAGTTTAATATCGCCAAAAAGCTGTAAAGCAATGTCTCTAGCTTGATAATCAAGTAATCCTGTGAGTGAATTGATATGAAATTTCAGAATTTTCTCAGGATTATCTTTGGCTACTTCTTCAATTTCAACACCACCTTCAGAACTTACCATCAAAGTTACAGTTTTAGTGTTTCTGTCATTGATTAGTCCTACATAAAATTCTTTTTCAATTTCTACAGCATCAGCCACCAGTACTTTTTCTACCTTGCAACCTTTTATATCCATTCCAAGAATTTGTTTGGCTGCAGATACTGCATCGTCAACATTTCTAGCCAGTTTTACACCGCCCGCTTTTCCACGTCCACCAACTAAAACTTGTGCTTTTACAACCACCATTCGATTTAAATCGCGGGCTGCTTTCTCTACTTCGCTAACTGTGTAGCATAATACATCTTCTGGGACTGGAATTCCGTATTTACGAAATAGCTGTCGGGCTTGATATTCATGAATTTTCATGCAATAAGTGTTTTTATATATAAAATAGGATTAATACTCAATTTTGGTTGTTGAAAATTTGAAATTAAGTCAATAGAATTGTATTAGTTTCAAATATATATTCAACGCACAAATATACAAGATGTTTTCATAAAATTGATTTTTTTTTGAAATAAATAAAATTGTCACATTTATATGCGAATATCTATCTAATTGAAAGTAAAAGGCAGTAATTTTAAGTCGAATTGTATATGGTATATTTATCCAATTATATACAATGATTTTTAATCCTTTACTATGAGTATGAATCTCCAAAGTTTATTTTTCCATTCCTCACCTGCATAATCAACTCCAACACGTGGCGCAGCCTTGAAATTTTGAATTTCTGGCCCATCTTCCAACCAAATGCGTTGTGATAAAAATAGATTTTCTCCATAAAAACTTTTATCAATTTTGAGTTCTCGTCCCACTTTCCCTGAACCAATTATTTTGTCGATTCCGCGAATCAATACAGCTTGAGGATGATTTTCTTCACCTGTTACAATGTTTAGCATCCAATACATGCCGTAAATTAGATACACATATAACTGTCCACCTTCGGCATACATAATTTCTGTTCGTTTCGTTCGTCCCTTGCTGGCATGACATGCTAAATCTTCCTCGCCTAGATATGCTTCAGTTTCTGTAATGCGATAACGAGTTTCGAATCCTTCTTCATTAACTCTCACCAGAAT
>JBAXAD010000405.1:0-1915 GCA_037142715.1 Paludibacter sp. | reverse complement strand
GTTCAGTAATCTTCATATAAAAAAATTGGCTGCAATATACAATCGAAAAGCTTATATACTTTTATTCTATACCAACTTATTGGTTTCGAACAAGAAAATGGCTTTTTATACCCAAAAAAATGATTGGGTGAATGGTATGATTGATACCATTGATTTCAAGGATTTTAGCCATTTACTTTTTTAAAGCAATTCTTATGTGAATAATTAAGCAATTTTCATCCGGCATTTCCATTAAAACTTCCTTTTGAAATTGAGGACAAAATTTCACCCCCTTCCTGATACAAAATAAGCCTCCCGAATCTCGGAAGGCTCTCTAACTTCTATCATTTCAAAAATTCATTCTACATAATTAAATCTATACTCCACTATATGCACTAAAACCACCATCTATAGGAAGCACAACTCCGGTGATGAAACTTGCGGCATCTGAACAAAGGAACTGAATGGCACCATTCAATTCGTTGATATCTCCAAAACGTTTCATTGGCGTTTTGGCAATTACCTTCACACTCCTAGCAGTCAATGTCCCATCAGGGTTAATCAATACAGAACGGTTTTGATCACCAATGAAGAAACCCGGAGCGATTGCATTTACGCGAACATTATCACCAAATTTCAATGCCATTTCTGTGGCCAACCACTGTGTAAAATTACTGATTCCAGCCTTTGATAAGGAATATCCTGGCACCCTAGTGATAGCAGAGAATGCTGTCATTGAAGAAACATTGATGATATTTCCTGTTTTCTGAGTCGACATTACCTTCCCAAAAACGAGACTAGGGTAAACGGTTCCATTTATATTCAATTGGGTAACTTTTTCCCAATCAGATATTTGCATATCAAAAAAGGATTGGTCTTCACCAAGAGTCGCACCTGGAATATTACCCCCTGCAATGTTGATAAGGATGTCGATACTGCCCCAATGTGCCACCACTTCGTTAGCGACCTTCTCAAGACTTGCAATGTCTAGTACATTACCTACTATACCAATTGCCTCTCCACCAAGTTCCCTTAACTCACCTACAACCCTATCAAGAGGTTCCTGACGAATGTCAAGGGCAACCACTTTTGCCCCTTCCTTAATAAAACTCTTGGCTACACTTCCACCTAAAACGCCACCTGCACCGGTAATAATTGCGACTTTACCACTAATACTAAACTGATTCATACTTATTTATTAATTGATTAATTTTTATGCTTTCATTTAATTCGTCATTAACTGTATCAGGCAATTTCAACAGTAATAATAAAGCAAACAATCCTGTATTAAAATGAGTGGCAAATTTATATCCTTTGATAACACCATTCGATATTGGCCTGAATATTTTCAAATAAATTTAAGCAAACGTTTTTTTAAATTAATTAATATTTCCGAATCACTCTGATTTATACTTGATAATTCACTTTTTTTTACCATTCAGGAGGTTTAACCACAACGTACACAAAAGTTTTCACAAGGAATCCAAGGATTTAAAGTTTTGCAGTTAATAGTTTGAATCATATTTTTTCGTTTATTGATTGTGGCAACTTCCAGAAAGCTCCTGAGTAGAAACAAATCTTCAAATGCGAAAACCAACTTAGGAATACTGCCAAAACAAATTGGGAACTAATTGTACAGTTCAGATATGAACTTAAAACTTATATCTTAATACTTACAACTTTCTTAAAGTGAATCATCTGATTTTATGAATCTATTTTATTGTGTAAAAATAAGCTCGGGTTCATAAAATATAAAAACGCCATGAAGGTTTTGAACCCTTATGGCGTTAGTCCCCTATTGCTTCAATGTTTTTTTGGAGAGACAATCAATTTTGGTTTATTTGTTGATAAGTTCAGGACTCATAACCTATCTATACCATACCCAAAACAGAAATAGCAATTTCGGCACTCCAATTGCCAATAGGTTCATTTTTAA
>JBAXAD010000404.1:0-1957 GCA_037142715.1 Paludibacter sp. | reverse complement strand
GAAACCTTGCTCTTGGTCGGCTCAAAACATATCATTAAATATTATTGATTACTTAAGTCGGCTACACCGGCTTTAAAAATTTCAGAAATGTCACTTTGCGCTTGCAATGTGAATACAGAATTGCATAAGAATAATGCAGTAATTGTTAGATAAGTAGTATTTTTCATTTTGTTTTAATTTAATTCGCCTACTCTAAAAGCTTTTCGGCATCCGCTTTTGATGTTATTTTTTTATGATTTCTGTTTGTATAATTTTACAACCAACCATTCCTGCATTTTAACTTGGTAAGTTGTTCAATATTTTTTTGATTAAGTAAAAACAATGCTGTTTTTGAGAGGTAGATTTTCAAAATCGATGATATTAGATATTGAAATCAATGGCTTGGGAATTTCAACGATATAGTATTGTTCTTTTTGGGTATTTAGGAATATGAAACTATTTTGTAAATGTGTAATATTCATTGTTTATTGTTTCAAAACAAATTTTTAATCCAATTGTTTAGTAAGCCAACTTTTCAAATGGAGTGCAAATTGGCAAATAGAATTATAATATCTAATCCAAATCCCCTTGATACTCCCTTCCATACATATTCAATAATTAAATCACTGCTAACAAATTGCTTACAGCAAAGCACCAAAGACCATTTTGGTTTATTTCAACATTAAACCACTCATGCTGTGAAGTTTATTTTGGACAGTTTCATCTATTTGAATCCGCACACTTACTTAACTTTTATAGGGTTTATGGTATATATAAATGCTTGCTTTTTTTCTAATCGTTATTAAACCTGCCTGCCGCAAGTCAAGTCAGCATAAACCGCGAAAATCGCGTGCTTTTCTTCATTTGTTTCATGAGAGAAAAAAGTATGAGGTGAAACGACTAATTTTAGAAAAGCAATCAGATTGATGTAAATCCCCAAAGAACCAAATGCAAACCTTGTTGGGGCATCCAAGCGTTTCGTTGACAGTTGGAAGCGGTGTTGCGTTTTTAGATTATAATGAGAAAACCGTAAAAGATTACTGGTGATTTTTTGGGTTAGAATCTGTGCAATGTAAGGTTGCTGTAAGTGTCTTGAGTTAGGTTATAATACTATACAAACTGCATTTATTCTGTATATAACCCGTATTAAAACCGTATATAACCTGCATTAATAAATACCATATTATATACAGTATATTTGCTTATTAAATCCTATTAGTATATCTTTGCTCTAACTTACAGATACAACACAGCACACCTACAGTATGCTTGCAATTAAAGCAGTTATAAATAACTCCAAATAGCGTTAGCAGACCTTTTTTCAACATTAAATATTTTCTGTTTTCTTACTATTTACTACAAACTACATACTAAAAATGGCCCGAGTAAAACAATTAGACGTCATTACGGGAAGTATCAAGAATCTTTCCTTTTATACCCGCAAGGGCAGCGACCAGGTTTTTGTGCGTACCAAAGGCGGAGCGACTAAAGACAAGATAAAGCGTAGTCCTGCTTTTGAGGGAGTTCGGAAATCCAACAAGGAATTTGGGGGTTGTTCCAAAATGAGCAAGGAAATTAGAAGTACTTTTACTGCCTTGGCGCATGTAGCGGACTTCAACCTCTCGTCGGTGTTGTGCTCCGTGGCCAAGAACATCCAGAAAACAGACCAGGTGAATCCGGTGGGCGAACGGAACTTGTGCCTTTCCAGTTATCGCCAGTACCTGGTGGGGTTCGACTTCAACCGTGACAACCGATTCGATTCGGTGCTGCGTATTCCCTTGCAGTGGCACATCGATAGAGTTAAGCAGTCGGCAGTGGTGGATATTCCTGCTTTTGCATGCAGTATGGGGCTTTATTTGCCGCGGAAATACACTCTGTTTCGCATTGTCATTTCCCTCGGCGTGGCCACCGATATGCAGCTCAACCCGCAAAAGAACGGCTACGAAACCACCCACCCAAAAATGACTATGCCCTACAA
>JBAXAD010000403.1:0-1960 GCA_037142715.1 Paludibacter sp. | reverse complement strand
ACCCTGAATAGAAATGTGGCGGATGTGCTGCGCGTGAAATTCCAATTGGGCTTGTTCGATTCACCTTACGTGAAAGACCCAAAAGCTGCCGATAAAATTGTGACATCGCCCGATACGAAAGATTTTGTTTTGCAAATGGCGCATGAATCTTTGGTGCTCCTGAAAAACGAAAATAATCTTTTGCCATTGAACCTTAAATCGTTGAAAAACATTTTGGTAACAGGGCCATTGGCAACCAATAAAGATGCTTATGTAAGCCGCTATGGACCACAAAATCTGACGATTACCAATGTGTTGGATGGGATAAAAAATTATGTTGGAAATGCAACCAATGTGGAGTATGTGCAAGGTTGCGAAGTGATTGACGCTACTTGGCCCGAAAGTGAAATTATACCCACTTCATTGACTTTGGATGAGCAAAATTCAATCAATGAGGCAGTTGCAAAAGCAAAAATATCCGATGTGGTTATTGCCGTTGTGGGCGAAGATGAAAAACGCTGTGGCGAAAGCAAATCACGCACTGGATTGGGGCTTCCGGGTCGTCAATTACAATTGCTGCAAGCATTGAAAGAAACGGGAAAACCCATTATACTGGTTTTAATCAACGGACAACCATTGACCATTAATTGGGAAAACCGTTTTGTTCCTGCCATCCTCGAAGCTTGGTTTCCAAACGCATTGGGCGGTCAAGCCATTGCCGAAACCATTTTTGGTGATTATAATCCAGGCGGAAAACTTTCCGTTACTTTCCCAAAATCGTTGGGACAGATTGAATTGAATTTCCCATTTAAGCCAGGCTCACATGCAGGTCAGCCAAGCCAGGGTCCCAATGGGTATGGAAATACGTCGGTTAACGGCGCGCTATATCCCTTTGGTTACGGATTGAGTTATACTACATTCAAATACAGCAACTTGGTTGTTAATCCGACCAAGCAAAAAACGAACGGCAACATCAATGTGTCTGTTGATGTAACCAATACCGGCAACCGAAAAGGGGATGAGGTTGTGCAACTTTACGTGAAAGATTTGGTGAGCAGCGTAACAGTTTACGAATCGCAACTGCGAGGTTTTGAACGTGTTTCACTGAACCCGAATGAAACAAAAACGGTTCATTTCGTCCTCAAACCATCGGATTTAGAATTGCTTGATAAAGATATGAAATGGGTAGTTGAACCGGGAAAGTTTGAAGTGCTGATAGGTGCTAGTTCGGAGGATATTAAGCTGAAGGGAGAGTTTGTAAACAATTGAGAACCACTTTCGATCTATTACCTGAAATTATCAATCCTATAAGATTAATACAACAATTTACTTCAGCAAATAATCAAACTTCAAACTTATTGGCAAATCAATTGGGTCATAATAAACATAAGCTCCCTTAGGCAATACACTCTGATTACGAATCTGAATCAGCTTCTGTTTTTGGCTGTCAGTAAGGGTTTTGTGAATCAATGAGAAAGAATTTGCTTCATAATAGGACATTTCCACATCCAATTCACCATAACGTTTTATCAATGAATAAACTCTTTCTTTGTCCGGTTTTTCGTTGTTTATCGCTTTTCTGAGTTTAGTAGAAACAGCTTCCCTGATTTTTACGATTTCGCTCAATAAAGGTGCTTGTTTACGCATTGTTTCAGACAAGGATTCTGCTTGAGTAGCGTTCAGTGTAGAAATAAAATCACGTCCAGCATCGCCAGTAAGGGCTGTGCTGATGGAATAATCATGATTTCCCATAGCCGGGAAATCTTTCATGTAAAAACCACCAAAATACGTTCCATGACGTTCGGGGCAAAAGTACACATCGGCTTCTACCGAACCGGCATACCAACTGA
Organism: Paludibacter sp.; assembly: GCA_037142715.1. Taxonomy (GTDB): domain Bacteria; phylum Bacteroidota; class Bacteroidia; order Bacteroidales; family Paludibacteraceae; genus Paludibacter. The sequence goes on along the minus strand of JBAXAD010000403.1, from coordinate 131 downwards.
AAAGTTCACTGGCATAAGTCATTACAGCCACGTGGGCACGGTGCGACATACTTCGTTTATCAAGGTTTTCCGGTAATATGGGCCACGAAGCTGAATTGCCAAACTGAAGTTTTGCCAAAGCCGCCTTTTGC
>JBAXAD010000402.1:0-1985 GCA_037142715.1 Paludibacter sp. | reverse complement strand
CTATACAAGATGTGTTCAAGCAAATCAACGAACGTATTAACGAAGAAATGACTTCTCATCCTGAATATGCCGATGATGTAGCCGCACAAAAGGCCAACATTCCTTACATTGGAGAATTATTTTTAGGACATGTGCGCTACGGAACTTTCGGAAAAAACAGCATTGAAAGCGTGCATCCATTTTTACGTCAAAACAATTGGATGCATCGAAATCTTATTGTTGCAGGAAATTTCAACATGACCAACGTAAAAGAACTTTTCAATAGTTTGGTGGAATTAGGACAACATCCTAAAGAAATGGCGGATACAGTTACTGTAATGGAAAAAATCGGGCATTTCTTAGATGACGAGGTTACCGATTTATACCAAGAATGTAAAAACAATGGATTATCCAAAAGAGAAGCTTCGCCTGTAATTGCAGAAAAATTAGACATTACCAAAATATTAAAACGCGCTTCCAAAGGTTGGGATGGTGGCTATGCAATGGCCGGACTTTTTGGTCATGGCGATGCGTTTGTATTTCGTGATCCAGCTGGAATTCGTCCTGCTTACTTCTATGAAGATGATGAAATTGTTGTAGTGGCTTCAGAAAGACCAGTGATTCAAACAGTTTTCAACGTTCCATTTGAAAAAGTGCAAGAATTACAACCTGGAAATGCCTTAATAATTAAGAAAAACGGAAAAGTAACAGAAGAAGAAATAATAGTTCCTACAGTTAAAAAAGCATGTTCGTTTGAAAGAATTTATTTCTCACGTGGAAGTGATGCAGAAATTTATCAAGAGCGTAAAAATTTAGGAAAACTAATTCTTCCAGCTGTTTTAGAAGCCATTGATGAGGACACGGATAACACCGTTTTCTCTTATATTCCAAATACTGCCGAAACTTCTTTTTATGGAATGGTAGAAGCAGCAAATGATTTTTTAAACCAAAGGAAAAATCAATTTATTCTAAACAACAGAAAAACGTTAACTAAAGAAAAATTAGAAGAAATACTTTCTGTAAAAATTAGAACGGAGAAAATCGCTATTAAAGATGCAAAACTACGAACGTTTATAACAGATGATAAAAATCGTGATGAGTTAGTAGCGCATGTTTATGATGTAACGTATGGAGTTATAAAACCAGCCGACAATTTAGTAATTATTGATGATAGCATTGTTCGTGGAACTACATTGAAAATGAGCATCATTAAAATGATGGATCGATTGAATCCAAAACGTATTGTTGTGGTTTCCTCGGCACCACAAATTCGCTATCCAGATTGTTACGGAATTGATATGGCAAAGCTCGAAGGATTGGTTGCATTTCAAGCAGCAATTGAGCTTTTAAAAGAGCGAAATATGTATCATATTGTAGATGAGGTTTATAAAAAATGCAAAACACAAGAGAACTTAAAAGACTATGATGTAGTTAATTACGTTACGGAAATATATTCGCCATTTAGCGATACAGACATATCAAATAAAATAGCAGAATTACTAACTTCACAAAGTATTAAAGCTGAAGTAAAAATTATTTTTCAATCTGTTGCTAACCTTCATATTGCTTGTCCAAAGAATTTAGGAGATTGGTACTTCACAGGTGATTATCCAACACCTGGAGGAAACCGAGTTGTAAACCGAGCATTTATGAATTTTTATGAAGGAAAAGATACTAGAGCATACTAAAAACTAACATTTTATGTAGTTTATCGATTATTGGTGTAATTCATCAATATTATTTTGTAACTAAATACAAGTCAGTATATCTTTGGAGAACCATAGCATTAGTAGGTTAAGTTTATGGTAGATTTGGGGCAAAAAAGGTGAAAGCAATTTCACCTTTTTTATTTTCTATAAGTTCCACTTTCAAAAAGATGAATTCTACTCTCATTTGGCTATCATCCCAATATATTTAGCATTTTATACCATTATTAAACAGGCATACCTATTATGTTTGTAATACCATAGGATTTAGTAGGTTAAGTTTATGGTAGATTTGGGGCA
>JBAXAD010000401.1:0-2004 GCA_037142715.1 Paludibacter sp. | reverse complement strand
CGATTATACCCTGATTTATAACACTGCCGAAAGTGATATTGGAGCACTCACCACCAATTGTCCTTTGGCATGGGGGACTTTGGCAAGCAATCTGGTAACATGGCAATTGCAGGGAGCGGCAAATTTGGTTCAAACTGCTGCCTCTGCACCAGTGATTTTCTTCTACAATACAACAGATGCATCCTATTATCAGGATCAGATAGTACAATTCAAAGCCAAACTGGATGCATTAAGTGTACCAACTTCTGTGATTACCAACTATGGTACAGGGCACGCTGTGCCACAAACCAGTGTTCCGCTCACTACCGTTTATACTTTTTTCAACAAATACCTTACTCCACCAAGTGTTGTTACCGGATTGAACGAATCATTGCTGCCATTAAGCCTCAACATGCAGCTTGCAGTTTCGCCAAATCCAGCCACTGATGAAGTGAAAATATCATATAGCACAGCCAAATCATCCACTGTTCAGATAGAATTGTACAACCTTTCGGGAATTGTAGTGTACAAAACTGAAAAACAAATTGATCAGGCCGGTTTGCAAAGTGAAGTTATACATTTAGACGAACAAAACTTCCCACAAGGAATCTATTTTGTGAAAGTGGAAGCCAATGGTGTGCATGGCGTATTGAAACTTGTAAAAAAATAATAAACCACGCCAAGCAAGTTATCAAAAAGCTTGTTCCTTTTTATTGGAACAAGCTTTTTTCATTCCAAAATTGGTAGTACCTTTGTGGCGCAAAAAAATAACAACCTATAAATGCCCAATATAAAAGAGAATACTTCAGCGAAAGTTACGAGTACAACTTACAAGATGCTAGTGCTCGACCTTGACGATACGCTGCTCAGAGACGATTATACAATTTCAACCCGCAATAAAGATCTGTTGTTCGAAGCCCAAGACCTAGGTATTAAGGTGGTATTGGCTTCGGGTCGCCCCACTCCAGCCATGGTTCAGTTTGCCGAAGAGCTGAAACTAGCGCACTATGATTCTTACATGATTTCGTTCAATGGTGCAGTAGTTAGTTCGATGAAAAACAACGAAATAATATTCGAGACTAGCCTCACAAAGGAGGAAATTCACAGTCTACACGATTTTAGCATCGAGAATAATGTACACATCATTACCTATTCCGATAAAGGCGTAGTGAGTGAAACGCACTCGAAATATATTGATGTGGAGCTGAAACTGACCGGAATACCACACCATAAAGTGCCTAGCTTCAAAAAAGAAGTCACCAGTTCGGCCATCAAGTGTATATTATTGGAGAATCCTGAATATTTGAAACAGGTTGAATCCAAACTTAAAGCAGAACGCCCCGATTTAAGCGTTGCACTCTCAAAGCCATTCTTTTTGGAAGTGATGCCCCATGGAATCGACAAGGCCAAGAGTATTGAATTTCTCGCAAATAAATTGGGTATTATGCAATGCGAAGTGATAGCTGTGGGTAATGCAGGTAATGATTTGACAATGGTGCAATATGCCGGACTTGGGATATGGGTAGATAATGTAACTCCAGATTTGCGGCACGAAGCTGATCATATTGTAGCCTCCAACATGAATAATGGCGTGGCAGAAGTGGTGGAGCGTTTCATATTAAATTAGACAATAACCACAAAATTACATTATAACCTAAGCTTGTACCTATTATGGTGCAAGCTCTTTTTTTTATAATACCTAATGCATTCAACTAATTAGGTCTGTAATATCTTAATTCACATGGGGAAATCATATAATATTTCTATTCTATTGAGATTGTGAATTTACAGTTGCAGATTGGAATTAATACATCGATTAAGCAATTTTTACTACATTTAATTGAAGAGAAGTGGCTAAATAAGATTTGGTATGAATTATTATATATAATTTTGCAACTGAAATCCTCCAATACTCATTCTGAAATCAAGGCGTGATATGCTGTAAAGTTATCGTACCTCATGTTTATGTATTTAACCCATTTATTCCGCAGATTGTTTCCTTTTATTTGCCTGAGTCTGTTGGGA
>JBAXAD010000400.1:0-2014 GCA_037142715.1 Paludibacter sp. | reverse complement strand
CCATTTAGCATCCGGATGAAGCACATCGTCCAAAATTTGATATTCACAGCCAATTGAAGATCCTTCACCTTTATTATTCAAATCGGTATCAACGAAGTATTTTATACCACTATTGGCAGCATCAGTAATTTTAAAATCAACTGTCAGGTCAAAATTTTTATATTTACGGGTTGTAACAATATCGCCACCATTAGCTGATTCAGCACCGTTTGAACTTAATACTTTCAAAGTTCCGTTTTCAATCGCCCACCCTTTTGTTGGGAAACCGTCCAGTTTTCCACCACGCCAACCATTGGTGGTTTTTCCATCCCACAGGAGCTTCCAACCAGCTGATTGTTCTTCATTTGAAAGGGTATTGTCAATACAATTTGCCTGATAAATTTCTTTATTGTAGGGTCTTCTTACTTTTTCAAGATTTTCTGTACATATACGTATATTTTTCCATTGCACGGTTTTACCTGCAAGTTCCGGCTTGGCTATTGAATGAATTTGTAAAGCAATAAAACCTTTGGCAGTTATATCATCCATAATATTGGCACATGCCACATCGTTCAACCAAGTACGAATGCTTGTTTCAATAGCTTCAATACGTACTTTATTCCATTCACCAGCTTTATACGCTAACTTGGCTTTTGGATTTTTTTCCAATGAGTACAACCATCCACGACGAGATTCATCATAAATTCCACCACTCCAGGCTCTTGCCGATGGATCAATTTCATACTGATAGCCATGAACGCGACCGTCGTTGTATTCTTTTAAACTATTACTTCTGAATTGGATGCCGGAGTTTAAACCCTCATCCACTTTGTATTCCAGTTCAAGAATAAAATCCCCATACATCTTATTCGTAGCTAAGAAAGTATTGGATGTATTTAATTTTGAAGTCCCCGTAATAATTTGATCCTTAACCGTAAATTCAGCTGTACCGTTAAGTGTTTTAAAATCTTTTAGATTTTTTCCATTGAAAAGCATTTCCCACTTTTCTTGCGAAAAACCGGTTAGACCCAAAACCAGCATTACAACCATAATTAAATCTCTTTTTTTCATCTTTCTGTGTTTTTAAAATTATTAATTTGATACTTTATTGATTTATAGTGATTTCCATTCTACTTTTCTAGCTTTAAACGATTTTAAAATCAACTCACTTTCTGCTTCATTTGTGACGTAAAGTGCCGTTGAAAGCACTTCACCAACAACAGGATCATCTGTAATAACCGAAACTGCTTCTACTTTTTCAATAGCATTTCCAGATAAGGGATGAATAGTCTTCCATTCCGTTTTAGCTGTATTACCCGATGTGGTTAAACATTCATTCAAAAGTTCACAATTTTCATTATTATCACTATCCGGACGACTTATTTTCCAAGCTTTTCCGTATGGATGACTCCCGATAGCTAAAATAGAACTATTGCCAATATTTACAAGTGAATTATCTATATTTTCGGCTTTTAAAATATTTGAAACAGAACGCATTACATACCCTTTTATAAATCCGGAAACATCTAACTGTACATCCGGGTGACTATATCTGATTGAACTTTCAACCGGGTTTAATTGAATGTTTATTGCCCCTTGCCGGAATTTATTATGTGAATTTACGGTAATATCAAAAAAACCGAAAGTCTGCTGATTGTACAACATACATTCGTTTATTATTTGAAACATCTCATTGGAGACTTTCATTTCTGATTGAAACGCATTTTTATTTATCAAACTCAACTCACTGTCAGAATCAAAACGATTAGTGAACGACTCAATTCTTAAAATTTCACTTTCTATTTTTTCTGCAATTTCAACCAAATCTTCTCTTGCTGTTTCATCAAATATCATCAAATCTACCCGTGTATGCATGGCAGTAAACCAGGCATATAAAAGTTGTCGGCTATCGGCAAATTGTTTCTGAGTATATTGCATATTTTACATTTTATTATTTGCAAGGAAAATTATATAACAGGTTCAGATTCTTTTATTTTTATTTTAACTCATTGAAGCTACTCCAGCACCATTATAT
>JBAXAD010000399.1:0-2129 GCA_037142715.1 Paludibacter sp. | reverse complement strand
GCCACTTTCATAGCGTTCAACAAATCATCTTCGCTCACTTCTTTCATTTCGCCTTCCACCATCATGATATTCTCGATAGTAGCAGCCACCATGATTTCCATATCAGCATCCACCAATTGTTTGAATGTTGGATTAACAACAAATTCACCATTGATACGAGCCACACGACATTCCGATATTGGTCCGTTGAAAGGAACATCACTCACAGCCAAAGCAGCCGAAGCAGCCAAGCCAGCCAATGCGTCAGGCATATCTTCGCCATCAGACGAGAAAAGTGTTACCGTTACGAAAGTTTCAGCATGAAAATCATCTGGAAATAATGGGCGCAAAGCGCGGTCAACCAAGCGTGAAACTAGAATTTCGTAATCGGAAGCACGACCTTCGCGACGAAGGAAACCACCCGGATAACGACCAAATGAGGAGAATTTTTCTTTATAATCCACCGAAAGTGGCATAAAATCAGTGCCCGGCACGGCGTCTTGAGCCGAACAAACCGTGGCCAACAACATGGTATTACCCATGCGAACCATTACAGAACCATCGGCTTGTTTGGCCAATTTACCTGTTTCGATAGAAATGGTACGTCCATCACCCAATGTGATGGTTTTTGTAACTACATTCATAAAATTACATTTTTTCTTTTTAAACATTTTATTTTCGCGCGCAAAGATACGATATTATTTGGGAAATGGGCGAAAATAGTGCGTAATTTTGTGCTTTTTGATGGATTGAAAACTGTATTCTTAGTTTCAAAATAAAGTCGAAATTTTTTCAAGAATAATCATTTTGAATCAAAGTCTATGAATTAATCAGAATTTTCTGACTTTTCCATAGACTTTGAAAGTTTTAGAAACCTAAAGATACCGTTTGGAATTTCAACATGCAATTAAAATACTTGATAAAATTATTTTAGTTTAAAGGTGATTGGCAAAGTATACCAAACCGCCACATTTACTCCATTCTGTTTTGCAGGTATAAATTTCGGCAGAGACTTAATGAGTCGTATGGCTTCTTTGTCGCATGTAGGATCTAAACTACGCAGTATTTGTACGTTTGAAATAGAACCATCTTTGCCTACTAAAAAGCGAACAATAACTCTTCCCTGAATGCCATTTCCCTGTGCAATTGTAGGGTATTTAAGATTTTGACCAATATTAGACAACAATGCGGTTTCTCCACCAGGGAATTGGGGCATTTGTTCAACAACATCATACACTTTCTCTTCGGATTCCTGAGTGACATTTTCTTTAATATCTGCAATGTCCTTGCCCATGATTTCATCATTACCTTTTACATCTGCAATCGAAATTGTCATATTTGAGCTACTTAGTTCTTCCTGGCTTTCTACCTCCTCATCTTTATATATAACAGGAGCGGTAAAATGCAAAGAACTTTTTAAGCCAACTGCTTTGTTTGATACTCCTTGTGGCAAAGGAAGTGGTTGTTTTACTGTCACCGTTTTTTTGTCTTTATCTACCCTAAAATCTTCATCAATAGCAATAAATGAAGTGTAGGCAGTCAACAAATTATATTTCAACCCAAGTTCGGTAATGTCATGTTTTAGCAATGTATCAACGGAAGAATGTCTATATTCATTATTATTGCTATTGTAATAATCGAGTAATTTGATACGTTCTCGCGCCCATAAATATCGGATTGCAGCAAATGTCGGATTTGGTTTTACTGTTGATAAATCAAAGGATTTTTCATAGGTTTTCCGACCTGTTTCACCTGTTAAGGTAATTGTCCCATTGAGTTTTCCACGGTATTTTCCGAAAACAATTATCGGGCGTTCGGCAAGCATATCTGGAATTGTTGCAGGCTCAATATCATACACTTCCATGTTTCCAAAATCTGCTTTAATTTGGCATAAAATAGGCGAACTCACATAGTTTCTGAATTTTTCAGCTTGTGCTTCTGCTACTTCAGGTTTATCCACAATTATTGGTTCACCATTACCCATAAATGCCATTCCTTCCATTAAATGGCGGTTTACACTACTACCAATTCCAAAACAAAAAAAGTTGCTGTTGTCATTGTGATTTCGTACCATTTCAAAAGCTTTTTTCTCTACATCTACAAATCCATCACTTATCAATACAAATGACCGTGACTCGTTGGAACATGAG
>JBAXAD010000398.1:0-2141 GCA_037142715.1 Paludibacter sp. | reverse complement strand
TCCTTATTATCAACTGGCACAAGATTTTGCCTTGTTTACAAATCGTTGTATATTCCTTACTGGAAAAGCAGGAACAGGAAAAACAACTTTCCTACATAATTTAAAAAAAGCTACAAAAAAACAAATGGCGGTTGTAGCACCAACAGGTGTGGCAGCTATTAATGCTGGTGGTACAACTATGCACTCATTTTTTCAGTTGCCTTTTAATCCTTTTTTACCCACAGTGGAAGGTCGAAAAAATCTGATTGAAAAAATGAAAATGCAGGGCAATCGCCGAAAAGTATTGCAAGAACTTGAATTACTGGTGATTGACGAAATTAGTATGGTGCGAGCTGATGTGCTGGATGCTGTAGATACCATTTTGCGCCATGTACGTTTTCGCAATAACGAACCCTTTGGTGGCGTTCAAGTCATATTTATTGGAGATATGTTCCAGCTTTCGCCAGTGGCAAATGATGAAGAATGGCGGCTACTCTCGCAGTATTACAGCAGTCCGTATTTCTTTCATAGTCAGGTTATTCTGAAACAGCAACCTGTTTATATTGAGCTAGATAAAATTTTTCGTCAAACAAATGTGGATTTTATTCGATTGCTGAATGAAGTACGCAATAATTGTCTGTCAAACGATGGACTCGCCTTACTTCAAAGCAGATACAACCCATTATTTGTGCCACCCAGAGACGATACTTACATTACACTTACTACACATAATTACAAAGCCGACCAAATAAATGCGGAAGAATTAACCAAAATTAGTGGTAGAACTTATAAGTTTGAAGCAAAAATTGAAGGTGAATATCCCGAAAAAAGTTACCCGACCGAGAAAATATTGGAACTGAAAATTGGTGCAAAAGTGATGTTTCTGAGAAATGACTCTGAAACTCCTCGACGTTTTTTTAACGGTAAAATTGGTGTCGTAGAAAAAGTAAATGATGAGTACATTACTATAAAATGTCCAGGTGATTACGGAGCCATAGAGCTTAATCAAGCAGAATGGGAAAATATTCGTTACTCCACAAACCCTACTACCAAACAGATAGAAGAAAATCAATTGGGAAAATTCACCCAATTTCCATTGCGTTTGGCTTGGGCCATCACCATTCACAAAAGTCAGGGATTAACGTTTGATAAAGCCGTAATTGATGCCGGAAATGCATTTGCATCTGGCCAAGTTTACGTAGCTTTAAGCCGTTGCCGCTCTTTGGAAGGTTTGGTTTTATTGAGCAAAATAAATCCGAACAGCATCCAAAACGACCGCGAAATAGTAGCACACGAAGGAAATAAAATTCCAATAGAAGCACTTGAAACACAATTGGATGAATCGAGAAATAAGTATAGAAATTTCATTTTGATGGAACTTTTTGACTTCAAAAATACAGTAGGTCAAGTTTCGAGATTAATTAAAGAAACTACCGACGTAAAAAGTTCATTTAATGATGAAACATTGCCATTTTTGAACAATATACTCCGACAATCACAAGGATTACAAGAGGTGGCACTGAAATTTCAGAACCAATTGCAACGAATTTTGGATGAAAAACCCGTTTCTGAAGACTTATTGCAAACCCGAATTGGAGCAGCGGTTGATTTTTTCAACGGAAAGATGAAAAATTTTGCTGATACACTTCGACAATCGCCTGCCACCACCGATAGTAAAATCCATGCTAATGACTATAATGATTTGATTCGCATGATTTTCTCTATTGTTGCCCAGAAAAGCTTTTTGATGAATGGTTTAAAACTCAAATTTACGATTGAAGATTATTTTGTATTGAAAAACACATTTACTGTTCCTGAATTTACGGTAAATGCTTATGCCAAAACGACTTCCTCACAACCATTTGAAACTCGGCAGCCCAAGTTATACCATGAATTAATGCTGCTTCGCAATAAAATTTGTGAGCCTTTGGACATCCCCATTTACCTCGTTGCTGCTAGTAAAACATTGATGGAAATGTCGGATTATTTACCCCAAAACGAAAAAGAATTGTTGCAAATTAATGGTTTTGGACCTGCAAAAGTTGAAAAATATGGAAAAGCATTTTTAGATGTTATCGTTGCTTATAGCAATGAACACAAGCTAAAATCGTAACTACTCAGCACCAATACAAATGTATCAATAGTTATTTGCCACGGCAAGG
>JBAXAD010000397.1:0-2141 GCA_037142715.1 Paludibacter sp. | reverse complement strand
GTAAACTCATCATAATTCTGCAATACATTTTCTACTCGCAAGTACTCTCCAAATAGTTTTGCAAACTCTTTTTTATCTTTTTCAGTGACTATTTCATCGGGATTCGGGAACTTGCTATTCAGTTCCTGCACAATCTCCCTATAACCTCTTCGTGCCTCTCCGGTAGCAATATCTGTAAAGCCTTCCAAATATTCTTTATAACTCTTTTCAAGCACTACATTCTTAGTGCTACTATCTCCAAACAGCGTAATTGCTTCTACTGTAGCATTTTCTAAATCCCTAAAAGTAACAATATTACCAAAGGTTTTAGTGGCATCATAAATACGGTTTGTACGAGAAAAAGCCTGTATTAGACCATGATAACGCAGATTCTTATCTACAAACAGCGTATTCAGCGTAGGTGCATCAAAGCCTGTTAGGAACATGCCCACAACAATAATTAGGTCCACTTCTTTGCTCTTTACTCGTTTGGCAAGGTCCCGATAGTAATTCTGAAACTCATTACTGTCAACTCCATAACTCGTTTTAAACATCGTGTTATAGTCATTGATAGCTTTCGTCAAAAACTCTTTTGCCGTGCTATCCATTGCCGATGTTTCAAAGGTTTCGTCGAGTATTTCACCTATTGCATTTTGCTCTTCATTAGCTGCAAAGGAGAAGATAGTGGCTATTCTTAGTGGCTTGTCACTATCCTTTTGTAAATGAGTTAATTCCTCATAATAGCATTTTGCAGCATCCACACTACTTACCGCAAACATGGCATTAAACCCCTTGTTTGTGCCTTGATTCCGATGTGTTTTTATCCTGAAATTCTGTAAGATATAGGTAGCTATTTCTTTGATACGTGCAGGATGTAGCAACGCCTTATTATTTTCGGCTGCACTTAACTTTTTCTCATCTTGCTCTTTCTCTATATCCTTAAACTTAGGCCTGACATTATTATAATCCACCTTAAATTTCAACACTTTCTCATCTCTAATGGCATCGGTTATTACATACGAATGCAATTCTCTACCAAATACACTTGCAGTTGTTTCCGCACCTAAGGCATTTTCAGGAAAGATGGGAGTACCTGTAAAACCAAATTGATAATACTTTTTAAACTTCTTACTCAAGTTCTTTTGAGCCTCTCCAAATTGTGAACGATGTGCCTCATCAAATATAAATACCACTTGCTTTTGATAAATGGCTAAATCATTCTCCGTTTTCATTAGGTTATTCAGTTTCTGAATGGTAGTAACGATAATCTTATTATCATCCTTTTCAATATTCCTTTTCAATCCTGCCGTACTATCCGACCCGTTTACACTATCGGGCGAAAATCGTTGATACTCCTTCATCGTTTGAAAGTCCAAATCTTTTCTATCCACCACAAAGAATACCTTATCTATATAATTGAGTTGCGTGGCTAATCTTGCTGCCTTAAAACTTGTGAGTGTTTTACCCGACCCTGTTGTATGCCAAATATAACCGCCACTTTCAGTTTTTGACCAAATTTTAGATTGATACGAACTTGCTATTTTCCATAACATTCTTTCTGTTGCAGCAATCTGATAAGGCCTCATGATGAGCAACACATCACTCGTGTCAAATACCGAATAGGTGAGTAACACATTCAAAAGCGTTTGTTTTTGAAAAAACGTAGCCGTAAAGTCCTTCAGGTCTTTGATTAAGGAATTATCCGCCTTTGCCCAATTCATCGTAAAGTCAAAGCTGTTTTTACTTCGCTCAACGGTATTGGCAAAATATCGGCTATCCGTACCGTTCGAGATAACAAATATTTGTATGAATTTATACAGTGAATTGTTACTGTTAAAACTCTCTTTCGAGTATCTATGTACCTGATTAAACGCTTCACGGATGGCAACACCTCTCTTTTTAAGTTCCACTTGTACAATAGGCAACCCATTCACTAATATGGTCACATCATAACGATTAGCATGCGTTCCTTTCTGTTCAAATTGTTTGATTACCTGCACTTTGTTACGGGCAATATTCTTCTTATCAACCAAGTAGATATTTTGGATATGTCCATCATCAAAAACAAAGTCGTAGATATAGTTGTCGTGTATTTTCCTTGTTTTTTCAATCTGATTATCGCTTGGCTTATCCAAATACTCTTCTACAAAACGCACCCATTC
>JBAXAD010000396.1:0-2179 GCA_037142715.1 Paludibacter sp. | reverse complement strand
TCTATCTTGGTTGCGATTGGCATTTCTATTTATTTTCACCGGATTTACAGCCAAACTCGGACTATTCCCGATGTTTACGGCTGGCGTTGATGCCAAAGACAAAGCGCCCGGACCTGCAGCAGCTTTACTTTCGAGCATTGTAATGTGCATGGGTTTTGTAGGTATTTTCCGCATTTATGTCATCGTGGCCCATACACCTTTGCTCCATTGGGCTAGTTTGGTAGTGGGAATAGCTGCTTTTCTGTCCATATTTATTGCGGCTGTCTACATGATAAAAGTGAAGAATATCAAGCGCTTGATGGCCTATTCGAGCGTGGAGCACATGGGATTGGTAATGTTGGGCATTGCGGCTGGTGGCATTGGTTATTATGCTGCCATACTGCATATTGTATTGCATTCATTTGTAAAATCCAGTCTTTTCTTTCAATACAATCAATTGTACAAGGTGTTTAAAAACAAAAGTATTTATCAATTGGGAAATTATTTCAAATACAATACCACCGGCGCCATCGTGTTGCTGCTGGCATTTATAAGTGCAACCGCTATGCCACCTTCGGGAATGTTTGTGAGCGAGTTTCTCATTTTCCGTTCCATGTTCGAAGCCAATCAGTTGATTTTATTATTGCTGGTTTTATTGCTATTGTCGCTCATTATTTGGGCATTTGCCAAAAATATATTTAAAATATTATTTATTCCTGTTGTCAATTTCGACGAAAGCACCATTCCCCATGTTAGCCCCTGGAGGTCAATTTCACAGTTTATATTATTGGGCGGCGCTGCCTATCTGGGCTTGAATCCACCAATGATTTTTGTTGATTTGATAAACGAAAGCATTAAATTGCTGGCACATTGAAAGAGAGTGAAAGAATGGAAGAATGGAAAAATGAAAGAAAGTATGAATTGTGCATTATAAATTATGAATTGAAATATGAACTACATCAGCATAAAAAACAATCAGAGCATTTTGCTTTCGGACATACCGGAAAGTAATTATGAAGCTTTTTACGACATGAACATCGATTTGGTGATGGGTAAAGTTGAAAGGCACTGCGTGAATTATTTCGGATATAAAGTGGGCAATAACGTGAAACTTATTTGCTGTATTGCCGATGATATTACACACGAAATTCATGTATCTACTTGCTTGGTTCACAAAGCGCATGAGCTTGAATCATTCACTGCCCAATTGATGTGTTTTGAAAAGTTTGAACGCGAGATTCACGAAAACTTCGGCATCAATTACATCGACCATCCTTGGTTGAAACCGGTGCGTTATGCCAATAATCGCGATGACCAGTCACAAACCATTGCCAATTATCCCTTCTATTCTATCGACAGCGAGGAACTGCATGAAGTTGGCGTTGGGCCAATTCACGCAGGCATCATAGAGCCTGGTCATTTCAGGTTTATTTGCAACGGCGAACAGGTTCTGCACCTCGAAATCCAGTTGGGGTACCAACATCGGGGCATTGAACAATTATTTATCGAAAAAAAGAAATTGCTTCAACGAGCCACTTTGGCGGAAAGTATTACGGGCGATACGGTTGTTGGGCACAGTGTGGCTTTTGCAAATACGTATGAAAGTTTGTGCAATTATCAACCTTCTCATGACATCGAATTTTCTCGTACTTTGGCATTAGAGCTTGAAAGAATGGCCATTCACGTGGGCGATTTAAGCGGAGTGTGTACCGACATTGCCTATCAGTTGGGAAGTGCGGTATTTGGCAGATTGCGCACACCTATTATTAATTTTTTGCAGGAATGGGGCGGAAATCGTTTGGCAAAAGGACTCATCAGACCAGGTCGAAATCAGTTTCCTTTTACAACTGAATTGGCAGAACGGTTGAGTCATGTGTTGGATGTTTTCGAAGCCGATTACAACGAAATGGCAGAGCATCTTTTTTCATTGTCCAGTGCATTATCGCGTTTTGAACGAACCGGTATCGTATCCAATGCTGATGCAATATCTATTGGAGTTGTAGGCATGGCAGCACGTATGACCAATCTGAACAGGGACATACGCTCGTCACATCCATTTTGTTTATATACTGAAATGAATCACGAGCCCATCATTAAACGCCACGGAGATGTCTATTCCCGGGTACAAATTCGCCGCAAAGAAGTAACACAATCATTGCAATACATACGACAATTAATTACAAAGGTACCTGTTGAATCT
>JBAXAD010000395.1:0-2181 GCA_037142715.1 Paludibacter sp. | reverse complement strand
CCTTCAGGAACAATTGGTCCAACGGAAATCAACATTTTTACGGTTGGTGATTCGGGCAGTGAATCGGTAATATGACTTACAATCGGCTCTTCGCCCACAGCAACAATTGCCTTAATATCAGCAGCATTATTGCGATACACCAAATCTTTTTTGGTCAACAAATGTGTGGCAGGAATAATGATAGCACCAATTTTATGCAGTGCAATTATAGTGAACCAAAATTCGTAACGTCGTTTGAGAATAGCCATCACAATATCCCCTTTTTTTATGCCAAGACTTTGGAAATAGGATGCTGTCTGATCGCTGTATTTCTTTATTTCAGCAAAGGTAAATTCACGACATTCACCCTTATCATTGGTCCAAAGCAAAGCACGTTTATTTGGCTCTTTAGCCGCCCATTCGTCAACAATATCGTAAGCAAAATTGAAATTTTCCGGAACTAAAAGTTTGTAATTGGCTTTGAAATCCTCAAAGTCGGTAAATTGGGTTTGTTTTAAATATTTTTCTAACATAGAAATATTGTTTTACCACTAAGTCACTATGTTTCGCAAAGTGGTTAATTCGTTAAATGATAACTGCCAAAAATTTGAGTTTTTTACCACCTAATGCTTTCATTCCGTGTGGTTTGGTAGCATCGAAATAAATACTATCGCCCTCATTGAGCGTAATATCGCTTCCTCCGTGATGTAATTGCATTGTTCCTTCCAAAATAAGACTAAACTCTTGTCCCGAATGCATATTCAGATGAATTGGTTTATCGGATGGTTCAACGGTAACTTCATATGGTTCGGCTTTTGCATTTCGGAAACCATGCGCCAACGCCTGATATTTATAATCCTTAGTCCGCTCAATACTTGCACCGGTTCCTTTACGGGTAACAAAATACGCTAACGAATGAGGGTCGGTTCCAGAAAAAAGAGCTGAAGTCTCCACGTCAAATGTTTGTGCCACCTGACAAATAAAACTCATAGGGATATCATTTGCTCCCGATTCATAACGGGCATAATCCGTTTCGGAAATGCCACATTTCTCGGCTGCCTGCGTAATGGTCAGATCAAGCGCGTCGCGAAGTCCACGCAGTCGTTCGGCAATTTGTTTAATTTGTGTGTTCATGGGATATGTCTTTTATCCAATAGTTTGTGATTTTTATTTCAAATGCGAAGCCCTCAATCCCTTAATCACTGCATTTGTAAAACCATTGGCTTCCATTTCGTTAAGGCCTTTGATGGTAATGCCGCCGGGCGTGGTTACTTTGTCAATTTCCACTTCAGGGTGACTTTCGTTGGCTTCCAAAAGATCGATAGCACCGCGTAAAGTTTGAATCACCACTTGTTTGGCAACATTGGGATAAATACCCATTTCCACACCACCTTCCATAGCCGCACGAATGTATCGGAAAGCGTAAGCTATTCCGCACGAAGACAGCGACATAAAGGCATTCAACTGAGTTTCCGGTACCAGAAAAGCTTTACCCAATTCAGCAAAAAGCGACATTATCAAACTTTCCTGTTCTTTCGTCGCATTGAACGATGAAATGGTGGAAACGCTCTGAAGTACGTCAATTCCGGTGTTTGGTATGATACGAAACATGGTGGCATCGGTATCGAACAAGTCAGCCATCTTTGCAAAATCCACACCTGCAGCAATTGAAACAATTACTTGTTTTTTGTAATCAATTTTGTTTTCTATTTCTTCGGCTATGATTTCAACTAACCACGGCTTTACAGCAAGTATCACTATATCAGCATCTTTCACAATATCGCGATTGGAAGTGCTAACCGTAATTTCAGCATTAAATTCTTTAATGGCATTCATATTCGATTGCGAAACATCACTTACACGGATATTCTTCGACTGAACAAGTGTTCCTTTTGAAAGTCCGCGAGCAATGGCACCGCCCATATTTCCTGCTCCGATAATGGCAATTTGTAGATTGGTAGTTTCCATATTAGGTTGTTTTATACGCTTTTTTGCAGTTGGTTTTTTCTTTGACTGACAACGATAGGCTATCTAATTAATAATTCATAATTCGCAATTAAAAATTTAAACTCAGGCAACCCCGAATTCCCCAAGGAGCAACTTTTCGTCCATCCAACCCTACATTATTCAGGTCAGTGAGTCGCCAAACCGATTGCAGTGTAAAAATCCCAAGAATGTTGGTAAAGCCCACACCCACTTCCA
>JBAXAD010000394.1:0-2220 GCA_037142715.1 Paludibacter sp. | reverse complement strand
ACGATTTCGATATCATGCAAAAATATTTAGAAACCTTGCGAGTATTTATGAAAGAGACTCAAGGAATGCGAAGATTGGGAAGTGCTGCTGTCGACTTGGCATACGTGGCTTGTGGCCGTTTTGACGGTTTCTTTGAATATGGTTTACATGCTTGGGATGTTGCTGGCGGAGCTTTCATTGTTCAACAAGCCGGAGGGAAAATTTCTGATTTTTCGGGCAATGACGATTATATTTTTGGCAAAGAAATTATTGCCTCATCAACAAATTTATTTCAACCATTTTTTAAAGTGGTGAACGAAAAATTCAAGTCGTGATAACTGATGAATATCATCTAATAACGACTTCTCTCCATTTGATTTTGTTCTAATATTGCAGTTCAATTTCACGAATAATGAAAGAACATATGCATCCCGAAAGTTTAATGATGTCTCACGGCTACAAGCCTGAATTATCAGAAGGAGCCATCAAATCTCCAATATTTCAAACCTCCACTTTTGTTTTTAAAAATGCCGAAGAAGGCAAAGCGTTTTTCGAAATTCAAAATGGTAAACGCAAAAAACACGAAGGCGAAAGTTTAGGATTAATTTATAGTAGGATGAATAATCCGAATCTTGAAATTTTGGAAAGTCGTTTAACACTTTGGGATGGTGCCGAGGATGCTGCAGTTTTTGAAAGTGGGATGGCTGCAATTACAACAGTACTTTTAGAGTTCTTAAAACCGGGAGATTTATTTGCATACAGCATTCCGCTTTATGGTGGAACCGAACATTTCATCGACAGTTATATTCAAAAAATTGGGGTGCATACCGTTGAGTTTAAACCTTCTCATACCAAAGAACAAATTATCGATATCATCAATAAAAGTGGTTATGCCGATAAATTATCGTTGATGTTTATTGAAACACCTTCAAATCCAACCAATACCTTAATTGATATTTCGATGTGCAAGGAAATTGCAGATCATTTTAGCACAAAAGAAAAACAGGTTTATTTGGCTTGCGACAATACTTACATGGGGCCACTATGGCAACATCCTTTAAAACATGGCGCTGATTTTTCATTATACTCTGCAACAAAATATATTGGCGGACATAGTGATTTGATTGCCGGTGCATGTTTGGGAAATAAAGCCTTGATTGCCCGTGTTCGATCATTGCGTTCACAACTTGGTTGCATGGCCGGACCGTGGACAAGCTGGTTGATGATGCGTAGTTTGGAGACATTGAAAATCCGTATGGAAGAACAAGCACGAAATGCAAAAAAAGTTGCCGAATTTTTAGTGTCACATCCAAAGGTTGAAAAAATTTATTACCTCGGAGCCATTAAAGAAGGAACTCACGAATATGAAATTTATAAAAAGCAATATTCATCTGCCGGGGCAATGATTTCGTTTGATGTTAAAGGTGGTGAGAAAGAAGCTTTTCGTTTATTAAATGAATTAAAACTAATCAAACTTGCTGTAAGTTTGGGAAGTACAGAATCGTTAGCCGAACATCCTGCAACCATGACTCATGCAGGTGTGAGTGATGAACATAAAAAGGAAATGTCGATTAGCGAAAAGTTAATTCGACTATCTGTTGGTTTAGAAAATGCAGAAGATATTATTTGGGATTTAACGCAAGCACTCGAAAAAGTTTAAATGGTATTGAATTTTCGAAAAAGATATTGCCTTAAGTTTAGGATAATCAAAATTTAGGGCATGTGTGTAGTCGTAACATAAGTTATAGCAAACTTTTGACCTTGTGTTTTAACCACAAAGTTCACAATGATTTCACAAAGAACACAACTCCAATAGCAATCGTGATGGTCTTTGTGGTATAGGTCATGCGTTGACCTTTGTGCCCCTCGTGGTTATCTTTTTATTTACAAAGCACGGGAAATTGATGTTTGTGTCTTGGTTACATATATGCCAAATTTAGTAATATAGTTCCGCTGGAATTCCACTCATATTTTCTCAATCAATATCTCTTTCCTAACTGAGCTAAATGGCTATTATTTCAGTCAAATAATAGTCCCGTAGGGACGAAATATTGGTAGCAAATAAACAAGCAATTATGTAGAAACCCCATTAGGGGTGAAATACCAGGAAGTACTAGAAATGCTTTTGTTTGTATAACTCTATCTAAGAAAGATATACGTTCACTTTTTTCTTTTCGATTGTAACAGTTACATGTTCTTGTAAAGTGGTGGAAAGTGAAGTGCCTATAAAATCGGCATTTA
>JBAXAD010000393.1:0-2241 GCA_037142715.1 Paludibacter sp. | reverse complement strand
ATAATTGTTTTCACATCCGACCATGGCGAAATGGGTGGTTCGCATGGATTTATTACCAAAAACGTGATGTTTGAAGAGTGTCAGCGTGTGCCTTTGATTTTTGCTGGAAAAGGTATCAAGGCAAACAATGTAGATAAAACAACCTTGGTTTGCAATGGTTTGGACTTTATTCCAACCATTTGTGATTTGACAGGTGTTGAGTATTCTAAAAAACTTACTGGCATGTCATTGAAATCAAATTTGATGAAAAACGGGAAACCTGTTGAGCGAAAATACCTGATTACCGAAGATTGCAATGCTTTTCAGATTCATGATGGACGCTACAAACTGACCATTTTTGAACTACCCGGAAATCCGGAAATGTTAACTGACATCAAAAACGATTTGGGAGAAACCACTAATCTAGCCAATGACCCTTCGATGTCGAAAATCAAGGCAGATTTGAAAAAGATTCTGTTGGATAATTTAGCAAAACGAGGATTATTGCCATTAGAACAAAACCGCACTCGACAGTTTCTAAGAAAAATGACCTGATTTTTTTTCATTTACAGTTGCAAACGAATAGACAAGCTATGTTGAATACAAAAATAAATCTGGTAATAGCCGGAGTTGCTGCTTTACCGGTTTTTTCTTTTGCAAAACAAAAAAAACAGGCGAAACCAAATGTACTTTTTATTGCTGTCGATGATTTGAAACCGATTTTGGGTTGTTACGGAGACTCACTTGTAAAGACTCCGAATATTGACCGGTTGGCTTCAAAGGGAACAGTTTTTCTCAGCAATTATTGCCAACAGGCAGTTTCAGGTGGCTCTCGCTCAAGTTTACTCACCGGTATGCGACCTGATTATACCCAAATATGGGACTGCGACACTCAAATTCGTGATATTCACCCCGATATTGTTACGCTTCCGCAGTATTTTAAAATGAATGGGTATGAAACTTCAGGAATTGGGAAAATTTTTCATGAAAAAAGTGTAATTGAATCCGACCCTCTTTCGTGGAGTGTTCCGTACCTTTCACCAGTTGATAAATTCTCAAAACAAACCGGACTTCCTACTTTATATTATTACCAAACCCGTTTACCAAGACCAAAATAGAAAAATATATTCAGGAAGGATTGGCAAAAGGGATGACCAAAAATGAAGCAAGTCAGTACGCCAAAGTGAAAGCCAAAGTAGCCACCGAATGTGTCGATGTACCTGATAATGCATATCGTGATGGTGCAGTGGCACTAAAAGCAAAAGAAGAAATTATTGCATTAAAAAATGGTCAAAAGCCGTTTTTCATGGCAGTTGGCTTTCAGCGTCCACACTTGCCTTTTGTTTCTCCTAAAAAGTATTGGGATTTAAACCAACGGAACCAAATGCCGCTGGCTGAATTTCAGCATCATGCCAAAAACGGCCCCGATGTGGCTTATACCCGCTCGGATGAATTCAAACGTTTTACTGATATACCGGCCTTTTGTGAGTTTACCGATCTGACACATGGAACAGGATTGAAAGATGTAAACAAACAAAAGGAACTGATTCATGGCTATTATGCAGCTGTTTCCTATGTCGATGCACAGGTTGGAATATTGCTGAATACACTTGATTCGTTGGGATTGACCAAGAATACGATAATCGTACTTTGGGGCGATCATGGCTGGCATCTGGGCGACCACGATCAATGGGGAAAAGATACTAATTTTGAAGAATCAACCCGTGCTCCGTTGATAATTTCTGCAGCAAATTTGAATTCCGGTAATACGAAATCGATTACCGAATTTGTAGATGTTTTCCCGACATTGTGCGAGTTGACAGGGCTGAAATCTCCCGCAAAACTGGATGGTAAAAGTTTGGTTGAACTAATGAAAAAACCAACAGCCAAAACAAAAGATTACGCTGTAAGTCAGTATTATCGGATAATTGGGAAAGAGGAAGCCAATAAACTTGGTTATACCGATACTGATGTGATGGGCTATACGTTGCGAACCGACCGTTATCGGTTTACAATATGGATGGCAAACGGATTCAGAACAAATAAACCTTTCAATGAAACAGAAGTTTTTGCCACAGAACTTTATGATTATCAGAAAGATAAACTCGAATCAATAAATGTGGTGAATGAACCGGAATACAAAGTGGTGGCAAAAGAAATGAAAGCCAACATGCTCGATTATTTCAAATCGCAGAAAAAAATAGGAGCCTATCTGAAGAAAGTGAAATTAGTTTATGAACTTTAATTTAAAAAGGATATTCC
>JBAXAD010000392.1:0-2285 GCA_037142715.1 Paludibacter sp. | reverse complement strand
TTCGTAAGCTGCCACCATTGAATTTAATGTTTTTCTATTTTCTTCCATTAATTCTTCAAGCTGATTTTGATCAACATTCTCATCGGCATCCACGGCTTCATAATCAGGGCATACCAATGCAATGAGTTTTCCATTACTTTCAATAATCAGACTTTCCATCACATAAGGCATATTATTTAGCTTGGCTTCAATTTCTTCCGGGTAAATATTTTGACCACTGGCGCCCAAAATCATTGTTTTGTTTCGTCCGCGTATAAAGATATTCTTTTCAGCATCTATAGTTCCAAGGTCGCCGGTATGAAGCCATCCTTCTTTGTCCATGATAAGTTTTGTAGCCTCCGGATTTTTAAAATAACCTGACATCAGATTTTCACCGCGTACGCAAATTTCACCAACTCCGGTTTCATTATCCATATTTAATAATTTTGCTTCCATCGTGTCGAGAAGTTTTCCGGCTGATTTTGCTACAAAATCTTTACTGTCCGAAAAGCTGATAAGCGGCGCACACTCCGTCATTCCATAACCAACTGTATATGGAAATTTGATTTTTGCAAAAAACTCTTCTACTTCTGCATTCAAAGGTGCTCCACCTACTACAATCTGAGAAAAATCACCTCCAAATGCATCCATCAATTTTTTGCGGATTTGAGCTAAAACAGGCTGGTCAAGGAAAGGAATACTCAATACCCAACGCATGGATGGTTTAGCCAACAAAGGTTGAATTTGTTTTTTGTAGATTTTTTCAACAATCAGAGGTACCAGAAATACCACATTGGGTTTTATTTCAGCAAATGCATTTAATAAAATTTTGGGTGAGGGAACTTTACCAATAAAATAGATATGACAACCGCAAACAGTTGTTGTCAGAAACTCAAATGCACAACCATAAGCATGTGCTAACGGTAGGAACGAAATAATACGATAACGTGGTGCAACTACTCCGGTACGAATCCCAAATGTAATATTCCCAGCCATTGCATTGCCGGAGGTCAAAACACCCTTGCTAAAACCGGTAGTGCCCGAAGTATAATTAATGGATACAATCTCGGTATTTGGTTTGTCGATGTAGCGAACGTGGTCACGGAAAAAGCCCTGTGGATATTTAGCATGAAAAAGACTATTAATATAATCAGGTTGTAAATATTTTACTACCAATTTTTCGTATATTACAGATTCTGCTCCTTCGGGTTTAGGTTCCTTATTTAATAAAGTAATACAATTAAATTCGGTAAGCGAGAAAACGGCTTTTACAGTAGTCAGCTTTTCTTCTTCGAGATTTTCCCAAATATTATCACCGGTAAAAAGCAGGGTTGATTCTGAATGATTGGTTATGTGATGAACATCATTCGGATTAAAATCCTGTAAAATTGGCACTACAACTGCTCCATAAGTAACTGTAGCCAGATAGGTAATTGCCCAGTTAGCATTATTCCGACCAATTAAAGCAACTTTATCGTTGGGCTTTAATTTACATTGTTCAAACAAAATATGCAATTTGGCAACCCGCTTAGCCACATCGGCATAAGTCATGGTAAGATCTTCACCGTAATTGCTGTAAGCTGGTAATTCCCAGTTGTTCCTGAACGAATCTTCGAAAAGTCGAATAAAATTTTCCTGAATCATATTCTTGTGTTTTTTAGTGATATTTAATTTTAAGAATGGGCAAAAATAATGAATAAATACACATTTCGAACTTTTTTGTGCAGAAATTTTGGATAATTGAACTAAAAATAGAAATGTAAACTGTTCATTTCGGACGTTTTCGGTTCGCTAACTTTAAAAATAATCGTATCTTTGTAGCTTCAAAAAAAATACAATCAATTTGTTATGAATATATCGTATAACTGGCTGAAAAACTACATTAATGTTGATGTAAGTCCTGATGATTTGTCGAAAGCACTGACTTCTATTGGTTTGGAAGTGGGGGGAGTAGAAGAAGTTCAAACTGTGAAAGGCGGATTGGAGGGCCTGGTAATTGGCGAAGTGCTGACTTGTGCCAATCATGAAAATTCAGACCATTTGCACGTTTGCACTGTAAATGTGGGTGAAGAAGTGAAGTTACAGATTGTTTGTGGTGCTCCAAATGTAGCTGCCGGACAAAAAGTGGTGGTAGCAACGGTTGGAACTATACTTTATTCCGGTGACGAAAGTTTTACGATTAAACGTTCGAAAATTCGTGGCGTTGAGTCAATGGGTATGTTTTGTGCTGAAGACGAAATTGGTATTGGAACCAGTCACGTTGGAATTATTGTATTGCCTGCAGATACCATTGTTGGAACGTTAGC
>JBAXAD010000391.1:0-2359 GCA_037142715.1 Paludibacter sp. | reverse complement strand
TATTTTCATAAAAATTCAAAAATAAGTATTTCCTTTGCACTATCGAAACGATGATTAGCATACCATTATCTGAGTATAATGAGCTAAAAACTCTAATTGCATCGTTGTCGGAAAAAATTAAATTTCTAATTGAATCAAATAACTCCAAAGACGAAAAGATTAAAGGACTTGAAGAAAAAATTAATTTACTGAAAAATGGGCGTAAAAGTAATACCAGTTCTACACCACCATCTCAGGATATAGGACGCTCCAATAAAAAAAATTCGCGGATTAAGACAGGGCGTAAAACCGGTGGACAGGATGATCATCCGGGCTATTATTTGGAGCGAAAAGAAATACCAGATGAAATTATTGACCACAAAGCTGATTATTGCAGTAATTGTGGTGCCGATTTACGACAAGTAGATTCTAAATTAAACGGAAATGAAAGCAAGCAAGAAGTAATCATACCGTCTATTCAAGCACAATATTTGGAGCACCGTTCACACTCAAAGACCTGTCCTTGTTGCAAAGCTATATGCAAGGGCGTAATACCTGAACGTCTTAAAGCCCCCATACAATATGGGTCAAGCGTATCTACAGCAGTTGTTTATTTTTCTGTAGTTCAGTACATGCCCTATAAACGCATTGCAATTACGCTTAGGGATATTTTTCACATACCGATAAGCGAAGGTACGGTAGATAATATGCTGGATACGAGTATGGAAAAAGCAAAGCCTGTTTACAGCATTATTCAAAATAAAATAGGACAAAGCAAAATAGTTGGCGGAGATGAAACAGGTTGCCGGATTGCTAATAAAACAGGTTGGTTTTTTACATGGCAAAACAGCTCTTTAACTTTTATAGCATCTTCGTTTAGCAGGGGATATAAAACTATTGAAACGTATTTCAAAGATGGATTTCCGAAAGCCATTTATGTAAGCGACTGTTTGCCAGCCCAGTTAAAAACTCCTGCTTTACATCATCAATTATGCATCGCTCACTTATACTTTAATTGGGGTAAAAAGCGACATTTTTGTTATCAAAAAATTGGAATTCCAGCGTAAGTAAACTCTTCAGTTTTTCTTTATGTACTGTGTTTATTGTTTCAAAAAAGGAATTGATTGCACCATGGAATTTGCCTGGCGAATCATAATATTTGGCATATAATATACTTTTTTTGGTGTGCTTCCACAGCCGCTCTATGATATTAAGATTTGGAGAATAAGGAGGCAGAAATAACAATGTTATATTCAGTTCATTGGCGACACTTTTTACCAAATTGCAATGCTGATACCTTGCATTATCCAATACAATAGTGATAGGCAAATCATAATAGCGTTCTTTGAGTTGTTTTAAAAAACACACAATGGTGTCAGCAGTGATATAAGTTGTATTGGAGATAGTTGTTACTTCTTTTGTAATTGCATGTACCACGCCCAATACATTGATTCTATTTCTGCCTGCGGATGCTTTTACAAACATCCTCACTTTACACCAAATTGCACAAATAAACGGCATCAGAATAAAATGAGCCGCATCCATAAATAACAAGTGGCTATTGCCTTGCTGCGCTGCTTGTATAGCAGGCCTTAAATGCTGCTGCTCCCATTGCCGCTGTATTTCACTATCTGCTTTAGCGGGGATATGCCCCATTTTTATGTACTTAAGTTTATGTCTTTTCATAAAAGCCCTTACCTGAGTTACCCCTCGTTTGACACCTGTTAATTCCTCAATACGAATAACAGCTTCTTCAACGCTACGTGGCGGCTTTTGTTCAAATGAAACTAAAATGCTGTCCTGATGTTGTTCTAATTCACTGCTATTAGTCCCATACTCAAACTTGCAAAGGGCAGAAAGTCCTCCTTGAATATAACAAGCAATGCATGAACTAACAGTAGTACGGTGCAAGCCCACAATTGTGCCAATAGCTGTATTAGAAAAGTTCATCGTTGCTTTAAGATATAAAGCATGTATCCTTTTTTGAACGATAGGACACGGATAATGATATCTTTCGTAATTTAGCTCCTCAATCTCATTCGCACTGAGATTTATTGTACGCATCTTTCAAAGGTTTTGCAAAGATGCGTACTTTTTATATGCTTTTAAAATGTCAGGTTTTATACCGATTATAGTATAATATTATCCCGGATTTAGAATTAACTGGCAAAAGTCAGTGTTTCCCCCTCTATTATTATGAGGAGCAAAAAGACCAGCCAAAACAATTATTTGAAAAAAATGATGGTGCAGATTATGTCAGAAAAGACGGGGTTTCAGATTATATTTTAAAAGAGGCGCATAAAGTTTATGGAAATGGAGTAACCAAGGAAGATATTTTTTATTATGTGTATGGCTTTTTGCATAGCAGGGAATACTGTAC
>JBAXAD010000390.1:0-2383 GCA_037142715.1 Paludibacter sp. | reverse complement strand
ATCCTTTAATGAAGGGATGTACCTGTTCGGCTTTTAGTCCGGTGTATTGGCAAAATTCGTCTACGCTGACGAATTGGTGTTCCTGCTTTTGATAGTGATTTTTTATCTGCACAAGCAACGACCTGCCGTAACGTTCGCTTTTGCCTGTAATGCGTTGCACATCCTTTGGGTATATGCAAATACGTTTGACTTCCATTGTGTCATATTTTATGCAAATTTACGAATAATTCTGCGTTTATTAAAACCTTTTTAGGCAATAACGGCAGATATTGACATTGCTGGAAGCGCCCGTGCACCAGAATGAAGATGTCGGGTATACTTTTGTCGGATAATTTTAAAAAATTAATATTATGGCACGACAAAAAAGTATTCTAAAATTGCAGGGAACCATTGGTGGAATCTCATTCTACAAATCAAAAGATGGTTATCTTGCTCGTGAAAAGGGTGGCGTGGACGCTTCCCGAATCGCCAATGATCCTGGATTTGCACGAACCCGTGAAAATGGTGCTGAGTTTGGAAATTCGGCTTCCTCTGGAAAGTTATTGCGTGATGCCGTTCGGGTATTGGGCAAAGATGCATCGGATGGACGTATCACTTCCCGTTTGACGCAAATCATGGCCCAAATCAAAAACATGGACGAGGCAAACGCCAGGGGTGAACGACATGTTGGCGAAGGAATGACCAAGGATGAAGCCAAAGCGCTTTTGATTGGATTTAACTTCAACGTGAATGCTGTTCTTGGAGCAGTGTTGCACAGACCGTTTAATGTGGATGTTGAAACCGGTGAAATCACCATTGCAGAACTGACGCCACTAAACGACATCAATTTGCCGGGTGGAGCTTCTCACATCATTTTAAAAAGCGGTTTTGCAAGTGTGAACTTTGCAACAGGTGAATCGGAAATGACTGTTTCTGCTCCATTGCGCATTGCAACCAACGCGGCAACCCAGGCTGTTTCGTTGAAGCCAGTAACAGCTCCGGTAATTGAAGGCACACAGTTTATCCTGCTTTCGATTGACTTTGTTCAGGAAGTGAACAATGCAGACTACTCCCTGAATAACAACTCGTACAACGTGTTGGCTATTGTTTCTGTAGATTAATCTTAAATCGACTGACATGGAAACAGAGAAAAACGTAACAACGACTAACCCGAACAACATGAATGTTGTTGAACGGGTAAAAGCTCCGACTCCGAAGTTTTTCAGGACCTTGCGTACAATCGGTTTGGCAATGGCAGCCATTGGCGGAGCCATTTTAGCTTCCCCTATAGCGCTTCCTGCTGGTCTGATAGCCGCAGCTGGATATGTAGCATTGGCAGGTGGAGTGGTTTCGGCCATTAGTCAAACGGCAGTTGATACAACCGATTCAAAAACATTAGAAAATGAAATTCCTTGAAATAACTACTGACGGAAACGTTTATGCAGGTACTTTCGGTGGAATTTTGTTGTCTGTATTCAGTAACGTATTTGTAGAAGACCTGGTTAGAACCATTATTCTGGCTGTAGTAGGTGCTGTTGTCAGTTTTGTAGTTTCGTTGGTTTTGAAGATTTTTATCAAGCGAAAAAAACGCTAAAAAAACTACTACTTTCCGGTGTGGTAACCTTTTGTAGTAGTGAAGCCTCCCATAAATGGGAGGCTTTTTTATGCCTAATAGCGAACTACAGATACTTATAGAACAGCATCCGCTTGGCATTGGCGATTAAAAGCAGGTTTTGTTTGTATTGATTTTCCATGGCTTCCAGATTTCGGAGTGCCGCCACCGCTTTTTCAAACTGAGCTGGATTTTCATCCACTTTTTTTAGGCCATCCCGAAGGCAAGACTTTAAATCGTTGAGAACTATAAACGGAATGACCGAACCCCGCAAAAACTGATAAAAGGCTTTCGACTGCCACAAGCTATACATCAGCCAATAGATTTGTTCCTTTTCGTCTTCGCTTTGCAACTGGATTACGAAACTGTTTGGACAGGAAACGAACAAAGGCTTTCCGCTGTTATTTCCTTTGTTCAAAATGAAAAAATGGGGCATATTATAACTAACGCCCGGACGATGTGATTTGATGTTAAAAATGCTCATAAACTGGGGGATTAAATGGTTAAGAACTAAAGCTGCTGGGCCCGTAAATAATTTTTACCCCCAGAAAAAGAAGAAGAAAAAAAGAAGAAGAAGAAAAAAAAGAAAAATATAGCTGTCTTATTAGGCGGACGGATTGGGCTGTCAAGGTTTTTGAGAAAAATACTACCTGAAGCTTGCGGAAGTGTGGAGATTTTTTCTCAAAACCCGCAGGGCTTGACCTTTACTGCCCAAAGCGTGGATTTGTGGTGGCCACCTTACCTTTGCTAGATTTTTTATTTTTTTGTCGGTAAATATTATACTCAAAAAAT
>JBAXAD010000389.1:0-2403 GCA_037142715.1 Paludibacter sp. | reverse complement strand
TATTGGCCGGTGAAAGACAATGAACTTCGCTGGCAACTTCACCGCCTGAAATGGTTTATACCTATGGGAAAGGCATTTCGTTTAACTGGCGACGAAAAATGGGCGCAGGAATGGGTGTTTCAATATCTCGATTGGATTAAAAAAAATCCGTTGATTGAAAAAAAGAAAACTGAAAATCTGTCTAAAGAACAAGCGCTTAATGAAGACAACAAGGTAGATTTAGACAATATGCGCTATGCTTGGCGTCCATTGGAGGTGAGTAACCGTTTACAGAATCAATATGCCTATTTTCAGTTGTTCAATAACTCCAAAAATTTTACGCCTGAGTTTTTCAGCATGTTTTTGGTAAATAACTATAAACATGCCAATTACATTATCAGGAATTATTCCGAACAGGGAAATCACCTACTATTCGAAGCACAAAGGATTTTGTATGCCGGAATACTATTCCCCGAATTTAAGGATGCCCCTGCTTGGCGAAAATCTGGTATTGATATTCTGAACAATGAAATGGATGTTCAGATTTATGACGATGGTATGCAAAATGAGCTTGACCCCATGTACCATTTGGCCATGATAAATGTGTTTTGCAAAGCGATGACAATGGCAGATATCAATGGTTACAGAGCCGAATTCCCACAAAAATACAAGGACACCATAGAGAAAATGATTATGGCATATTATGGCATTTTGTTACCTGATTTGTCGTTGCCAATGTTTAGCGATACACACGAAATGAATGCTTCGGAAGTAATAAAAAACTCAAAAGATTGGGCGAAGTTATTTCCTGCCAATGAGCAAATACGTTTTTTTGCCACACAAGGGAAAGAAGGTAAAGCGCCAATTTCGGGATTAATTGCCATGAAAACTTCGGGATTCTATTCACTCAGAAACAGTTGGGACAATGATGCCACGGCCATGATTTACAAAGGTGGACCTGCTGGCGAATGGCATTGTCAGTTAGACAATGGCACTTTTAACCTGATGGTAAAAGGGCGTAATTTCTTTCCCGATGCAGGTTCCTATTCTTATGGCGGCGATGCTGAAGTAATGAAAATGCGTGATTGGTTTCGTCAGACCAAGGTGCATAACACGCTGACATTGAACGATAAAAATTTGATCAAAGCTGACACTAAATGTCTCCTGTGGAAATCGGATAAAAACGTAGATATGCTTGTAACCGAAAATCCGAGCTACCGAAATCTGACTCACCGTCGCTCCGTATTTTTTTTGGATAAAAAATTCTATGTAATTGTAGATGAAGCCATTGGTGAAGCCGTTGGAAAAGTAGGAATACATTTCCAAATGTGTGAAGGCGATGTGAAACTGAACCTGGATGAACAAAAGGCATTTACAAACTTCAACGATGGTAATAATCTGATTGTGAAGACAATTTCTGAACAAAAACAAACCATGAACGAGGAAGAAGGATGGATTTCGTATGAATCAAAAGAAAAGAAATCGCGTAAGGCTTTTGCTTTCAATGTTGATAAACAAAATGAAAAACCAGTTCGCTTTATTACCGTAATATTACCAGTAGAAGATGCAAAAAAATCTCCAGAAATTAAAGCTGAGTTCGATAAGACATCGACGGAAAACGGCTTGCAGGTGACAGTAAAGGTTGGTAAACAAAGCTATAAATTGAACTATCAGTTGTAAAAAATATGAAATATCTTATAGGAATTGATTTGGGTGGAACGGCCATTAAATATGGTTTGGTGTGCTCCAATGGTGAACTTGTTTATGAAAATCAGTTGGCCACTCAGGCAGATTGTGGGTCAGAAACAGTGATTCAGAATATTATCAATGCAGTAAAAACTGTTCAGGTTAAAGCCAGTGAACTAAAGCTTTCAACTATTGGAATTGGCATTGGAACGCCCGGAATAGTCGATAAAACGAATCGCATAGTACTTGGTGGTGCAGATAATATTGTCGGTTGGTCGCAGGTTTTTCTTGCAGAAAAGATAGAAGAAGCGTGTCAACTTCCTACATTTATCAGTAACGATGCAAATTTAATGGGCTTGGGAGAGCAGGCTTATGGTGCTGCAAAAAATTGTTCAGATGTTTTATTTCTAACAATTGGTACTGGAATTGGCGGTGCAATTATAATTGATGGAAAACTGTTTGGTGGTTATGGCAATCGTGGTACTGAATTGGGGCATATTCCGCTGTTTATGGATGGAATTTCCTGTTCGTGTGGAAGTATAGGCTGTTTGGAAGCGTATGCATCGACCAGTGCATTGATTGAACAGTTTAAAGACAAATGTAGGCAGTTTAACACGAGTTTTGGTGCTGAAATTACCGGAAAATTGATTAGTGAATTTTATCAAAACAACAATTCAATTGCTGTGGAATGTTTGACAAATCACTGGGCTTATTTGGGAAGAGGAATTGCAGGTTTGG
>JBAXAD010000388.1:0-2439 GCA_037142715.1 Paludibacter sp. | reverse complement strand
TGTAGGTTGTGCACCTGTTTGTAACCAATGCAGTGCTTTTTCGAATTTTAAGTCGATAGTTGCAGGGTTGGTGTTTGGATTGTACGATCCAATACGTTCGATAAATTTGCCATCACGTGGCGCTCTGCTGTCAGCGATAACGATATGATAATAAGCATACCCTTTACGTCCATGACGTTGCAATCTAATTTTTACTGGCATTTTTTTTTGTTGTTAAATGATTATACCTAATGCTTTTTCTCGAAAAGCGGTTGCAAAGGTAGTTATTTTATTTGAATGGACAAGGCATGAATTTTAATTTTCACAAAGAACCCAAGCTGTTTCAAATTGATTATCAGATAATCGAAGGTTTTCCATGTATTCAATCGCTTTTTCTCTATTGGAAAATGATTGGATGGCAACTCGGTATTTTTTTGACGGAGGCAAGACGTGGGCTTGTTCGAAATGATTCTCTTCCAATGATTTGCAGAATTTATCTGCAGATGCTTGCGTTGGTAAACTTGCCACAATGACGTGAAAGTTACAAGTGTCTTTTATGATTACCAGTTCAGAACTGACTGTATTTGAGTCTTTTAATAATGAATCCTGACTGGCTGTTATTTGAGGTGTTTGTATGGGAATCAAACTCGAAAAGTCAGCTTGGTTTGTACGGCGCATATCATTTACACTTGGCGTTACAAACAGTAAACCAAAGATTAAAACGCCAGCTGCTGCATATTTAAACATTTGTGTAGTAGGCAGCGTAAATGTAATTCTTCTAACTTCTTTGTTTTTATTTTTAATGATTTCTGAAACGTAAATATCCGAAATTCCAAAATTGATTGGTAAAAAATCTGCTTTTTGTTTTGGAGTAAAAAGAATACTTCCCGATTCGTTTATTTCTAAAAATCCCAGATTCCCAAACTCTACGTTTTTCGAATTGTGGAGTCTTTTCTTGATAATATCTATTTCGGAATTAATTGCCTCAATGGCAGCTCTGTAGCTTATGCCCTCAGTTCTAGCTATTTCGATGGCCAATAATCCATCAGAATGATGCATTAATGGATTAAAGCCGATCGAAGATTGTGGAGGTGTTATGTGGTCAGAAAAAAACATCGCAGATTGCGTTTGAACCACAAATCCACCTAGATTTGGAACAACTACATAATCGTGTTGTGCCAAAAGTTTTTCGATATGTTGATATATTTTTTCCACGCTGCAAAAGTAGTCGAAAGTGCATGAAACAAATTATTTTTTTGCTAAAAGTTTTCAACAACTTGTTAAGACTAAAAAAACGATGTATCTTTGTCGTAATTTGTTTGGCAGAAAATGAATGTTTTGTTTTAAATGAAACATTCGAACCCATTGATAACTATAACAAAACAACATTAAAACATGAAAAAAACCATTCTTATAACTGGTGGTGCAGGCTTTATTGGTTCGCACGTAGTTCGATTATTTGTAACAAAATATCCTGATTATCAAATCGTAAACCTGGATGCATTGACTTATGCCGGCAATTTGGAAAACTTGCTCGATGTCGTAGATGCTCCAAATTATCGGTTTGTAAAAGGCGATATTACAGATGAGCAATTTATTATTGACCTATTTGCAAATAATCAATTTGACGGCGTTGTTCATTTGGCTGCCGAATCACATGTAGACCGTTCTATTACAGACCCTTTTGCTTTTATTCGTACCAATGTTTTCGGAACTGCCAATTTGCTGAATGCAGCCAAAAATGCATGGAAAGGCAATATGGAAGACAAACGTTTTTATCATATTTCTACCGACGAAGTGTATGGCTCATTGGGTGAGGAAGGCTTATTTACCGAAGAAACAGCTTATGATCCTCGCAGTCCGTATTCAGCAGCCAAAGCCAGTTCCGACCATTTTGTGAGAGCCTATTTTCATACTTATGGTTTGCCAGTGGTTATTTCTAATTGTTCCAATAATTATGGTGCCAATCATTTTCCTGAAAAATTAATTCCACTTTCAATAAACAATATAAAGAATAACCGTCCAATTCCAATTTACGGAAAAGGCGAAAATGTGCGTGACTGGTTGTGGGTAAATGATCATGCTCGTGCTATCGATACTATTTTTCATACTGGCAAAGTGGGTGAAACCTACAATATCGGTGGAAATAATGAATGGACAAATATCGATTTAATCCATAAATTATGCGAAATTATGGATAGAAAGTTGGGTCGTGAAGCGGGTGAGTCAGCAAAATTAATCACTTACGTTAAAGACCGTGCCGGACACGATTTGCGTTACGCCATAGATTCAAGCAAATTACAACGTGAATTGGGCTGGAAACCATCTCTTCAGTTTGAAGAAGGCTTGGAAAAAACTGTTGATTGGTACCTCGAAAATCAAACTTGGATGGATAATATCACCAACGGAGCTTATCAAAATTATTATCAAAAACAGTATTCTGAAAGATAACTAATTGAT
>JBAXAD010000387.1:0-2478 GCA_037142715.1 Paludibacter sp. | reverse complement strand
CAAAATGTACTTTCGTTTTATAAACGATTTATGTGGGATGCATTTGGATTAAAAAAATGGTTGAAAAAAAATAAAATACAAGCTATTGCGGGGATTTCGCTTCAAAATACTAATTTTAGATTAGATGAGAACTGCCCAAATTATATATATTATCACCAATCCATTCCGCTAGTTCCTTTAAATTGGAGTATTTTAAGGGCTAATGAAAGAAACCTTTGGTTTTATAAAAATATTTATCCTTATTTTGTAAAGATATTTATTAATCAACGAACGGAGATTTTTGTGCAACTGGAATTTATTAAATCTAGCTTTGCACAAGTTTATAATTTCCCAAGAAAGAGAATTCATGTTGTTTTTCCAAAAATAGAATTTCCAACAAGTATTGATGACTTTCAATTGAAATTGGATCATACTTGCTTAAATGTGTTTTATCCGGCATCTAATGTTTTTTTTAAAAACCATGCTGTTTTGTTCAATGCATTTTCGAAAATTGATAAGCGTTTGGATAGAAAAATAAAATTATATTTGACTAATAATGAAGCTGATTTTGAAATACCAAAAGATTTAGTCAATATTGAATTTGTTTTTCTAGGTCAAATACCACATAAAGGCGTATTGTGGATGTTTAAAAATGCTGATGCATTGCTTTTTCCAAGCTATATTGAAACCTTGGGTCTTCCACTAATAGAAGCAGCCCACTTTGGTTTGGCAATTATTGCAGCGGATTTGCCTTACGCCCGCGAAGTGTTAGCTGGTTATAAAGGGGTAGTATTTGCAAATTATAAAAGCCCAGAAGCGTGGGGTGTTGAGATTCTGAAGTTGACTTACGAAAATAAAAACCGATTTGATTGCTATAATAAAGAAGATATTAAGTCATGGTCTTATCTTTTTGATACATTAATTGAAAAAATATAATATGTTTAAAGACAAAGTTTTACTCATTACAGGTGGTACAGGTTCATTTGGGAACGCAGTACTTAAAAGATTTTTATTAACTGACCAGTTCAAGGAAATTCGCATTTTTAGCCGTGATGAGAAGAAGCAAGACGATATGCGACATGAATTTCAAAGTTCTAAGATAAAGTTTTATATTGGTGATGTTCGTGATAAACGTAGCGTGGATGGTGCAATGCATGGTGTGGATTATGTATTTCATGCCGCAGCATTAAAACAAGTACCTTCCTGCGAGTTCTTCCCAATACAAGCGGTACGTACAAATGTGCTGGGGACTGAGAATGTTTTGGACTCTGCTATCCAATATGGAGTTAAAAATGTAGTAGTGCTTAGTACAGATAAAGCTTGTTATCCAATTAATGCCATGGGGATAAGTAAAGCCATGATGGAAAAAGTGACGATTGCCAAAGCCCGTTCATTGGGAGATAATCCCATTACTACTATTTGCTGCACCCGTTATGGCAATGTGATGGCTAGTCGCGGTTCAGTAATTCCATTGTGGGTTGATCAGATGAGAACCGAAAATGAAATTACGATTACCGATCCCAATATGACGCGTTTTATGATGACTTTGGAGGATGCAGTGGATCTTGTTTTGTATGCTTTTAAACATGGTACAAGCGGTGATCTATTTGTTCAAAAGGCACCAGCGGTTACCTTGGATGTGTTGGGACATGCGTTGTTTGAATTATATAATTGCGAATCCAAAATTCGTGTAATTGGAACTCGTCATGGTGAAAAACTGTATGAATCGCTTGTAACACGTGAAGAAATGGCCAAGTCGGAAGACATGGGTGAGTATTTCCGTATCCCTTTTGATGGTCGCGACTTGAACTACGATAAGTATTTTAATCAAGGTGAAGAAGAAATAGCTGCATTTGACGATTATCATTCACATAATACCAAACGATTGGATATAAATGAAATGAAAACGATGTTGTTGAAGCTACAAATGGTACGTGATGATTTGAATTTGTAAAGTGAGTTGACATGCTAAAAGTGATGACAATAGTGGGAACCCGTCCCGAAATTATTAAACTAAGCAGGGTGATGGCCGAATTGGAGTTACATACCAAGCATGTACTGGTTCATACAGGTCAAAATTATGATTATGAGTTGAATGAAATATTTTTTCAGCAGTTAAACATTCGCAAGCCTGATTATTTTTTGGAGGCAGCAGGAACAAATCCCGCAGAAACAATTGCTAATGTGATTATGAAATCAGATGAGGTAATGGCTAGAGAGTTACCTGATGCAATACTTCTATATGGCGATACCAATAGTTGTATTTCTGTAATTTCAGCGAAACGTAGGAAAATCCCCATTTTTCACATGGAGGCTGGTAATCGCTGCTTTGATCAACGTGTTCCTGAGGAAATAAATAGGAAGATTGTTGATCATTTGAGTGATATTAATATGCCTTTGTCTGAACATGCACGTCGATATTTATTGGCTGAGGGCTTACGACCAGAGACGATAATAAAGACCGGTTCGCCAATGAAGGAGGTTTTGGAATTTCACAAA
>JBAXAD010000386.1:0-2495 GCA_037142715.1 Paludibacter sp. | reverse complement strand
GCACATCACACAGGTCTCTGTGCCCGGGGCACTTGAGATTCCGGTGGCCCTGCTGGCCATGGCCGAAAAGCTCAAATTTGACGCGCTGATCGCGCTGGGTTGCATCATTCGCGGTGAGACATTTCATTTTGAACTGGTTGCGCGAGAGGCATCTGCGGGCATCAGCCACGTGGCCCTTGAATACCAATTACCCATCGCCAATGCCGTGCTGGCTACCGACACCCTGGACCAAGCCCTTGCACGTCAAACTGACAAAGGGCGCGATGCCGCCCGCGTGGCAGTTGAAATGGCCAACCTGCTTGAATCTGTGTGATGTGGGTGCGGGTGTGATGTGACCAACATAACCCGCATCAAGCGAAGCGCAATGCGGGCGACCTGTCCATTGACACTCGTCCAGTGGCCGCCAACCTGACCAGTCAAGTGTGCCATATCGCACAGATGCCCATGCCGTGGCAATAACAGCTGGTGTCAGCATGTCGATTTGATATATTTTTCAAATGGCTTTACAAATTTTATAATCATGTCCTGCGATCTTTTTTTTGCTTGCGTCACAAAGTGTTTCAAATACTCTCTTGTCCATTCCTGTTTAGTTTCTGTGTAGGCTTGATTTAAATCACTGACATGAAATTGTATTTGCATGGCTGCTGCCCAATTGATGTACAAGTCAGAAGCCGGCGACTTAAATAAATCACCGTAATGCGTATCTTTACATACCAATAAATTATTTTCCAACAACCAATCAATCTCAAAATAATTGATGCTAAAATTGTCAAATTCATTATTATCAATCATTTTCGCGCACAATTGTGCCAATTTATACGCAGATATAATATTAGGTGGCTGCGAAGATTTTGAAATATTTTTTGTCTTTATGTCCACGATCTCAAAAAAATTATCTTTGACGACGAGAATATCTGCAGTATCGTTTTGTTTTTCATCAAATGGATTTTCAAGACTCCACTTGTCTGTTGCATTTTTACCGCGACTTAACAAAAACATGACTGTCGGCGAGTTAATTAACTTGTTTCGCTCTTCAACACCCATGCTCGATGAGTTTTTTGTAAATAGGAAGTTTAAATACTCGTATTGACGAAATGTATTTTTTGGAAAATTTTTTTTAATTTCAGCGTAAACATGTTTATCAAATGGTTCGCCCGCAGCGTGGCCCGATAAAGTCCCAGAAATCGGCTTCGGTATAGAGCACCCTTGGATGCTTTTTTGCAATGCAATAAAATCTATTATCATGGTTTTGTTAAAAAAGTTTGTCAATCAGTCCATTTATTTTTGAGATTAAATCATCATTTTTCATACATACAAGAGACTGGCAAATTTCGGTAATTTGATGGTGGATCATCGTTTCCACTTCATTGTCCCAATTTATCGCACGAAATGGAATGCTCATTATTGGTTTTTCTGAAAACTCAACAATATTCCCTTTGATAATTCCATTGACTTTGAGCCAATCAAAAGTTCTGTGATGATTCAACCAACATAAAATATACTCAATGCTTTCTTTTGTTGATTTTTTTTTGAAGACAGCTGTGACATCTTGTGTCGGGTAAATTCCACTGTTTGCCAATGCAAAACGAAAATAATTTTTATTTGAAATTCGTTCCTTGCATGGCACAAAAATTCGTTTTTCGTTACGACTGAATAAACTAAAACTGCGTGGGAATACCCACTGCCAGTAAGGAATTTTTTTGTTATATTGATAACGTTTTTCAAGTTCAATTTTATAGGGTTGTAAATGGCTGTAAAAATTTGGATACATGCGTTTTATATCTTCTTCTTGGTAATTGTCTGAAATATACAGGTATCTTGTTACGCATTGATGATAGTAAGGTTTAATGTCTTTTGCTTTGACGACGTACAAAACAGATTTTTCCTCATCACTATTTAAAGAGTTTTCATGAAGCTGAAACGCTTTATCAAGACCACTCACCAGTCCATTTCCTATATCGCAAAAATCTCCAATCGTGTGGTAGTCGATCTGGCTACTATCATAAAAAAGTGTTTGATTTTGCTGTGTTTTCTTGCATCTGGCTTCTGTTGTTTTTATTTCAGATTTCACTTCATCGGTATATAAAAGCCAACGTTCATTGGCTTGAAATTGAGAAATTGTGAAATGGTTGATGGATTCTGTCTGTATTTTTTGTCGCAAATTTTCCAATGTCTTCTTGGTTAGTCTCTGATTCACATTGTGCTTGGAAACATCAATGGTTGCGGTTTTTGTTTTTGATTTAATGTATTTAAAAATAATAATGGAAACAGTGACTTTGTCAAAAATTGGGGTCTCGTTGAAATGGTATATTTTTTCAAAGTAACCATTCTGAACCATGTACTCCCGCAATGTCACAGAATGCGTTGTATTTAACCAGTATTCAGGGCATATAAATATCAATTGCCCGTTTTCATTTAATAACTCAATAGATTTCAATATAAAAATATACGAATAGTCGCACAGTGAATTAAAATATTTACTCCATAAATAGTGG
>JBAXAD010000385.1:0-2506 GCA_037142715.1 Paludibacter sp. | reverse complement strand
AAGCTACGTTCATTCGGTCACTACCCAAGCCCTTTTCCAACGCTAACCCAATGGTATATTTTCATTTTCTGCGACGAGTTAGCCCCATTAAACCCCTAAAGGAAGAGCGGTAAGACTAAAACAAGCAAAGCTTGCGAGTTCAGGCGTTCCGCCAATGTCGCCTGTAAATAAGATTGATAACCGAATAGCTTATCAATCCTATTTCCAAAATAGGCAGAGCGGTACACATATCTTGCATGGTTTGAATAAAACCAAGCAAGAAATGTGACGTGTTGACTCTTGCAGCCCCCGCAAAAGCACATTGGCTATAAAAACGTGTAAGTTATTCAACGGAAGTTTTTATAGCCAAAGAGCTTTTGCTTAATAGGGGACAGCGGAACAAAAAGAAACCAAATCCACCCCCTTTTTGGTTAGGGGGTTACTCATTTGGTTTCATTTTGACGAGTTTGGCACTTTGTGCAATATAATGTGAATTACTATTGTCATTCATAGTCTTCACCTATAAAGAAAAAAAGAAAATATAAGATGGTTTACACTACGTGTCCAGAGAAGAAAGAGTGGTTTACCTTCGGTTTTGTAGGTAGTCCGAATGTTTTCGGGCAAGTCGAAAATTTGTGGTATTGCAGCAGTTTTTAATATAGGTTTTTAAGGCATAAATAGCTCTTAGTTGTCATGAAAATAAAAGTGGGGCGAAGCATAGATAAGCCTACCATAAGCCTACCATAAGCCTACCATAAGGCACCCTAATAGAAAAAATCTATAAACTATTTGGCACAAAAAAACTCCGCCTAACAGACGAAGTTTTTTCAATTAAATTCTAGTTGATTATCAAAAGATATTTTTGATTTTCATGCTGTTTCCAACCGAAAACGCATAATAACCACTACCAGCTTTTTGATAGAATTCAATTCCGATACAGCTGATTAAGCTTACGTCGGCTGTCAATTCAGGGCTACCATTCAATTCACTCAATACAGTGATTGCAGGAGTAGTACCTGGAACCAATTCAATATAATCAGAATACACAACCTTTGAAAGCTCATTCAATGAAGGCTCAATAGGTTCGTAAACTTTAGTAACTGAATTGTAAGCATAATCCGAAATCGTTGAAATCGAATTAATGAAACGGAAGTGCGTTGCACCTGCGGGAGCATTCACTTCAGTCATTGCATTGAAAGGGTCAACAGTAAGCGTAACACCATTACGGTCTACACTTGCAACTGTTTCAAGTGGTCCAGTAAATGAACCTTCAAAACTGTTGTTCCGGTTGAAGTTCATACCAACCAAATACTGAGATTGTGTGCTAATCAAAATTGCACGGTAAC
The DNA here is from genome assembly GCA_037142715.1 of Paludibacter sp. Lineage (GTDB taxonomy): Bacteria > Bacteroidota > Bacteroidia > Bacteroidales > Paludibacteraceae > Paludibacter. Next base: position 1,181 of record JBAXAD010000385.1, on the reverse strand, counting down.
CACGAGCTTCTGTTTGGTCTTCCAAATTGATTTTCTTAACTACTCCAGTCAAGCGCCCAGTGAATTGAGGGTCGCTCATTTGTTTCATTAATTGCGATTGGCCTGCACGAATCGCCTTGCCAACTGTTGCACAGCCGCCAAATTCATTCATGTTCTCACGAGTACGAACAAACGAAGCACCAGATTTAATCTGTTCGCCTGTTGCGCCACCATTTAAACCAGCAAAATTGCCAGTCATACCCTTAATCTTGAAATGACGAATCTCGCCAATAGTACCTTTGTACTTAACATGTCCAAGTTGCCTTGCCATAGTTGTAAAATTTAAAAGTTTGTAATTTTTTAATTCAATTATTATTTTGTAAATTTACAGACAATAAACTATGTTTCAAACAGTTAAACTAACGTAAAATGACGCTTTTCAACGCAAACGAACACATTATCATAAAAACACACCTTTTTTTGAGCAGGGTGGTAGATGGAGATGGCATAATTCTGAATAATTTGTTCAATAATTCAGAGGAAGAAATAAGATTTTTGGGGATTGATGCTCCTGAATTAAAAAAATGTCGGAAATTAAATCAGGACGAGAGAGAAACACACATCCCAGGTGAATTATTGATTGAGTTGGGGAGAATATCTTTCAATTATATGAAAGAAATAGTATTGCCCGGAACAAGAATAACAATTGAATTGGAAAAATCGGACCATACTGATTTATATGGAAGAACTTTGGCATATGTATATTTGCCCGACGGCAGATGCCTGAACGAAATAATGATTGCTGAAGGCTATGCCAAGCCCTTCAGCCGATATTCTTGCAGAGAACTAGCAAACTATCAAGTTTTAAATATGGTGGCTAAAAACGAAAGAAAAGGGTTGTATGGAATTGTGGAGAGTTTTTGAAAAGATACAACACTTTAAATCCTTATTTTACTGAGATTTCTATGTGTTTGTTATTTGTTTGTCTATTCAGAAAAATGTATAGAAAAATGTATAGATGCGAAATCACCCTGTTTTTTTCACTAAAAAAAGAGACTGAAATCAAGCCTAAATGGCTCTTTTTCAGTCTCTTCCTTTCGTCGGGGTAGCGGGATTCGAACCCACGACCCCCTGCTCCCAAAGCAGAATTATAAGCATTATAAAAGACTTATATACAATAAATTAATTGAAAATAATCGAAG
>JBAXAD010000384.1:0-2524 GCA_037142715.1 Paludibacter sp. | reverse complement strand
GTTTATAAACATTCAAAAGAATATATTCAATGAAAATTACTTTTCTAATACCTCCTGCTATTGATGGTAATCTGCCTGCCGAACGGACTTCGGGATGTACACATGTGGTATATGCTACGCCCAATATGTATGAACTTACAGTGGTTGGATTATTGGAGCGAGAGGGTTACAAGCATGAGGTGTTTTATGAGGATTTTGTGTATGACAACCAAGACAAACAGGCGTTTGTCGATTTTCTGAGCACGGATAATAGCACCGTTTATTTGATGTGGTCAGTAAATTTGTCGATAAAAAACGATATGCTGGTGGTGGATGCCATTCGGGCCACTAATCCGGATGCTTATGTGTTGTTTATGGGTCCTGGGTCTACTTACTTTATCAAAGACTGCCTACGGGGAGAGCGTGATATTGTGGTTCGTGGCGAACCTGATATAACTGTGCTTGAGTTCATTAATGCACTGCGCGATGGCAACGAATGGAATTTAGTGGATGGAATTTCGTATTTGCAGAACGGCAAAAAGGTTGATAATAAATCCCGCGAATTGATTCGTGACCTTGATACGTTGGCTTTGCCTGCACGGCATTTTATACAGGATCGAGTTTATCGGAATCCGAAACTAAAACTGACACCCTACACCGTGATGGTTACGTCGCGAAATTGCCCCTACAAGTGCATTTTCTGCGTGCCTAGTTCATTGACTTTTGCCCGCGAAATAGAGAATCGTAGGGAGTTTGGCAAAAAACCGCCCATTTCATTTCGGTCGGTCGAAAGCATTAACATGGAATTGCAGCAACTCCATGCAGATGGTTATAAAGCCATCGGATTTATGGATGACAATTTTATATGGAATGAGCCCCGAACGCTGGCCATCTGTGCTTCCTTGCGTAAGTATGGCTTCAAGTGGGGCTGTCAGGCACGCGTAGATGCCATTACCGAGAATATTGCAAAAGCGCTGGGCGAGTCAGATTGCCAATATGTGGATCTGGGGGTTGAATCGTTCGACGATGAGGTTTTGAAGTATATTAAGAAGGGCATCACCCGTGAACAAATTTACAAAGCTATTGCACTTTTAAAAAAATATCATGTACCAGTGAAATTGAACATTCTGATTGGTACAAGTCCATTGGAAACCAAAGAAACTTTGCGTGATACGCTCAGACAAGCACAAAAGCTGAAAGTGGATCAAATCATGTTCAATATTGTATCTCCATTTCCTGGCACTGAGTTTTATTTGTTGGCCAAACAAAACGGGTGGATTACCACCGGCGAATATGTAGCTACCGACGTGCAACGCGAATCGATACTTTCCTATCCGCATTTGTCGGCCAAAGAGATGGAGAAAATTTTGTATTGGAACAATATCCAGTATTTCCTATCGCCAAACTTTGTCTTTCGCCAACTAAAACGCTTCCGAAGTTTGAAAGAGTTTCTCTATGCGCTCAAAGTATTAAGGGTAAAGCTTTTCGGGTAAGTATATTTCTGTTTTGACCAATTATAATCATCCAATATCTCATTTCAATATTAAATTTGTAAATAGCAAAGCATGAAAATTTCGGTAATTATTATCACTTGGAACGGTTCGTTGTTGCTGCGTAACTGTCTGAAATCATTGGATACACTAATGGAAAGGTCGGATGTGGAAGTTATAGTAGTGGATAATGGATCCGAAGACGACACGGTGGCTTTTATGAAATCCAACTATCAGTCCATACAATTTATTGAGCTGAGCCAAAACTTTGGGGTAGCGTATGCCCGCAACAAAGCGTTGGAAAAAGCTGTAGGTGAATATCTTTTTATTCTGGACAATGACACGGTGGTTTCGCGAGAGGCGATAGAATACATGGAAATCTTTATGGACACGCACCCCGATGCCGGCATGTGTGGTTGTAAACTGATTGACGGCAACGGAATAGTGCAAGAAAACTGTAAGAAGTATCCAGGGATTAAAGAAAAAGTTGCCAATGTTATGAAAGGGAAGGAATACCGCTATTCATATACCGAAGAAACTCGTTCGCAGATTTTTAGCCCTGAGTATTTGATTGGAGCCTGTCAGTTTATACGTTCCGAAGCGTACAAACAGGTTGGCTCTTTGGACGAGCACATTTTTTATGGTCCCGAAGATGCTGATTATTGCCTACGGATTCAACAAAAAGGATGGAAAATCTATTTCATTCCACATTGCAGCATTCAGCATTTATGTCAGCGCATGACCAACAAACGCTTACTCACCAAAATGAGTTTTGTTCATGTAAAAGCATTGTTTTATTTCTATTTTAAATATAAAAGATTCCTGAGCTAAGGTCTTTTTGGAAAAAAGCTTTGACAGTATACAAGACTTGAAAAGCCGTAAACCTACAACATGAAGCCGTTTTTTGATTGCATTGAAATATCAAATTATTTGCTGTTTTAATTGCTAATAATACCTCAATTTCGTTGTTTTTCTCTGTTTCCCTAATTTTCCTATTAAATATTCAGTGAAAACCGCAAATTTATCAGTGTAAAACTGAATAAAATGTTTAGTAT
>JBAXAD010000383.1:0-2544 GCA_037142715.1 Paludibacter sp. | reverse complement strand
CTTTAAATACTGCGTCTTAAAGCCCCCAGTAGGGGGGTTGGGGGTCATAGAAAATGATAATTTAAGAAATATATCAACAATAATTCTTTATTACTTAACTTAGAAATCAAGAAAAAGAATAGAACGCCGATTTCGCCGATTGAGCGAAAAAAAACGGATTTAAAATTTACTGCGTAAATTGATTTTGGCACCAAATCAGCGTTCTTTTCATCAGTTGTTTTGTTGATATTAAATATGCAAACAAGATTATTATTTAATTTGCGTAAATTTGCCAACAAAATATTTCATAATGAATAAAGATTATCGTTCCATTACCGAAAAAGTTATTGCACTTGCCAAAGAAGTTGCCGCTTATATCGACCAGGAAAGCCTCAGTTTTTCGTTGGATAAAGTAGAAACCAAAAGCAAGAACGACTTCGTATCGTATGTCGACCAAGGTGCTGAACGCCTATTGGTGGCGGCATTGAAAGAAATTATCCCCGAAGCAGGTTTTATAACTGAGGAGGGAACGGCCCAACAAAATGGTGAAGACTACCTCTGGATTATCGACCCGCTCGACGGCACCACCAATTTTATTCATGCCTCCACATCTTATGCCATCAGCATTGGGTTAACTTACAAAAAGGAACCTGTGGTGGGTGTTATTTATGAAATTACCCGCAAGGAAACTTTTTATGCCTGGCAAGGAAGCAAAGCATTTTTGGATGGAAATGAAATTCATGTTTCCAGTATTGATAAACTCTCCGATGCACTGATTGTTACCGGCCGCCCGCATCATTATATGGACCGTTACCCGGAGCTACTCGCTTCTGTAGATTATTTTCTCAAAAACACACACGGTCTCCGGATGAGCGGTTCTGCTGCTGCCGACCTGGCTTATGTGGCCTGTGGACGCTATGACGGGCGTTACGAATTCAACCTCAAACCTTGGGACATTGTAGCCGGAGTTCTGATAATCCAACAGGCTGGTGGATTTGTCTGTGACTTCCAGGGCGGTAATCATCACTTTGAGAATGGTTCTGTATTGGCTGCAAATGCGGGGATTTATGCGGAATTGAAAGAAGTGATTGGTGGAATATTTGAAGAATAATATGGCTTTCTTATAAATATCAGTAGCTCAACAAGTAGGTGAAATTATTTATTGATATATTTGCTGGTTTATAAGACATTAATTTACTGCGTCTTACTAATTATTAATTGTTCATTATTAATTATCAATTAGTATTTTATTGGGTACAAATACCATTTTTTTTCGTCTTGAAATTAAGTAATCATACCTAATTCTTTAAATCGAATGAATCGTATCAAAACCTATATATTAGCTGCTTTTGCAATACTTTCCCTTTCTACTATTTTTGCCCAAAAACCAATTCCAACCACTGAGCGGGTTTACCTTTCGGGATATGGTTCGGACGATATGGTGCAATGGGATTTCTTTTGTACCGATGGAATAAATTCGGGCAAATGGACCAAGATTGGCGTGCCATCGTGCTGGGAATTGCAAGGTTTTGGAAAATATCAATACGGGATGAAGTTCTACGGAAAGGCTTTCCCTGACGGTGTGGCCAATGAAAAAGGAATGTATAAATACGAGTTTGAAGTTCCATTGGCATGGCGTGGGAAACAAGTGATTATCAAGTTCGAAGCGTCAATGACCGATACCGAGGTAAAAATCAATGGTCAGAAAGCTGGAGCTGTACATCAGGGCGCATTTTACCGATTCTCCTACAACATTACCGAGCGGGTTAAATACGGCACAAAAAACTTGTTGGAAGTAACCGTAAGTAAGGAAAGCGAAAACGCAGGTGTTAATCTGGCTGAGCGACGCGCCGATTACTGGAACTTCGGCGGCATTTTCCGTCCTGTTTTTCTGGACATTAAACCTGCCCTCAATATCCAACAACTTTCCATTGATGCTAAAGCAGATGGCACTTTCAAAGCCAATTGTTATTTGAATAAAGCCATTGAAGGCGCTAGTCTGAAAACAATTATACTAGACAGCAAAGGCAATAAATTGGCTGAATCTGTTTCTGCGATTAAAGCAGCCAGCGACTGGACAACTATTGAATTAGTTGCAAAAGCCCCAAAACTTTGGACAGCCGAAACCCCGAACCGCTATACTGCGCAAGTTTCTTTGTTGGCAAATGACGGAACCGTTTTGCACCAAATCACCGAAAAATTCGGTTTCCGCACCATTGAAGTTCGCCCAAGCGATGGACTTTATATCAATGCTGTAAAAGTTAATATCCGCGGCGTGAACCGTCACAGTTTCCGTCCCGAAACTGGTCGCACGCTTTCTAAAGCAAAAAACATTGAAGATATAATGCTAATTAAAAGCATGAATATGAATGCGGTTCGGTTGTCGCATTATCCGGCCGACCCTGAATTCCTAGATGCTTGCGATTCGCTGGGATTGTATGTTGAGAATGAATTTGGTGGATGGCACGGTCATTACGATACGCCAACGGGAGTTAAACTAATCGAGGAAATGGTGGAGCGTGACGTGAATCATCCGTCGGTAATTTGGTGGAGCAACGGCAACGA
>JBAXAD010000382.1:0-2551 GCA_037142715.1 Paludibacter sp. | reverse complement strand
GGTCAAAATCATCAATTAATTTGCCCGCTTTCCTCAATCTGGCTTTCTCTTTTGCATAAACGCTCAACGAATTGTAAATTGGAACAATTGTTATTTTATCAGCAAAATCATTTATCATTTTCATATTTTCAGAAATCCTATCGCTACATTCCGCACCATATTTTAGTTCTGCTAGTGTAATCTCTGAAATACAACAATTCACGAAACCTTTTTCCTTAAACTGTTCATTTAAATTATATCTTCCTTTAAATAGGAAAATGCAGATGTTAGTATCAATTAGACATTTAGCCATTTCTTTAAAAGGATTCTATAGTTCGATTAAACGTCCTGCTTTCTCTAATTTCTTTTATTATTTCTTCTGCACTTTTCTCGGATTTGAAAGCACAAAAAAAACGGTCAACTAGACTTTCATTTTCATCAACTTTCTCAATCATTGAATTTGAAAGTTTAGAAATCAGTTGCAATTTAGTCTCCTTGCTTAAACCCCGAAGTAACCCAAAATAATTATCTATCAATACATTACTTGAATTTGATTTCATAATTGGTGTTTTTATTATAATAACTTAATCCAATTTCAACACTTCCAAAAATGCTTTCTGCGGTACTTCTACATTGCCAATTTGCTTCATCTTCTTCTTGCCTTTCTTTTGTTTCTCCAGCAATTTACGTTTACGACTAATATCACCACCATAACATTTGGCAGTCACATCTTTACGTACTGCTTTAATGGTTTCGCGACTGATGATTTTTGCACCAATGGCTGCTTGCACGGCAATGTCAAATTGCTGACGAGGAATGAGTTCCTTTAGTTTTTCGCACATGCGTTTACCCAGCGGAACAGCATTGTCCACATGTATTAAACACGAAAGTGCATCTACAGGTTCGCCATTAAGCAGAATATCCAGTCGTATTAATTTAGATGGTCGGAAACCATTCAAATGATAATCGAATGATGCATAACCCTTTGATATACTTTTCAATCGGTCGTAAAAATCGAACACAATTTCGCCCAGTGGCAAATCATAAATCAATTCCATACGATTGCCCGATATATAATTTTGCTTCACCAATTCGCCACGTTTGCCAAGGCAAAGCGTCATAATTTGTCCGATATAATCGGTGCGAGTAATAATGGAAGCACGAATAAATGGCTCTTCAATACGGTCAATAGCCATAATATCAGGCAATCCCGACGGATTATGTACTTCAATCAAATCACCTTTATTGGTAAAAACCCGATATGAAACGTTAGGAACGGTGGTAATCACGTTCATGTCGAACTCGCGGTCCAGACGTTCCTGGATAATTTCCATGTGGAGCATACCCAAAAATCCACAACGGAAGCCAAAGCCCAGAGCCACGGATGATTCTGGCTCAAAAGTCAATGACGCATCATTCAACTGCAATTTTTCAATGGAAGCGCGCAGGTCTTCAAAATCTTCGGTGTCAATGGGATATATTCCAGCAAAAACCATGGGTTTCACCTCTTCAAAACCATCGATATGACTCTCACAAGGTCGTTTTACGTGGGTAATGGTATCGCCCACTTTCACTTCCTTCGATGTTTTTATACCAGAAATAATATAACCTACATTGCCTGCACTCAAGGTTTTGGTGGGCGACATTTCCAGTTTCAAAACGCCTATTTCGTCCGCATAATACTCTTTTTCGGTATTTACGAATTTTACAAAATCACCTTTATTGATGGTGCCATTTTCTATTTTGAAATAAGCAATAATACCACGGAATGAATTAAATACTGAATCGAAAATCAAACATTGTAGCGGTGCTTCAGGATCACCTTTTGGAGCTGGAACACGATTTACAACTGCTTCGAGAATTTCATCAACACCCATACCTGTTTTTCCACTGGCACGGATAATATCTTCAGGTTTACAGCCCAATAATTCCACAATTTGGTCTTCAACTTCTTCGGGCATAGCATTGTCCATGTCCATCTTATTCATGATGGGGATAATTTCCAAATCATGTTCCAATGCCATGTATAAATTAGAAATTGTCTGTGCCTGAATACCTTGTGTAGCGTCCACAATCAGCAAAGCACCTTCGCAAGCAGCAATGGACCGTGACACTTCATACGAAAAATCGACGTGCCCTGGAGTATCTATCAGATTAAAAACATATTCTACGCCATTGAGCTTGTAACTCATTTGGATGGCGTGGCTCTTAATGGTGATACCACGTTCACGCTCTAAGTCCATGTTATCAAGCACTTGCGCCTGCATTTCCTTGCCGGCTACTGTGTTGGTATATTCTAAAAGGCGGTCGGCTAAGGTACTTTTCCCATGGTCGATATGGGCTATGATACAGAAATTGCGGATATTATTCATTCGTAATGCGCTTCAATTTTTTATTTGTTTGCAAAAATACAAAAAAAAGACGAATAATAAAGAATTGGGGTTTTGGGGTAAAAGTCTTTCTTTAAGAAAAAAAACAGCTACATTTTCATGTAACTGTTTTTGCTTTTTGTGGCGTCACCAGGAATCGAACCGGGGACACAAGGATTTTCAGTCCTTTGCTCTACCAACTG
>JBAXAD010000381.1:0-2560 GCA_037142715.1 Paludibacter sp. | reverse complement strand
ACCATTTCAGGCGGTGAAGTTGCCAGCGAAGTTCATTGTCTTTCACCGGCCAATAATTCCAATCAATTTCTTTTCCGTAAAAAAGACTTGGTTTAAATCCTTCGTGTGAAAAGAATTTGTGTTCCATGGCATCGTCAGCCCAGCCTTGTTCATCTTTGGAAATGCTGATACGGTTAAGATTCATATCAGGATTGATAATTGAATTTCGGTTTTTGTAATAAGTCAGCAATGCCGCACAAGCTTCGGTGTCTTTGCCGAGTTCGTGAAGTTTCTTTACTTCTTCAAGTCCTTTGTAATTAAGATTCAAATACGTAAAAACATTGTTATCAACAGTTTGCGATTTTGCCATGAAAAGACAAAGGGTTAAAATCAGGGTAATGCCAGTTTTAATCAGATTGGTGTTTTTCATTTTATTGTTTGTAGTTTTTCATTTTTATTAATTATATCATTGTACCGTTTCATTCCTTCGAGGTAATAATAGTCGGCATAGTTCAACGGCATATTCACTTCCGAATCGTGGGGATATGACCCAACCGAGTGCATTAAAATGAAGTGGTTGTTAGTGCCTTTTTTTGCAAGATAATTATCGCTCGAAAGACTTTTCAAAATCTTTTCTGCATAGTTAAAATACTTGTTGCCATCAACGGTTATCTGGCTTAATTCCATCAATGCAGAAGCGGTTACAGCGGCTGCTGATGCATCGCGTGGGGCCTTTGGTATATCGGGTGCATTATAATCCCAGTAAGGAATTTTATCATCGGTTTTAACGCTTGACATAATATATGCGGCAATTTTTTCAGCCCAATCGAGGTATTTTTTGTCGTGTGTGTATCGATAACAAACTATATATCCGTACAATCCCCAACCTTGACCACGTGCCCAAGCACTTGAGTTGGAATATCCTTGGTGGGTTTCTTTGGTTAGCACGGCACCCGTTTCTGGGTCATAACTTACCAAGTGATAAGTGCTCATATCGGGTCGAAAATGATTTTTCATGGTTTTATCGGCATGACTAATGGCAATATTTTTATAGGAATTATCGCTTGTAATTTTCGATACTTCAAATAGCAATTCAAGGTTCATCATGTTGTCAATTATCACTGGATATTTCCATGCAGGCTCGTGGTCCCATGATTTTATTAACCCAACCTGAGGATGAAACCGGGTGCTTAAACTCTTTGCAGTGTTAATAAGCACTAGCGAATCATTGGTCGACGGCATCAAACGAATTCCATTGCCATAACTGCAATACATCATGAATCCTACATCATGAATCCCTTTGTAAAATTGCAGTTCTGAAAGTTTCTCTGTAAAAATTCGAGCTTCATGAGCCAATTGCTTGTCGCCGGTTAATTCATAGGCATACCACAACGAACCAGGGAAAAAACCGCTGGTCCAATCGTGCATTCCTACTAATCTGATTTTATTTTCAGGGGTTATGGAGCGTGGAAAAAAAGTACTGTCGGGGTGTAAATTGTTGATAGTTTTTGCCATCGACCTCAACTGAAATTGTGCAGTTTGAATTCCATTGTGATACCAATCTTTATTGGCGTTTTGTGGCACAGGTTTATAACCTGATAAGAGAAGTATGGCACAAATTGCCAGCGATAATTTTTTCAGTTTCATAAATTGCCTTATTTTGCATTAGATTATTAATTTTCTGTTGCAAAATTAGACAAAGCATACGTAGCGGACTTTTCCCCGTGTTGAATAAACTTTCAATCACGTTGATTTTATAAGTTTTTGAGGTATTCACTCGGCATAAATCCGGTATATTTCTTAAAAGCGGTAGAAAAGTAGGCTGGAGTAAAACCAATTTTCTCGCTTATTTCGGTCAGATTATATCTTCCTTCCTTGAGCAGTTTACAAGCATGGTTCAGTCTTACTTTGCGAATAAAATCGCGTGCAGATTCTCCTGTTATTGCTTTTAATTTCAAGTGTAATCCCGAGCGGCTCATACACATTTCAGCACTAAAATCCTCGACAGAGAAATTTTCATCATCAATATGTTTTTCCACGATTTCAATGGCTCGGTTCAAAAATTCTTCATCAAGACCTGTTGAAACCAACTCTTGGGTATTAAATTCCAACGTTGATGAATATCGACGAATAACACGTTGATGTTGTTTGAAAATATTGCTGATTTTGGTTTCGATAATAGAGTAAATAAACGGTTTGCCCAGATAATCATCTGCCCCAACCTGCAAACCTTTCAGCTGATGTTCTACTTCATTTTTGGCAGTGAGAAGAATAAACGGAATGTGACAATGCTGAATGTTCTGTTTTACCATTTTACAAAGTGTCAGACCATCGAGCACCGGCATCATCAAATCGGAAATTATCAACTGAATTTCATCTTCTTGTTGCAGTATTTCCCACGCTAATTTTCCATTTTCGGCTTCAAGAACTGTGTAAGATAAAGAAAGATGGCTTGACAAATAATTTCGGATTTCTTCGTCATCTTCCACCAACAGAATTTTTCTTTTTTCTTTCAAGTCATCAATTGCATCATTTGCAGCAATCATAGATTCTTGATTATCAGCCTCTGCCCGAACACTTT
>JBAXAD010000380.1:0-2572 GCA_037142715.1 Paludibacter sp. | reverse complement strand
GCCCAAAATCTTGAAGTTGGATTGTAGTCAATGAAAATCTTTTTCTTAGTTCTGATGGCCAGCTGCCAGTAAATTTTATAATCAATACCGTTTGCCTCGTTTACGAACAGGTAATCACGTTTTCCACTCTTTGCATCTTGCTCATCCTGATAGGAATTAAACTCAATAATTGAACCATTACTGCAAGTAAAAATACGTTCTGTTTCGTTAGGTTTCCCGAAACACTGTTGATACAGTTCTGAATCACCCCATATATTTTTTGCATCTCTGTACGCTCCTTTTTTCAGGTTTGGAATATCTTGACCAACTACGGTAATAACTGATTTTGGTTCTCTGATTGCAATGCAGAAAAGAATCTCAATTATTGTGTAGGTTTTCCCGCTGGAAGTTCCACCCTGGTTGATTATAGTTCTTTCCGTTGCAGTTGGACCCGTTGCAGCTAGATTTGAAATAAACAAATCAGATTTATGAGTTGATTGCTTCAGCTTCATTGCTTGAAAGTTTATGTGTACATCTTGGGTCAATGGTGAATATCATTTCGGTAATTAAATCTTTTCCGTTGGTTGTTAAGTCTGTTTTGGTAGGTGCGTCGAATCCTAACATCTTGCAAACTTTCTCAATGCTCCAGTTTTTGCCATGAAGTTTCAGTTCCACGCCATCTTTAGTTTGCTTAATACTTTCAATGGCTTTTGCCTGTTCATTTGTCAATTGGTCAAACGCCTTGAATTTTACACTATTCCCATCGAAAGTGACATAATCCCTTATGTCTGCAAATACAATCGCTCTGAGCTCATTCAAAATGCGGTCTTTGGTAATGTCTGACTTTTCTTGTAGGTTTAATTTTAATTCATTTACCCTTGATGCAACCTTGATGTTATTTAATAATGCACTCGATAACTCATTAATCGATTTCTCTGTTGATTTTTCACAATCATACGCACGTCTGTAGGCATCGGAAGCATTCCCGCTCTCAATGTAGTAGTTACAGAAGTTTTCTTGTTTGATGGTGAGTTTCATTCGGCAAAGATAAATAATAAAAATATATTATCAATCACTTATTTTCAATTATTTATATATCAATATCTAAAGTAATACTTTAAGTGATTTAGAGGGAATGAAAAAGCCCTGCACGTTTCGGTACAGGGCTTGGTCAATCATTTAGTGAGTGTATTAATCAGACGAAATGAACTTGACTTATTTCGTTGGCAAAAGCATGAAGTGACTTCTCAATTTTCTCTACTGTTTTTGGGCTTGGTTTACGATGCCCAGTCACATAGTGGCTCAACTGTCCTTGGTTTACACCAGTGATACGCTGTAACCCCGACAAAGATAATACTTTTGAATAATAGGCTAAGAACGAAGCGGTGTCGTATTTGAAATTAAATTCCAAATTTTCTGGAAAATGCTTTCCTTTATCGGCATACATTTCTTTTATTTCATCTCTACTGTTGTAAAAATCTTCAATGGCTTCTTGAACAGTATTTCCTTGACCCAAAAGACCAAATGTCAAATCCTTGGTGTCGTCTCCGAAATGGACATCGTATGTTCCGTCCAATCCTTTTTCTATTAATGCATCTACTTTCATAATGTGTCTCCTTTCTTTTTGGCAGGGGTTATAATTTAACCCCTGATTCTTTGCTAATTTGTTTTTGTGTGCCGTACTTTGCTTCTTCACTTTTGTGGTGGCTTGTTTGAAATTCCTTTCCTGTAATTGGGCTGTACCACCATGGGTGCTTTTTCCCATCCTTTACCCAGTAACATCCGGATTTCTTTAGTTTGCGTTCAATTTCTGAATACTTCATTTTATTTCGTTTGATTAATACGATGCAAAGATACGGTATTTAATATCATTATGCAAACATTTCTGCTTTTATTTTCAAGAAAAAAGAAAGATTTTTTAGTTTGCTATTGGTCTTTCATTATTTTATTGACAATTTCAATATCGCTAATGATTTTATCAATTTTGCTACCAGTCGTTTCTGCGTATCTTTCTTCGCCGCAAAATTGATAGCAAATGTGCAATGCCATTGAATCTCTATACCACCATCTTTTTTCTACGCTAAAGTGATAATAGTTAATTCGGTCTGCCATAAATGCCATCCCGGATAATTCCACGAATATATGCTTTTTCGAGTGCGTGAATAGCAACTCAACATCAATCTCCATTGATACTTGTGATTTATACTGCTCGAACAATTCAGGGTTGAACTGCTCGAGCAGCTTTGCGATTGATATGTATTGTTGATTGGTCATGTCTAAAGTTGTTCGTCGTGTAATGCTGCTAAATTTCTAAGTTGCTCTGCCATATCCTGAAACAATTCATTTGGATATGCAGGAGACATTCCTTGCTGTTCACGTTGAAGGTTTTCAACTTTCATTCCCTCTATGTCGGCTTGTACTGCCAGCACCAAAGCAAGCCTTTTTACGTCGTAATTTGTCATATTAGTATCTGAATTTTGGATAGCTATCTTCTTTCTCGTTGTAGATTGAGGCTTTCTTGCACCTGTCACAATTGTTAGACTGCCAGCTCGAGAACTCTGAACCGTTACTAAACATTGGGTCTGTTGTTGTT
>JBAXAD010000379.1:0-2581 GCA_037142715.1 Paludibacter sp. | reverse complement strand
GGGTTGTAATGTTCATCATCTATTCGACAACCCACGGTTTTAACCGTGGGGTAAAAAACAATATAAGAACTATAAAAAATGGTTTTAACCATTTAAATTATTTCAACCTCTCCTTCAAATCCAATCAATATTTTCTTGCGTTATCATTGATAATATCATTTTTTTAATCTTGCCAATTTTTTTGCATCTGCCAAGACCTGCAATCTGCCAGTTGCTATTTTGTTTTTAATTAAATCATCGAGTGAAATGAAATTTATTTTCACATCTTCAGAATCTACAATTTCTTTGTTTTTGTAAGATGTTTCAAAATCAACTCCTGATAAGTCAGTTAATAGATCAATTCGATTAGGAGGATAACCAAGTTGAATAATATTTTCTGAATTCAAAAAATCTTCTTCACTCAACCCTAAAAATTCAAATCCGAATTATTTAATTGACTCGATAATATTTTTAGAATTTTCATGATTCATCAAAAACCACAAATCAATATCTTTTATATAGCGTGGATTGCCATGATAACCCACCGCATAGCCACCAACTACAAGGTATTTAACTTTGTTGGCGTTTAACAATTTTATAAACTCTTTGAAATCTTCGTTCAATTCCATATTTCCAATCGTTATAAGATTTACGAATTTCTTCTAATGCAGTTAACCTTTCTAAAGGCGTTTTTGTAAGCCAAAAAAGTGTGTCATCATCTTCTTTGCTTCCACGTTTTATTACGCGAACAAAATCTTTTTGTATTTTTTGGTTGAACATTTGTTTGGTAAAAATAATGAAAAATCTTATGAAACTTCAGGAATGTTTTTCAATCGCTCCTTCAAATCCAATCGATGTTTTCGTGCCGTATCAATGGCAATGTCATAACCTGCATCTGCATGACGTATCACGCCCATCGCTGGATCGTTATGCAATACTCGTGCGATGCGTTTTGCTGCATCATCGGTTCCATCTGCAACTATCACCATTCCGGCATGAATAGAATATCCCATACCAACCCCACCGCCTTGGTGAACAGAAACCCAACTTGCTCCACCTGCAGTATTAATCAATGCATTTAAAATCGGCCAATCAGCAACAGCATCACTGCCATCTTTCATCGCTTCGGTTTCACGATTTGGTGAAGCAACAGAACCTGTATCCAAATGATCGCGACCAATAACAATAGGTCCTTTTACTTTTCCTGTTCTTACCAATTCATTAAATGCCAATCCTGCTTTTTCTCTATCGCCTTGTCCAATCCAGCAAATACGTGCAGGCAATCCTTGAAATGCAATTCTTTCGTTTGCCATATCCAACCAGCGATGCAACGATTTATTTTCAGGAAATAATTCTTTCATCACACGGTCGGTTGTATAAATATCTTCAGGATCACCGCTCAAAGCTACCCAACGAAATGGTCCTTTTCCTTCGCAAAAAAGCGGACGAATATATGCAGGAACAAAACCCGGAAAATCAAAAGCATTCATCACACCGCGTTTGTCTTTTGCTTGTCCGCGAATATTATTTCCGTAATCAAAAGTGATGGCTCCAAGTTTTTGTAATTCCAACATTAACTGAACATGATGAGCAATGGTGTCGAGCGCAAGGTTGGTATATTTTTCAGGTTCGGTTTTGCGCATGTGATCTGAAACTTCTTCTGCCAATCCTTCCGGATAGTAGCCATTCAAAGGATCGTGAGCAGATGTTTGGTCGGTTAACAGATCGGGAACAATATTTCTTTCAATCAATCTTTTTAATAAATCAACCGCATTACATAATACACCAATTGATAATCTTCTGCCTTCAGCTTTTGCTTTTAAGGCCATATCAATTGCCTGATCAATATCTCTCGACATCATATCGAGGTAACGTGTTTCTATTCTTTTTTTAATTCGCCATTCCACCATTTCGGCAGCAAGGCAAACACCATCACACATAGTTACCGAAAGTGGCTGAGCTCCTCCCATTCCGCCAAGTCCAGCGGTTACAGTTAGCGTTCCTTTTAACGTTCCATTAAAATGCTGACGTGCTGCTTCGGCAAAAGTTTCGTAAGTTCCTTGAACAATTCCCTGCGAGCCAATATATATCCAACTTCCTGCAGTCATTTGTCCGTACATCATCAGCCCTTTTTTATCGAGCTCATGAAAAGTTTCCCATGTTGCCCATTTAGGAACCAACATCGAATTTGAAATAATTACACGCGGAGCATCTTTATGAGTTGGCAAAATTCCAACAGCTTTTCCACTTTGAATTAATAGTGTTTCATCTTCTTCTAAATCCTGAAGTGCTTTAACAATAAGATCAAAACATTCCCAATTACGGGCAGCTTTCCCAATACCACCATAAACTACAAGGTCTTCAGGCTTTTCTGCTACATCAGGATCAAGATTATTAAATAACATACGCAATGCTGCTTCTTGTATCCACCCTTTGCAACTCAAAGTATTTCCATGTGCTGCGTGCAATTCTTTTCTTTTCATTTTAGTAATAAATATTGGGACAAACTTAATTGTAATTCTCTTTTACTCAAAAATTAAAATGCCAACAGATGCAGCAAAAAAGATATTTGTGCTTTGGATAAATTATAGCGAAAGAATTT
>JBAXAD010000378.1:0-2624 GCA_037142715.1 Paludibacter sp. | reverse complement strand
GTTGTTTTCCATCATGTTTTCTGGCTTGGTAGTAACCCAAAGATTTTTATAATGTTCGTAAGCTGTGGCCATGTAAAAGTAAGAGCGTGCAAAGTCACCCTTGTATTGGTCGGCTGGCTCGAATACGTTACCAACATAGCCATCATACACAGCGGGACCAATTTTACTTACTCCATTGTTTTTGGTGGGTGTTCCTGATACAACTCCTAAAGGATTATCGTTCTTTGATAGATTTGTACTGCCATCGGCAGGATATAAGTGATTGAGGTCTTTATATGCAGCCCATTCGTGACTTCCCCACCATGATTTTGGAACGCTATGTTCTATGTGGATTTTCTGTCCAAAGCCTGGGTAGCTTAGTGATATGTAATTGCTTGCGAAGTAACGAAGTGAATCGGAATACATGTCAATAACAAGGTTGTTGAGTGGGTTTCTGTCAGTTGAATAAAAGCCCTGCCAAGTGTGGTTTGTACCTGAACCGTAGGTGAGGTAGTGGGTAGTGTCTTGACATATAATATTGTGCAGCTCTGTTTTTAGAGTTGCTGAGGATTTGCCATTGAGAGAGGTGTAATAACCTTGGGGAATAGTGGCAAATAAACACGAAATAACAATGAATGTAAAAGAAAATAATAATAAATTTTAATTGGCAAATCGAATCGTGCCTATTTCCTCCTACGAATCGTGCCTATTTAACAATGTACACGATTTCTTATTGTAGCAAGGTTATAGTAAGTTTGTGTCGTAAATTGGGGTATAACATCCTTTTTGCAAGGGTCAGCGGGGGGAAAGAGCAACTTTGTTAATTTTTGGGGCTATTCGAGCCTGATGACTCCTACTACAATAGCCAAAGACCGTACTTCTTTCATTGGTATGTCAAATGGTGGGTATGCTTGGTTATCGCTCACTAAGAGCCATGATTCTTGTATGTCTGACTTATTCAACCTCTTTACCATTGCGCCCTGCGTGGTGAATCAGTAAGGAAACCAAGGAACGCCTCAATAGAGGCGTTCCTTGGCGTGCAGGTAAATGTACCTAACCCGTCTCTTTTTTTATGATGATATCACCATTCATAAAGCTATCAATCATCTCCTGTTTCCGTTCTACTTCAGCTATCAACCGCCTATTCTCTTTCTCTAGCTGCTGTGTATACTTATCTCCTGTTTTATATTCTGATGCTGGTGAAGCTGCCATTGGCATCTTATCATTGACAGTAGGATTACTTATCATGTCACCCATAGCTGTTATTAGCCATACTAGGTTTAAATCTGGGTATTGATAGCTTATTTTCTCGCACTTATCGCTTCCAATTGCACCATTCTTATCTAAAAAGCCATTAGAAACACCAATTTCTTTATAGAATTGGTACTTACTAATCTTTTTATATTCAAGATATTGCAATATGCGACCACGTATATCCATAATTTAATTAGAAAATAAGCTACTATTATTTTGCGTATTAGAAAATAAGCTCGTATATTTGCACCGATTTACAATACAAAAGTACAAATAAATATGAATGCACAATTATTTTCAGAGAAAAAACATGGTGACACTTCACGCATCATGCAAATCACAAACAAACTTGCCACTGAGCGCAGTTCCAAAACCTATTCGGAATGCACCATTCGTCAGCAATTAAACGGTACTCGTACATTGAAACCGATTGTAAAAGAAGCTGCTGAAATGTACTACAAATTAGTTCAATAACCCTATTATTTAATACATCATGAGAAATCAGCTAATCAAAGTCCTCAAGACATTCAAACGTAGTCCAATCCAAAACACCGGGCTACTGCTTTCGGCCATTTACTTTGGTCAAATTATCATCCGCTTAATTTTCAAATCAAATTAATTACCCTATCAAATGAAAACCCTATCACCATCCCAAATCACCGAACGTGTAGTAGAATGCTACCCGTTTGAAGGCGACTGGCAAAAGATTCTGGGCGAACCCGACATCCGTTTTTCTACGCTCATACGTGGTGAAGCCAAATCCGGTAAGTCCACCTATTGCGCCAAGTTTGCACAGTATGTAAGCCAATATGGCAAAGTATTGTATGTCTCAGCTGAGGAGCGTTTGAACTCCAAAACCCTCCAACAACGCATCAACCATTGCGGTGTAGTGTCCGAGAAAGTTCGCTTTATCCACTCCAAAAACATTGCTGAAATTGAGAAGTTTATCCAAAACGGAGGCTATCGGTTTGTAATCATTGATTCCATTCAGCACGTGCAAATGAACTACAACGATTTTGAAGCATTGCGCCACAAGTTTCGCCGCCGAAAACTATCCTGGCATCTTATCATGCAAATGGGTGAAAGTATCACTAAATGGAAACACGAGGTGGATGTACTCATTGAAGTAAAACAAGGCCGTGCTCACGTTCACGGACGCTACAGCGCAGCCGATAGCATGAGAGTACTGGAAGCTAACAACGGTCAACAACAATTATTTGGATAACCCATGCAAAAAGCAAAAAAACAAATCGAAATTATTATTGGTCAATGGATCCATGGTAAACAAGATGGTTATTGTTTTGGATTTGAAGGTCCACCAGGAGTAGGAAAAACATCTCTCGCAAAATCTGGATTAGCAAATTGTTTAAAAGATCCAAATGGTGTTTCAC
>JBAXAD010000377.1:0-2638 GCA_037142715.1 Paludibacter sp. | reverse complement strand
ATATTTATAACTCATTATATATCAATAAAATAACGGCTTAGCTTGACGGCTATGCTGTAGCAGCTGGTGTCCAATTAATGGTAAAACCGGTTGATGTACTAGCTATAGAAACAGGGCTCGTAAAATTTAAACCAGTTACTTGTGCTGTAGGTACATTTAAGGTAGTGAATGTAGCATCTGCTCCATAACTTGTTCCTGCACTACTTGTGGCATACGCTCTGAAATGATAGATGGTGGCAGCTGTTAATCCTGTAATATTGCTCGATATTACTCCAGTTGTACCCGTTTCGTTACTAAATGAACCTGATATAGTAGGATTAATTGAAGTACCATAACAGATACCGCGCGCTGTAATAGCCTGACATCCAGCATCGCTTACATTTCCACTAAGTGTAACAGTGGTATTGGTTATCGAGCTTGCGGGCGAAGTAGTTGTAACAGTGGGTGCTGTATTTATTCCTGAACCCGTTACGGCACAGTTACCCGAAATTGCTCCTCCACCACCAACAGCGATATTGCCGCTGTATGATTGAATGGCAGTTGGCGTAAATTTCACATAAATAGTTTGACTGTACGTCCCACCGGCTTGTGTAAGCGTTAATGAACTGGTGTAAGTTCCTCCCGATGTAGTAGAATATGTGAATCCACTTAAAGCACCTACAGTAACATCGGCAGTACTCAATAAAGTACCTGAAATAGTAAATGAATTTGGTCCCGTAGTAGAATTCAAACATTGACTTCCAAATGCTCCTGAAATTGTACCAACTGTTAAAACGGGAACATCACTTGCTATTGTTGATAAACTTGCAGTAGTACCATAAGCTGTCTCTGTATTATCGCCGTTTCGTGCTTTTACCTTAAAAGTAAATGAAGTACTAGGAGATAATCCAGATAAAGTTTTTGTTCCCCATGTAGCAGCGGTTTGCCATACTGCGCTTGCTCCTAAAGTTCCATCGGCTTGCACAAAATTTCCTGTACTGGTTTCAATGATTGCAAATTGAGTGTTGGAAGGATTTGAAGATGTATTCAAAGCAACATCAATGCTGTTCGAAGTAGCATTGTTAAGGGTTGGAATACCTGGTGCAGCTGCTAAAGTGTAGAAACTTATTTCTGTACCACTTAGAGTTGTTCCAATAGGATTTATAGCATATCCTTTGTATGAATATTGCGTATTAAGACTTAAACCCGTAAAAGCTTTTGAATAATCTCCTGTTGCTGTTGCTCCTTCTGAAGTTTTATTATCTGTTATTGCAACACCACTACCTGTTTTGTAGCAAAAACCACGTTCAGTAAGTGATACACCGCCATTAGATGATATATTTCCATTAAAAGTCCCTCCGGTAGTACTAATTGAAGATGCAGAAGTTATAGTAATTGATGGAGCTGCACCAGCATAAGTATTTGTACTTAAAGCTGTTGAATAATTAAATGCCTTGTCAACTGTGTAAATGCGATAATAATACCTTGTACCAGTAGTAAGCGATAAATCAGTAAAATTAGTACTTGTTCCAATATATACTACAGTTTCTCCAGTTGCAACTGTATTGCCAATTGTATAAATACCGTTTGTATTGGGTGTTGTAGCTGGGTCAGCTGTTCCACGCACAACCATATAACCACCACCATCTACACCTGTACCCGGTGCAGTCCACGAAACGGTTATTGAGGTGCTTGATGGATATGTAGTTATGGGGCTTGTTGCAGGATCTGGAATTCCAGTATCAGCAGATCCGGCATACATTACAAAATCATCAATGTCTTCTACTTCAGTTGATGCATTACCAGTATTGTGTCGAACACATGCAAAACCAGATGTTGTTGAAGTTCCTGCTGAACTGACAGCTGCAGTTGCTTTTATCCAAGTTCCATTCGTTCCAGCAACAGCTGGAAAAATTGCTGTGTTTGATCCAGTTGCTCCGTCATAATAATAACCACCATATAAGTTGGTTGGTGCAGTAGCACTAGCTGTTCGATAATAGAATTGTACAGTATAACTTCCTGATGCAATTCCTGCAGCTGTTAATGGAGTTTGTAATCTTCTGGTACTACTAGCACTAGTGTTATTAAACTGAGCGTATTTAGTCCCCGTTCTACCTGTTCCATTTATTATTGATCGCGTACCTCCAGTAGTTGATGTTATTGACCACGCCGTAGTGCTTAATGAGTTACTTATAGTGGTAGTTGCAGCTTGCCCTTCAAATCCACCATCCATATAAGGGAATGAACCTATTTGTCCATAAAGAAGATTATTCATCGGCAATATACCTATGATTGTCACTACAAGATAAGCAAGAAGCCTATTGCTTCGGTTGAAATTTTGCTTCGATTTAAGAAGATTAGTAATCATGTTTCTCATAACATTAAATTTAAAGTAAATTGAAGTATTTGAATTTTAAAGTTGTTTCAGTGTTTAATCCGTGTCCGTACACGAAAGTTGTTAAAAAAATAATCATAGCGAAAATAGGCTATGTTTTAAAAAGTATCCATCGAATGACCCAATTTGTTGTGTTCGCCCACAAAAAACAACAAAAAAAACAGAAATGATAACTTAATTGTGGTCAACCAATATGATTGGTGTGCCAAAAATAGAACATCGTTTTGGAATAAAAAAATAATTATGACGTTATGTGGCAAAAAA
>JBAXAD010000376.1:0-2659 GCA_037142715.1 Paludibacter sp. | reverse complement strand
ACTAAATAAAATAGAAAGATTTCCACCAACCAATTCGCCTTTTGCCAAACCATAACGATTCATTGGTTCACAGGGAACGGTATACTCTAAATGTTCGCCAAATAAGGCTTTGCGCAAACTTTCTTTGGCTTCTTCAGTTGCTTTGGAGCTCACTGGCATTATGCCATGAATAGAAGCAAATCCTAAATTGTTCAAATGACTATGAATAACAGTCACATCGCTAAAACCTATTATCCATTTTGGATGCTGTTTGAACTTCGTAAAATCCAATAAGTCAATCATGCGCACGGTTCCATAGCCTCCACGAACACACCAAATGGCTTTGATATTGGGATTGTCCAGTTGCTTTTGAAAATCGGCAGCACGTTCTTCATCCGTACCAGCCAATTGGTTGTGGTCTAGCCCTATAGTTTTGCCAATAACTACTTCCAATCCCCAATGGTGAAGCCAACTGATGGCCGGTTGCAAATTGTCTTCAATGTTTTTTCGTGCCGTGGCAACAATAGCAATGGTGTCGCCTTTTTTTAAGTAAGGTGGTATAATCATCTTTTTTTGAGAATAAGAAGTAATTGAGAATAGTGTAAATAGTAGTAGTAACTTTCGCATTAACAAAGAATAATAGCGTTTAAAGTGCTTTTCAAAAGTAAACAAATTACAAATAAATTCGTAATTTCATAGCTAAAAACTTATTTTTGCATATTATATACCACAAGAATACCATGTTAGAAAATCCAAAAAGATATACCATTACGGCAGCATTGCCGTATACCAACGGACCCATTCACATCGGGCATTTAGCCGGAGTTTATGTGCCTTCCGATATTTATGCACGCTATTTAAGATTGCAAGGAAAAGATGTCGCCTTCATTTGCGGAAGCGATGAACACGGGGTAGCCATCTCTATGAAAGCCAAAAAAGAAGGTATCACACCACAACAAGTGATTGATAAATACGACGGAATTATTAGAAAATCATTTATAGATTTCGGAATTTCATTCGACAATTATTCTCGAACTTCTTCCAAAATTCATCATGATACTGCCTCGGAATTTTTTAGAAAACTATACGATAATGGCGACTTTATTGAGGAAGTTACCGAACAATTATACGATGCCAAAGCAGATCAATTCTTAGCCGACCGTTTTGTGGTGGGAACTTGCCCAAAATGTGGCAATGAAGAAGCTTATGGTGACCAATGTGAAAAATGTGGCTCGACTTTAAACGCTACTGATTTAATCAATCCCAAGTCAACGATTACTGGAGAGACTCCCATTTTAAAATCAACCAAACATTGGTTTTTACCTTTGGACAGATACGATGACTTTTTGAAAGAATGGATCTTGCTGGGTCATGCGAAAGATTGGAAAACAAATGTACTAGGTCAAGTAAAATCATGGTTGGATGACGGATTAAAACCTCGTGCCGTAACCCGTGATTTAGATTGGGGAATTGACGTTCCAGTAGAAGGTGCGGAAGGAAAGAAATTGTATGTGTGGTTTGATGCTCCTATAGGCTATATCTCCTCTACCAAAGAATGGGCAGCTCGTGAAGGAAAAGATTGGGAACCATACTGGAAAGATGCTGACACGAAATTGGTTCACTTTATCGGAAAAGACAATATCGTCTTCCATTGCATTATTTTCCCTGCGATGTTAAAAGCAGAAGGAACGTATATTTTACCAGATAATGTGCCGGCCAATGAGTTCTTGAATTTAGAAGGAAACAAATTGTCAACATCTAAAAACTGGGCGGTTTGGTTGCACGAATACTTACAAGATTTTCCAGACAAGCAAGATTCATTGCGTTATGCATTGACTTCAAATGCGCCTGAAACTAAAGACAACGACTTTACTTGGAAAGATTTTCAAGCGAGAAATAATAATGAATTGGCCGCAATTTTTGGAAACTTCATCAATCGTGTGGTGGTATTAACCAATAAATATTACAACGGAATTGTTCCTGCTCCCAATGAATTTACCGACGTTGACGAACAAACTTTAGCAGAATTAAAAGCTTATCCAGCAGTGATTTCAAGTTCAATAGAGCGTTATAGATTTAGAGAAGCGCAAGGCGAATTGATGAATGTAGCCCGTTTGGGAAATAAATATTTAGCCGACGAAGAGCCTTGGAAAATGGTAAAAACCAATCCAGAGCGTGTCCAAACTCAAATGTATGTAGCGTTGCAAATTGCAGCTGCTTTAAGAGTACTGTCAGAACCGTTCTTGCCGTTTACGGCTTGCAAATTATCTGGAATTCTAAAAACAGATTTAAATTTGAGTTGGAAGGATGTTTCTCAACGGACTGATTTACTTCCTGCAGGAAATCAAATTGGGGAAGCTGAAATATTATTTGCTCAAATTGAAGATGCCGAAATTCAAAAACAAATTGATAAACTAGAAGCTACCAAAGTAGCCAATAAAGCTGAAAATAAAGTGATAGAGCCCCAAAAAGAAACGGCTACTTTTGAAGATTTTTCCAAATTAGACTTACGAGTAGGAACCATTCTAGAAGCTGAAAAAATGCCAAAAGCCAACAAACTTTTAGTGTTGAAAGTTGATACTGGAATTGATGTAAGAATCATCGTTTCGGGAATTGCGGAACATTTTTCACCAGAAGAAGTAGTTGGAAAACGCGTAACCGTTTTAGTGAATTTAGCACC
>JBAXAD010000375.1:0-2676 GCA_037142715.1 Paludibacter sp. | reverse complement strand
CTATGAATATTTGTTTCAGTAATTATATCACTTAAACGAGGTGAATAATGTGAGTAAATGACTTTTCTTTTAGACAAAAAGTTTACTTTGTCTGTTGGAAGTTGGTCAATAGTTATGCCACTTCTAATTAACTTTTCATGAAAATGTTGTGCCAATAACAATCCCGGATTAGGAATTTCGCCTTTAATCACAAATGAAGACCTAAAAGCAGGTATTTCACCACAAATGCTGCGGTTATTGGAATGAGGAGCACCATAGAAATATGCACTGTCGAAACCAATATTTGTGCTTGTTAATTGATTGTCGATAATTAAACCAGGGATTTCTGGAATGGTTTTTACAATTTTTGGTTTTGAGCCAATAATATCCGACCGTAAAGTTAAGCTGAAAGTATTGTCTAGGTAAGAAATTCCATAAGCACCTGCTGCATAGTAATTTCCAATGTCTTCCCAAGTCCATTTTGGGTTCACACCCTCATCATCAAATATGGTTGCATCCGCTATAACACTTCCGGTAATTTTTTTAACACCCGTCTTTTTTACTGCTTCTACCCATTTAGCAAGAAAGTCTGTATTATCAAAACAATTTGAGCCCAATGTTGGATCACCACTCCCACGAATATACAAATTACCATTCAAAATGCTATCCGAACTTATTGTTCCATCAATTTCCAGTTTGGTTTCAAAACTAAAATTTGGGCCAAGTAATTCAAGTGCAGTTGCAGTAGTAACCAATTTCATGGTTGAAGCTGGAATTATACTGGTTTTTGGTCGGAATTCATAAACTGTTTGATTTGTCTCTACATCTTTTACCAACAAACTAATACTAGCATTTTCAAGTAATTTATTATTAACAAAACTATCTACAGGATTTTTGGCAAATAGTTGTACAATAAGTAGTAAGGTTAAAAAAATAACTATTGTTTTTTTCATGGTATTTTTCTCTAACTGTTGATTTTTGAACGTTAAGAAAATAAATAATTTTCATCACAAAAGTAATTAGAAAATACGTCTTAAACAATTAAATAAAAATAATGCTGCAGTCCAAATTTGGATTGCAGCATTATATATTTAAAATAACTGTCAACTATTAACTGACAACTATCAACTAATTACGCTTTTTCTTCTCTTGGAGGACGTGGCATCAACGCTTTGCGAGAAAGTTTGAATTTGCCTGTTTTTTGGTCAACTTCCAACAATTTCACATCAATCATATCACCTTCTTTAATTCCAGCTTGATCCATGGTTTCAATGCGTTTCCAGTCGATTTCAGAAATGTGCAACAAACCTTCTTTGCCTGGCATAAACTCAACAAATGCACCGTAAGGCATTACCGATTTTACTTTGGCAGGATAAGTTTCACCAATTTCTGGAATGGCTACAATGCCTTTGATTTTGTACAATGCAGCATCGATGGCGGCTTTGTTATTAGCAGCGATTTCGATACGACCTTGATCACCAATTTCTTCGATGGTAATCATGGCACCTGTTTCAGCTTGCATGTTTTGAATGATTTTTCCTCCAGGGCCGATGATTGAACCAATCGATTCTTTGGGAATAAACATTACCACGATGCGAGGTGCATTTGGTTTCATGTCTTCACGTGGCGCAACCAATGTTTCTTGAATTTTGCCCAAAATGTGTAAACGACCAGCTTTTGCTTGTTTCAAGGCTGTTTCAAGAATCTCGTACGAAAGTCCGTCCACTTTAATGTCCATTTGCGTAGCAGTGATACCGTCTTTTGTTCCAGTTACCTTGAAGTCCATGTCTCCCAAGTGATCTTCGTCACCCAAAATATCAGAAAGTACAGCAAAGTTTTTACCTTTATTTTCAGAAATCAATCCCATGGCAATACCCGAAACTGGTTTAGCAATAGCAACTCCAGCATCCATCAAAGCCAATGTTCCAGCACAAACTGTAGCCATTGACGACGAACCGTTCGATTCCAAAATATCAGAAACCACACGGATTACATAAGGATAGTTTTCAGGAATCATGTTTTTCAACGCACGCAACGCCAAGTTACCATGACCCACTTCGCGACGACCTACACCACGAGATGCACGGGCTTCACCAGTTGAAAATGGTGGGAAATTATAGTGCAACAAGAAACGCTCTTTTCCGCGGAACAAAGCTTCGTCAACCAATTTTTCGTCCATCTTTGTTCCCAAAGTAACGGTTGTAAGTGACTGAGTTTCACCACGAGTAAATACGGCAGAACCGTGAGCACCTGGTAAATAATCAACTTCCGACCAGATAGGGCGAATTTCGGTAGTTTTACGACCGTCCAAGCGTTTGCCTTCATCCAAAATAGAACGACGCATGGCTTCTTTTTCAACTTCGTGATAGTATTTGCCAATCAATCCTTTTTTGGCAGCAGCCACTTCAGGTTCCAAAGCAGCAACATATTCAGCTTTTACAGCTTTGAAATTATCTACGCGTGAGTGTTTGTCGGTGTTGCAAGACGCAGCTACTTCATACACTTTATCGTAGGTTTTTGCCCAAATATCTTTTTTCAAATCTTCGTCAACTTCTTCATGGCTATAAGTACGTTTTACGGTTTTGCCAACAGCTTCCATCAATTCCAATTGTGCTTGACATTGAATTTTGATAGCCTCATGTGCCACTTTCATAGCGTTCAACAAATCATCTTCGCTCACTTCTTTCATTTCGCCTT
>JBAXAD010000374.1:0-2679 GCA_037142715.1 Paludibacter sp. | reverse complement strand
CATTGAGCGGTGTGCGAATTTCGTGGCTCATGTTGGCCAGAAATTCCGATTTTGATTTGTTGGCAGCCTCAGCTACCGCAACTGCTTTTTGGAGGTCACTTTCAGCTTGTTTAAGTTCGGTAATGTCGATATTCGTTCCAATCCAACGGTAAGGAACATGGTTTATGTCTTTCAACATTTTGCCACGAGTAATCATCCAGCGCCAGCTTCCATCCTTGTGTTTGCAGCGATGTATGATTTCAAATTTTTCGGTTAATCCCGCAAGGTGATCATTGATAGACTGTTCAATAGCCTCTGTATCGTCGGGATGCCACAATTTTTTCCAACCTTCAAATACATTCTCTATTTCGTGGTCTTCATATCCAAGCATTTTTTTCCACTGAATGGAATATATCACTTCATTTTTCAGCATGTCCCAATCCCAGATACCAGCATTGCCGCCCTCGATGGCAACAGCAAAACGCAGTTCGCTTTCCTGAAGTCTTTGTTCAGCCAATTTACGTTCTGTAATATCATCTTTTACAGCTAAGTAGCTCGTAATATTTCCATTTGCATCGCATATTGGGGAGATAGACGCGAATTCCCAAAACAATGAACCATCCTTGCGTTTGTTGTGAAATTCGCCACGCCATTCATTTCCACTACTTATGGTAGTCCAAAGTTCTTTGTACTTCTCTGGCCCCATTTCGTCCGATTTTAGAATACGAGGATTAGCACCCATTGCTTCCTGAAATGTATAACCAGTGTTGGTAGTGAATTTTTTGTTGACGTATTGAATTTTTCCAGTAAGGTTGGTAATCACCACGGTAGATGAACTTTGTTCAACAGCAGCTTTCAAGTTTGTGAGCTCAATTTCAGCTTGTTTGCGCTCTTCAATCAAATTGATGAGCGAATTAAATAAATAATTACTGTCCAAAGAGTTGTAATCACCTTCTATGTCATTGCCATGTTTTGAGTTAAGCGCAAAAATTGCCTCCTTAATTTTATTGATGGTTTCTTTGTCCTTTTCGGCATTCTGTTTTTGAATCTCAAAAGCATCTCTCAGTTCCTGCGAACTGATTTCAATCATGTTTTTAGTCAGATTGGCATCATCATCAAAGTTATTGTAGCTTTCGTTGATCTTCAAAAAAAGCGCAGTAAGTTCTTCTGGCAACTGATTAACAGGGCCAAAGTGTCTTTTGATTTGACGAGCAAGTAATTTGTTAAAGGTAGTTTCCATTTTAGAAATGTTTATACTTCCTTAAAAATAGTAATAGTCATTGTTTGATTGTGAAGTTCACAATGTTGTTCAAACGGTTTGATTGGGCAAATTTCACCATAAGAGTAAAAGCCAGTCATGGTAGCACTTTTGCCAATAACCTCACGCACAGCCTCCAACTCTTCTTCCACCCTTTGTTTCAATACTAATTTTCGGCCCACGCAACTGATTAGAATGGCAAGATCAGGTTCAGAATTCTTCATGTTGACTTTCGACATTTCAGCTGCATCATTTGCACCATCTACCAATTGGTCATAGTTTGCTTTCATCAGCCGAACATACTCACCTTGAGGAATATCACCTGCAAAGGTCATACTTCCATCCGTATCGTTTACCGAAAGTATGGTTCTAACCAAAGATTTATCCGTGTCCTTAATCAATAAATTTAACGGAAATAAAAGTGCTGAAGCAGGCAGTTCGGCGGCATGACTGCCAAGATATTTTTTGTAAAGTTCCAAGGCTGGTTGCCCATCCAATTCATAAAGAACATTTCCTACAGATTTGGTCACTTCCCGGTCTACACCAAATGAATCCCAGCCACCCATCGAACCATATCCCACCTTCAGATTTTCGCCATAAAATCCAATGGCCAATACCTTTTTGGTTTCTCCTGACTGATTATTTACCACCACAGTTTCAAGAAAATCAGCTTGGTCACCAGCCAAACCACCTGTAATGGAAATCCTATCATTTAGCTGGCTATTGAATCCTTTGGTAAGTTCACTTCCATTGATATTTAACCCTTCGGAAAGTACCATGATGTGAACAAGTTGTTCCTTATCGAGTTTTGCTGCCAGTTTTTCGCCTACCAAGAAGCTGTCTTCTACTGCATTAATTTTCTCATCTACAATCATTAAAGTTGTTTTCTCGAACCATACGGCCGTGCAAACAATATTTAAATCATATACATCCTCTTGGCAAATTTCGCCTGCTGTAGAGCAACCTACAATTTGTGCCGATGGATATGCACTTCTTACATTATCAATATGTTGCTGGTCTTTCAGCAAAGTCCTATTGCCAAATAAGAAAACCAATTGGGCCATTTCCCCAAGACCATTATCACTCTTTTTTTGCCAACCCTCGGTTGTTGAAAAAACACTTTGTTCAGTTTTCATGTGATTGTTTTTTTAGATAATTGATGATTTGAAACCACCATCTTATTTGGTTAATAAATACTCTTGTTCTTTTACTTTTTAAAGAATCACTTTTTATATCATTGCAAAAAACGATTTACTGTCAATAATAACTTTTCCTGTTCAATAGGCTTAGTAAGAAAATCATCCATGCCCGCTTCTAAACATTTCACCCGTTCAGCGTGCATTGCGCCCGCAGTTAATGCTATAATTGGCGTGCGGTTTTCGCCGTTCTGCTCCAACTCCCTGATTTTCAATGTGGCTTCAACGCCATCCATTTCAGGCATT
>JBAXAD010000373.1:0-2686 GCA_037142715.1 Paludibacter sp. | reverse complement strand
TTTTGAACGCAAAGTCGCAAAGTTGCAAAGCCGCAAAGAAAAACTGAAAGTTTTTATCTTAGCGTTCTTTCTCTTGTAGCTGAATATAAGCATTTAAAACTTTGCGCCTTTGCGTTTACTCTTTTATTTGAAATAATATTATGCCCCGTTAAAATCAAATATTAAGTTCTGTATATAAACACAATAGGCACTTTTATAACGAACCATTGTAATATAAAGTGAGTATTTTTATTCCAACAATAAGTTTTTACCCAACTTCCAATAAATGACTAAATTCCTTCATCGTCTATCCATTACCCTTTATTCCCTGATAACATTGGTTAGCATTGGCATATTGACTTCGTATGGATATTCGTTTTATAGATTGCCCATCGAAAACCGATATTATGATGCCCCAAATTTGTATAATTTGTTGAACCCAAGTGGAACCATTGGGCATAATCTCGGAATATACGGCACTGTACTTATTGTAATTGGGCTATTTTTATATTCGGCTCGCAAGCGTTTCAAAGTATTTTCGCGTGTTGGAGTATTGAAATACTGGCTCGAGTTTCACATTTTCCTCACCACGCTTGGTTCTATCATGGTGTTGTTTCATACTTCCTTCAAATTTGGCGGAGTGGTGTCCATCGGCTTTTGGAGCTTGGTAATTGTTTGGGTGAGCGGCGTGGTGGGTCGGTTCATTTACCTACAAATTCCTCATACCATCGAAGGGCGCGAAATGAGTTTGCAGGAAGTGAAGGACTTGAAAGACACACTCGACTTGGAGTTATTGAATAGATATGGCATCAATTTTTCTGAAATCAAGTCCAGCAGGTTTTCTCAAATCAAGTTGAAACTGATTTCCAAAAACATTTCAAATAAAGATTACAAAAAAGTAAAACAACTGATTAGAACCGAAAAAAGAATCACCCGACGAATCGGCCGATTGGCAACCATGCAAAATCTATTCAGATATTGGCATGTGGCACATTTACCATTTGCTTTGATTATGCTCATTATTATGGTGATACATGTAATTACAGTTCTTTACTTTGCTGAAATTTTGCACCTATGGATAAAATAATTGAATACGGGATTTACGGCTTTGCATTCTTGCTTATTTTCGTGGTTTTGCTTATCTATATTCTAAAGCAAAAACGTGAATCTAAACAAGTGGATGACAAAATAAAACAAGCCAAGGAAGACAATGTACATGAGCCAGTTTCGTTGTATCCGGTGGTTGACCCCGACAGATGCATCAAAAGTGGTGCGTGCATAACCGCTTGCCCCGAGGATGATATTTTGGGAATTAGAAATGGTAGGGCCACCATCATAAATGCGTCACATTGCATTGGTCACGGTGCATGTTTGCGCGCTTGTCCAGTAGAGGCCATCAGCTTGTGGATTGGCACAGAGAAAAGAGGTGTGGATTTACCGCATGTTAGCCCAAGTTTCGAAACCAATGTTCCCGGTATTTTTATTGCTGGCGAATTGGGCGGAATGGGACTGATTAGAAATGCAGTGACGCAGGGAAAAGAGGCCGTTGAGAATATTATTAAAGTAATAAACAAAGAAGCAGTTGCAGAATATGATTTAATAGTGGTGGGTGCTGGGCCTGCAGGTATTTCCGCTACATTGGCTGCTAAAAAAGCCAATTTGAAAGTGCTTACGTTGGAACAAGATACTTTGGGCGGAACAGTGTTTACGTTCCCACGCTCCAAAATAATTATGACGCACCCAATGGAGTTGCCATTGTATGGAAAAGTGAAATTCAAAGAAACTTCCAAAACACAATTGCTTGATTTGTGGCATAGCGTAATAACCAAAAATGGTATTACCATAAAGGAAAACTCAAAAGTGGACGCGATAATTACTGAAGGTGATGTATTTAAAATTGAGACTATTAATGGTGATAGCTACACAACAAAAACAGTTTTGTTGGCAATTGGGCGACGCGGAACACCACGTAAACTGAACGTACCAGGGGAAGATTCAGAGAAAGTAGCTTATCGATTGTTGGAAGCAGAAGAAATAAACGGAAAAAACATATTGGTTGTAGGTGGAGGTGATTCTGCCATTGAATCGGCATTGCTTTTGGCTGATAATAACAAGGTGACACTTTCGTACAGAAGCGATAAATTCAGCAGATTGAAACCCAAAAACACAGTAAAAATTAATGCAGCCATAAAAAGCGGTTTGATTGACATGAAGTTTAGTTCCAATGTGGTTTCCATTGAGCCAGAAAGCGTTAGTTATAAAGAATATGATTCGGAAGAAGTTTTGAAATTAGAAAATGATTTGGTGTATATATTTGCCGGCGGTGAACTTCCAACACAATTTTTGAAGAAAATAGGAATAAAAGTAACAACGAAATATGGAGACTTGATGCTGAAAGCGAAGTAGTTGGTAGATGGTAGTTGGTAGATAGTAGTTGGTAGATAGTAGATTGTAGATAGTAGTGAATTGTTTATTTGAAACTTTTCCATTCTTTCATTCTTCCATTTTTCCATTTTTCCATTCTTTTGTTTTTATATTCTTAACTTTCTACATTCTTTCTTTATTACTTTTTTTCATTAATACCATTTCTTAAAATTAATTTAACATGGTTTGTAATTTAATGTAATGTAAATGTTGGAGGTTGTTATGAAAAATTTCTTCATATTCAAAAAATCATTCTATTACATTGTTGCATCAATTATTTTGC
>JBAXAD010000372.1:0-2691 GCA_037142715.1 Paludibacter sp. | reverse complement strand
TGTAACCTGACAAGAAAGTGTCACGCAATCGGCTACTATTCTTATACTTAACGTTGGGTGCAAGTGTAAAACGACCACCGATACGACAATGACACTAAGTCAGAAAATTATGAATGAAGAAAAAGTAGAAATACAAATCATAGACAATAAGATTGAAAAAGATACCGTCTTATTTTTTGATATGGACGGAACATTGATTGATACAAATTATTCTAATTTCCTTGCTTACAAGAAAGCAATCCAATCTGTAACAAAATCAAACATTGAACTAACCTACAATCCCGACAGGCGTTTTAATCGAAGTAATCTTAAAAACGAAGTTCCAAACTTGATAGAAACCGAATATGAAAAAATAATTCAAGAAAAAGAAGCATACTATAACGACTTTCTGCACGAATCCAAACTTAACACAGCAATTGTAGACATATTGTTCAAGTATTCAAAAACGAACATGACTGTTTTAGTTTCAAATTGTAGAAAAGACAGAACAATAACAACATTAAGTCATTTCGGTCTTGCTGACAAATTCAGTAATATTTTTTTCAGAAAGCTTGAAGACAATGACAAAAAAATAAACAAGTTTCAAAACGCAATTTTAAAATTGGGCGTTCCGCCCAATCTCGTTATCGCTTTTGAAAATGAAGAAAGCGAAATTGCAGACGCTAAAAAAGCAGGTATTTCAATTATAAACCCTATATATCTTTGAAAAATGGAAAGTTTTACAATTTTATCAGAAGACCAATGGTATAAAATCCCAGAAGAAAGAGAAGCCAATTTCCGAAATCTAATTGGCGAAAAACGAAAAGGTAGAGTTATGAGCACGGGATTTTTTTTAAATGATTCTGATGAAATTAGGTTGATAGGGACATTTCTCAAACAGGATACAAATGCATTTTTTCACGCTGACTATAATGGTGGTGGTTCTTGGCAAAACCTCAATAGTATTGAGAATTTGATTTGGACTTTAAAAAACGATGTTGACCCATTTCCTGACCGTATACAAAATGTTGCAACTCAATTTAGTAAAATTTTACATCAAGATTTACCTCAAATTTTACAAATAAGGAAAAAAAACAATCTTACCGTTTGCGTTATTCCTCGTTCTAAAGCAGAAAGTCATTATAGAAAAGACCAACTACTTTTCAGAGAAATCATTAGTTTAGTTGTGGATAAGTTGGCGAATTTTGAAAATGGAACAAAATACATTATTCGCCATACAAACACAAGAACAACGCATTTAGACAGAAATGGTGAAGGTGGAGACGGAAATTTACCATATCCTGGAATTACAAAAGATACTTGCACAATTTCTGAAAATATAAAAAGTAAAGACATTCTACTCATTGATGATTTATACACGAAGACTGTAAACATTGATGAGGATGCCATACAAGCATTACTTGACAAAAGAGCTAACTCGGTTATTTTTTATTCAATTGGAAAAACCGTATCAAGAAATCAATAATTTTGCAAAAATGAAATATAGTGATAACGCATTAAATATTTTAACAACCAAGTTCTACAAAGGAATTGGCAATGCTTGGATTGCGAAAAATTTGAAAGGTAACGAAAGTGTTGAAACAATTGTGTCTTTTATTAACAAAACAATCAAAGGAGAACTAACAAGTGTAGATGAATTTGAACGTCTAAAAAGTAAGTTTGAAAAAATACTTGTAGAAAAATTTGACAATGAATTTTGCGATGGAATTGTGGCACTTGGGGACAAAGATTTTCCGCAACATCGTGGTAATGTAAAAGAAAGTGAAAGACCTAATTTTCTTTATTACAAAGGGAATATTGACTTATTGAGCATTTACAACAAAAACATTTCAGTTATTGGACTATTAAATCCCGAAGGCGATATTGAAGAAAGAGAACGAAATATCGTTAAACAATTCGTTAAAAATGATGCAACAATAGTAAGCGGTTTGGCTTTTGGTTGCGACAGCATTTCACATCAACAAGCATTAGATTCAAATGGTAAAACAGTTGCGATTTTGCCAAGTCCATTAAGCAGTATTATGCCAGCAAGAAACAAAGGTTTAGCATTTCAAATTGTAGAAGAAGGTGGTCTACTTGTTACGGAATACGGTAATGATTTTAAAAACCCAATGGAATTAAGTAGTCGTTATAAAGAAAGAGACCGCTTACAAGCGTTGTTCTGCGACACGATTATTTTAGCTGCAAGCTACGCTCAGAATTCTGCTGAACGTTGGAAAATGTTCGGACAAAAACTTGACAGTGGAGCGCGTTTAGCAATGGGTTTCGCAAAAGATTATGATATTCCGAGAGCAGTAATGTATGACGAACATATCGACAATAATAATCCAATGTTTGATTTAAATAGAGACCTTATCAAAGAACAGAAAGGCATTACAATTATTACACAAGACAATATTTCAGATACTGTAAAAAAAATAATGCAGAAAAATTCGCCAGTGAAGAACAAAACTGCTATTCAAGGAAGTTTATTCGATTGACAAGGATTAAAAATGACAGGAAAAATAGAACACCAGCCCCCAACATCGTGTATAAAACATTGGGGTTTAAGTGGTTATTCGGGCGTTCTGCCCCGCATCAAATTCGGTGTAACTTGACAGGAAAGTAGCCCGCAATCCCCGACGTTTCATACACGCAACCGTTACCCGCGAGTGAGCTCATTCCACTTTGACATTAATTCCTTTTGTCAAC
>JBAXAD010000371.1:0-2700 GCA_037142715.1 Paludibacter sp. | reverse complement strand
GCATTGGAATTTGACGATGACGATGATTTTACTACAGATGATAAACAGACAGACCCGCGATGGGACGGTTTGCAAAATATAACAGAAAACAATTAAATAACAACTAAGATGGCACATCCTAAGAGAAAAATCTCGAAACAACGAGCTAGAAAAAGAAGAACGCATTATAAAGCTGTAACCCCAACATTGGCAACTTGCTCAAACTGTGGTGCAGCGCATATTTATCACACTGTATGTGGTGAATGTGGCTACTACAGAGGTAAATTGGCTATCGAAAAAATGGCTACAGCTTAATTTTTTCGGTAACGAAAACTATTCAATTATAAAAAACTGTTGAGCCCGAAGTCTAATAACTTCAGGGCTCAATTTTTAAGTACTTAATACTCTATAAATTATGTCTAAAATTCACGCAGTTATCACAGGTGTTGGAGGATATGTTCCTGAATACATTCTGGATAACCACGAACTTAGTACCATGATGGATACCAATGATGAGTGGATAACCACCCGTGTTGGTATAAAAGAACGTCGTATTTTGAAAGGGGAAAACTTGGGAACTTCTTATTTGGCAGCTAAAGCTATTGAAGATTTGTTTGCAAAAACAGGAACAAAACCCGAAGAAATTGACTTGGTGATTTGCGGTACCACTACGCCCGACCACATTTATCCTTCGTGTGCTTCTATGGCTGCCGAAA
Source organism: Paludibacter sp. (assembly GCA_037142715.1). Lineage (GTDB taxonomy): Bacteria > Bacteroidota > Bacteroidia > Bacteroidales > Paludibacteraceae > Paludibacter. The sequence continues at coordinate 2,005 of JBAXAD010000371.1, read as the reverse complement.
GAGTAGGAATAAAAAATGCATTGGCTTTTGACTTACAAGCTGCCTGTTCTGGTTTTATAGTTTCACTTGCAACTGCAACAAGCTTTATTGAATCAGGAAAATACAAGAAAGTTTTGGTGCTTGGTGCTGAAAAAATGTCGTCAATAACCGATTATACAGACCGTACTACTGCGCCTTTATTTGGTGATGGAGCAGGTGTAGTTTTGGTTGAACCTACAACAGATGAGATTGGTGTAATGGATTCATTGATTTATACCGATGGAGTTGGAATGAAACATTTGCACATAAAGGCTGGTGGCTCTGCTATTCCTACAACCAAAGAATCGATTGAAAACCGTCAACATTATACATATCAAGAAGGTGCTTATGTTTATAAACATGCAGTTACCAATATGGCTGAAGTTTCGGCTAATATAATGGAAAAGAATAACTTGACCAATGATAATGTGTCATGGTTAATTCCACATCAAGCCAATCTTCGTATTATTGATGCGGTTGTTCAGCGTACTGGTGTGGATTATGATAAAGTGACCATAAACATCGAACGTTTCGGTAATACTTCCGCTGCTACTATTCCACTTTGTATTTGGGAATGGGAAAAGAAATTCAAAAAAGGTGACAATATCATTCTAACCGCTTTTGGAGCTGGATTTACTTGGGGCTCCATGTATTTGAAATGGGGATATTGAGAAATTGAGAAATTGAGAATGAAAAAATGAAGAATTTAAAAACCGAGCTGAATTCTGCTCGGTTTTTTTGTGATGTCAAACATTTCCTTATATGAAACTAAAATTGAGAGTAATTTCGTTTCAATTTACTCATGAATTTTTCCGCATCCACTATTACCCGTTCGTGTGTGCCTTCACCAATTAGTTCTCCATTCTCATCGGTAGCTATAATGTGAAATTTATATTTACGTCCGTCAATAGCCTTTATAGTTGCTTTGCAATGAATTGTATCGCCAATCTGACAGGCTTTTAAATGATTTGTTTCAATTGCTATTCCAACACTTGTATTTTCTACAGGTAAATCTAAAACTTTCATGGCTGTGTTTTCCATTAATGCTATCATGGCGGGAGTTGCAAAAACTGGAAGTGTTCCTGAACCTAAATATGCGGCGGTTTGTTTTTCCTCTACGATAATGCTTTGGGTGAATGATTTATTAATCATTTGAATTTGAATTTATTGTCAGTTAATGTCTCAATATCAGCTTCTTGTAAAAGTAAAAAGAACAATCATTTAAAGACTGTTCTTTTTTCTATTTCCTCATAATTTGATTATTTGAAGAATGATTGAAATGATAAAAGTGTGCCAACAAATGGTCACATATCTAATTTCATTTGGCTTTTTTCTCTCTCTTTTCAGCTTTCTTTTCCTTTGCTGTTTTCAAAGGTTCTTTCTTTTCTGATTTTTTTGCGTCTTGACCTTTTGCCATAATGTTTGTTTTTTAAGTTATTATTAATAGATTGTTTCTTGTGAAAATCAATTTAATCAATAAGTTGACCAGTATATTTGAATTATTTAATGATGATATTTCCTGCAAATATACAAAATAAATCAGTTTAAATGCGATAATTAGATACAAATTTCTATTTAGAAATTTTCTTTCCACCTTTTAGCCAAGCCGAGAAAATTGAGGTTTCTATTGGGTCAAGAACTTCTTTCACCATTTGATAAACTGAACCAATTTCTACACTTTTCTCTATTGTTTTTATTGCTTTTTCGCACTTTTCAATGGATACAAACTTGTAAATATTCAATTCGCCAGTTCCCACATATCTACCTAGATGTGAGGCTATTGTTGTAATTCCTAAATTCCGGCTGATAGCTATTTCCTCAATGCTTTTTCCCTCTTCGTACATTGTTAAACTAGTGCGGAAAGTTTCGCCAATCGGTTTTTTATCGTTTTTCACTTTTTCTACGCCAGCTCTTTCATGAATCAACGATTTTAGGTAACTACTCAGCACCCCTAAGTTGATGATACAGAATATTTTATGATTTTGGG
>JBAXAD010000370.1:0-2722 GCA_037142715.1 Paludibacter sp. | reverse complement strand
GAGGCATGGTTCAACGCGTCAGAAATGATGGCATCGGCCTCATTCAGCAGCGGTTCAAACACACCACCGTTGGCATCAAAGCAAGCAGCATACAAAATCGTATCTTCAGTGCCAAAAAAACGAGCAATGGAAGCTTCCAATTGTTTGTGAATATCTTGTGTTCCACAAATAAAACGAACCGACGAAACGCCATAACCATGCGTCTCCAAAGCCTTTGTGGCAGCGGCTTTCAAAGCAGGATGATTGGACAAGCCCAAATAATTATTGGCACAGAAGTTCAGCACTTCTTTTCCATCCGCAATTCGAATAACTGCACCCTGTGGAGAAATAATAATCCGTTCATTTTTGTACAAACCCGCCTGTTCGATATTGGTGAGTTCAGTTTGCAAATGTAATTTGAAATTTTGATACATAATTATTACTTTTATATTGCTGAAATCCGGTCAGTGATTGATTTAACGAATGAATGACATTGAGAGTTATATTTATTTGCGAAAAAAAAAACAGCCTGTAAATGAGCACACTTCTGGTTCATCTCCAATTCGAAAAAGATATAGCGGTAGAATCAAAGTCATGCTATAAGTGCAAAATGGCGGCAACCGAACTATCGGTGCCGCCACTCATGCCAAATAACAGTTTAGTCAACTTATTAGTTGGTAGTTAGTGCTAAAAAAAAAATTAGCATAAATTGTCGATTTTCCTATTGGTAAATTAAAAAGGCAAACCTGTTCCATCCTCTGCACCAGCAGGAGCAGCAGGATTAAATGAAGCTACAGGACTAGCAGAAACTGGTACAGGATTATTACTTGCACCATTCTTATCAACTTTCCATGCACGGATGTTAGTGAACCAACGTCCATTGTATTCTTTACTTTCCACATCAAAACTCACGTTTACTACTTCATCTATAGCAATCGGAAATTGGTCAATTTTATCGCCGAATAGGTTGAAACAAACTTTTTTTGGATATTGATCGGCTGTTTCGAGCACATAATCCTGAGAACGCCACGTTCCGTTTTTTCCTTGTCCGGTAGCAATTGGCAACACCGCAATAATTTTTCCTGAAATTTCCATTCTGTTAGTTCTTTTATTGATTTTATTTTAGAGCTACAAAGATAATGAAGAAAAATGAAGCACAAAGAAAAATATCAGTTTTTTTACTCGGACATAAGCAGAAGTCAATCACATTGTACATTACTTCCAATATGAATGGATATTTACATTGCTCAATTATTGACCCTTAGAAAATATTATTTACTTTTTGATTGCAGCATTCATATATTTACAATCCCAATATTAACGTTAAAAAATATTGGTCAATCGAAACTAGTTATAGTTAAATTGAACATATGCCATTACTAAGTTGTTTAAATGGCAAATAAAACGAATGAACATCCATCAAACAATTAAAAGTAAGCATTATGAAAAAAAACATGGGATCTTATGACAAATTAGTTCGGCTTTCGGTAGCAATAGTGCTAATAATCCTCTATTACAAAGGGGTTTTGATGGGCACTTTGGGAATAATTGCACTTGTAGTTGCTTTAATATTTACGGTTACTAGTTTAATTGGATTTTGTCCACTTTACGCAGTGTTTGGAATAAAAACATGTAAAAAAGAAGAGGTATAAACTAATTAATAACGAACAATTAATAATTAGTAAGACGCAGTAAATGAACTTCTTATGAAATAACAAATATATCAATAAATAACTCCAAGTATTTATTTCAATGGGTCGTTATAAAAATACATATTATATTGATTAATATGGGTTTAGAACGCCAAATTTAATTAATAGTAGTTTTTCTCAAAACAAAGAGTAAACGCAAAGCCGCAAAGTTTTAAATGCCTTATATTCAATAACAAGAGAAAGAACGCTAAGACAAAAACTTTCAGTTTTTCTTTGCGTCTTTGCGACTTTGCATCTTAGCGTTCAAAAAAAATTTTTTTTATAACGAACCATTGTATTTGCTATTCAATGATTCATACCTCTAAAAAACATAAAGCAATGACATGTACAATTTAAAATGCTAATTATTTATGGCATAAGCAATAAGTAATTAAATATCAGCACATAGCTTACATTTTGCCATCTCTGCTTTGCAATTGGAAAATAAGTGAAATTAATACACTTCAAATTTTGTCAATCAGTAAGAATTTTGTACTTTTGTGGCGATTTTTAAAAATGAACTCAATTTTAAAATTATAATAAAATGATTAAAGTAGGTATCAATGGTTTTGGTCGCATCGGACGCTTGGTTTTCCGTGCAGCTCAAGAAAGAAACGATGTTCAAATCGTTGCAGTTAATGATCCATTCTTGGACATCGATTATTTAGTGTACATGTTGCAATATGACACAGTACATGGCAAATTTGCAGGCAAAATTGAAAACAAAGGTGGTAAATTGCTTATCAACGATGTAGAAGTTGCTTTCTTTGCTGAAAAAGATCCAGCAAGCATCGCTTGGGGTTCTGCAGGTGCTGACTATGTTGTTGAATCAACAGGAGTTTTCACTACAATTGAAAAAGCTGGTCTTCACTTGAAAGGTGGTGCCAAAAAAGTGGTTATCTCTGCTCCTTCTAACGACGCTCCAATGTTCGTTTGTGGTGTAAACTTGAACGAATACAAAGCTGACATGGACGTTGTTTCTAACGCTTCTTGTACTACTAACTGTTTGGCTCCTTTGGCTAAAGTTATCAATGACAACTTCGGAATCGTTG
>JBAXAD010000369.1:0-2761 GCA_037142715.1 Paludibacter sp. | reverse complement strand
ATAAACGAAATTCTTCAAAATGGGTATTGGGATGAAAATTCCAGACCAAAATATGCAGATGGAGTTGAAGCAAAGTCGAAATTTATTACTCAGGTATTTGAAAAATACGATATTTCAAAGAATGAATTTCCAATTACAACACTAAGAAATACCGCAATTAAAACCGGAATTAAAGAAATTCTGTGGATATACCAGAAACAATCAAATTCATTAGAAACTGCTCATGAATTAGGTATAAATTGGTGGGATGAATGGAACGTTGGCAATGATACTATAGGTAACAGGTATGGATATACCGTCAATAAGTATAATTTAATGGATGGACTTTTAGAAGGGTTGGTTAACAATCCTTTTGGTAGGCGGCACATTCTAAATCTTTATCAATACTCTGATTTAAACGAAACCAAAGGTTTGTATCCTTGTGCTTATGAAACTCTGTGGAGTGCACGAAAAGTTGGCAATGAAATATTTTTGGATCTCACCCTTGTTCAGCGAAGTTCAGATTACTTAGTAGCAAATTACATTAATAAAACTCAATATGTAGCATTAATGTTAATGGTATGTTCGCATTTAAGTTATAAACCGGGAGTTTTTGGTCATTTTGTTCAAAACCTCCATATATACGACAGGCATTTTGAGGCATTAAACGAACTGCTTAATAAAGTGCCTTTAGAAATTCAACCAACCATAAAACTTGCTGAAAACAAGCTATTTAGTGAATTTATGGCAGCCGATTTTATAATTGAAAATACGGATAAAATAAATAAATTAAAAAGTAAACTCGAGTTAGCTATTTGATTGTTTATAAAATTGAATTGATTTGAACTACCTTCATCATATTAAAGCTGAATTAGCAGTTTAGTTTAGCTAAATAAAACTAACAAATGTAGTTAAAACGGATAGTCGGGAACGATTGTCCGTTCTTTTTTTGTAGTTTTGTCACCCTCCTTAAAGAAGATACAGGATTCGCGAAAGCAAATTAAATACAGAGAATATGTCAAAAATTTCAATTATTGCCGCTGTTGCCGATAACTATGCTATTGGAAAATTGAACAATCTTCCCTGGCATTTGCCCGCTGATTTGAAACATTTCAAACAACATACAACGGGACATGCTGTTGTAATGGGGAAACGAACTTTTGAAAGTTTGCCCAAGGGACCACTTCCAAACAGAAAAAATATAGTTTTGACATCAATCATGTCAGAAGGTGTAAATGAAGGCTATTTCGAAGCTGATTCACTTGATGATGCCGTTTTTCTTTGCGAACACGAAGAGCAGGTTTTTATTATTGGTGGAGCTACAGTGTATCGTCAATGTATCGATAAGGTGGATTATATGTATATTACCTGGATTCACGGACATTTTTTGGCTGATTCTTATTTTCCTGAATTTGATTTTAATCAGTGGGAGGAAGTTTCACGTGAAGACCATGACGCTGATGATAAAAATCTTCATGCTTACTCATTTGTTGAATACCGTAGAAAGAAATAATTGTCAAATAATTAAAAAGGAAACGCTGCAAATTTTAGTATTTGCAGCGTTTCTTATTTTTTTTAAATATGAAATAATTTAGTTATTCCACTTTTTTAATCAAATCCATTCCTATGTGTAAAGCCTTTTCATTCACACCCAATAAGTGATGATGTCTGTCGGGCAATGATTTTTTTAAACCTTTTAGAACATTAACGATCTGAACAATAGGTCGGACTTTTAGCAATCCCCCCAAAATAATCATATTCATGGTTTTAGATGTATTATTGGCATATGAATATTCTGTGGCATCGATTCGGTACACATTAATATCCTTACGGGTTGGGAATTTATGAAATCCGTTACCGTCGAAAATCAAGGTGCCACCGGGTTTTACCTGGCTTTCAAATTTGTCCAATGAAGGTTGGTTTAAAATGATGGCTGTATCGTAGGAATTTAACACTGGAGAACTGATTCGTTCGTCGCTCAGAATAACGGTTACATTTGCAGTTCCACCACGTTGTTCAGGTCCATAGGAAGGCATCCAACTCACTTCCTGACCTTGCATTAATCCTGAGTAAGCAAGAATTTTACCCATCGAAAGCACTCCCTGGCCGCCAAATCCGGCTATAATTATTTCTTCTTTCATGTTTTTCAATTTGATAATTATCAATTTTCAATTTCCAATTAATTAGTTTGAATTGGTAATTGATAATTGAAAAATCGGAAATTATTATTCATTTTTTAAATCACCGAGCGGATAAGCCGGAAACATATTTTCAACCATCCAGTCATTCGAAGCTTCGGGAGTCATTTTCCAACCCGAACTACAGGTTGATACAACTTCAACAATCGAAGTTCCTTTTCCCTCCATCGAATTTTCAAATGCTTTTTGAATAGCTTTTTTTGTTTTACGAACTGCGGCAATTGTATGCACCGCCTGTCGTGTAACATAACAAGTACCATCCAATTGAGCCAATAACTTGGTAATGTCAAGAGGGTGTCCGTTCAATGGCACAGTTCTACCGTTCGGTGAAGTAGATGACTTCATTCCGCCAAGGGTTGTTGGTGCCATCTGTCCACCGGTCATTCCGTAAATGCCATTATTTATAAAGATAATAGCAATATTTTCACCCCGGTTACAAGCGTGAATAGTTTCGGCAGTTCCAATAGCGGCTAAATCACCGTCGCCCTGATAGGTAAATACTAATCTATCCGGCAAAAGTCGTTTGGCTGCAGTAGCAACGGCCGGAGCACGACCGTGAGCCGCTTGTTGCCAGTCAACATCCA
>JBAXAD010000368.1:0-2775 GCA_037142715.1 Paludibacter sp. | reverse complement strand
ATTCAGTACGAGTGCCAAATTTATTCATTAGCCCAGTATTCATTTTTTGAATAATTGGTCTTTCGTATCTTGTCTTTTCCATGATAAGCCCCCTTTAATCCCCCGAAGGGGGAATTTTAGTTAGTATTGATTTTTTATTTTTGTAACTTCGTCTTTAACTCCCCCTTTTCGGGGGAGTTAGGGGGCTTTACAGCTCCCCGGTTCCCGAAATCTTCTGAAATTCACTGATATTGGTTATTAAATCCCAAGCATAACGGATAAATATTTTGCCAACTTCGTAATTTTCAAATGGTTTCATTTTTTGTCCCAATGCCATTTTCACCAATGATGCTGGTTGATTTTGTCCTGCTGCTGCAGTAAGATAGATCCAAGCCGGAAAACGCGGATTCACTTCCATGATGTAGGGTTTTCCGTCCGCAGTTTGCATTATTTCTAACTCGCATCCACCACGCCATTTGGTAACTTTAATAAACTTTTTGGCTAGTTTTATGTACGAATCATCGTCCAATGTAATGCCTGCCCAAGCTTTTCCTTTGTCGGTAATATAAAGTTTTCGCATTGGAATTACGCTGATTGCATTTCCTTCGCCATCGCCCAAAGCAGCAATATTGATTTCAGTTCCGTCTATAAACTCCTGAATAATAATGGGTAATCCCCATTTGGCCTGAATTTTATAGAATGCTTTGTGCGCTTGCTCCAGAGTATTTACAATAATGGCATCGTAAAATTTGCCTTTCACCACCATTGGGTATCCAATTTCTTTTGCGGTTTTGTCCAAATCTCTAACATCGAAAAGTATTTTGTCAGCTGGCACCATTAATCCATGCTTTTGCCCAAAATCATACAATTTCACTTTATCGCGGGCCTCAAACTGATCCAAATCGGGCAGGAAGGTATTGATTCCCATTCCTTTGAGTTTATCTCTCAGTTTGATGAAGTTGAAAAGTTCAGCATCAAAATTAGGAATTATTAAGTCTAATTTTTCTATCTCGTGAATGTGAATAATTCGTCCCAATAAAGCGTCAGTTCCTGCAGAAGGATATGGAATTTGATAGGTTTTATCCACCAAATCGTGCATATACAGTCCCGGTTCCAATGCTTCGTACGAAAATCCAATAATACGTACCTCAAAATCAGCACATTCACGAATGGCGCGAATCACCGCCACACCTGGCCCCGGACTGTCAATAGCATTGAGAGCAGTAACTGCTATCACTATTTTCTTTTTTGAAGTAGCGTTTGTTTTATTATTTTTTTCTTTCATAATACGAAAATATAAAGTATTTGTTTGTAACTAATTCGTTAATTATTAATCAATTATCGAATAGTCTTTCAATTGAGATTCGAAATCGTCCAAATCTTTTTCAAATTGATTAGCATCAACATCGTATTTTGTACAAATAATTTCAATGATTTCTTTTTGAGGTTTATTCTCTTTCAATAAGGCAATAATGTCACCGCCTATGGTGTTGGTAGAAAATGAGTCACCTGTACCTGGATTGAATACAAATCCTTCTTCGCTGGTTGCAATATTTTTCTTGAGTGTCATGGCTGTAGTATTTTAATTTGTATGGTTACTTTTTATTATGATACAAAGATATATTAATAAGGTATTGTATAAAAATGAATTCAGCGAAATTGGATTATAAATCAGTAGAAGCTGATATAATTACGACCAACAAGGCATTTCAGAAACAATGCAAAAACACAATAACAAAGCTATGAAACAGAAGCAATTGAATTCGAAAATTGAATTTCCGATAGCATTAAACCTCAAAAAGGGTGGAGTATTATGTTCTTTTCAATTTAAAATTAAGCATTGATAGTGAGGTATTTAATTTACACCGTCGTTATTTCCGCAGCTTTATAGCCATTTAGCCCAAACTCCCTTGCTTAGAAAAAAGACTTTTAGCATTGATGCAAAAAACCACCTGTAAGCAGATGGTTTTGGGGGTTGTTCATAATGAATAAATAATTTTCATTCTTGTGCTGAAATTTAAAAATCAATCCTTTTCGGGAGTATTTTTATGCAATAAAATGTATATTATTGGCAAAATCCCTACTGTATTGAAGATGGCAATGCAAATAAACCAAACAAGTTGATTATTTCTGCCAGCCTTCCACATTGCAATAATTTTCCAAACAGCATCCCAAAGTGCAAGGAAAATAATTAAGGGTACTAACCTACCAAATGTGTCTACAAAATTTTGAAGATTTTCCATAGTTGTTTTTTTTTGAGTGAATGAAATCTTATTGATTAAAACATATCAAATTCTTTTATCCTTACGACAATCTATTTCTGTAATCCTCGTAACCAAATTTTCGAATCAGTTTGAACTCATTTTTCATTTTCCAAATACCCAAACTAGGATGCGTAACCCCATTGAACATGGTAGTTTTAACCATTGTATAATGAATCATATCTTCAAACACGATGCGGTCGCCAATTTTCAATTCATTATCAAATGACCAATCGCCTGAAAAATCGCCCGAGAGGCAACTATTTCCGCCCATCCGATAAGTTGGTTTGCCAGGAATTGGATCAGTAGCACCCACAATGGCAGGTTTGTAGGGCATTTCAAGGCAATCTGGCATGTGGCATGAAAAAGAAACATCGAGCATGGCAGTTTTAATTCCATTATTTTCAACCAAATCTACCACCGACGAAACCAACACTCCTGTACGCCATGCGAAAGCACTGCCAGGCCCCAAAATCAACTGTAAATGAGGATATTTCGCTCTAAAAGCAAGTAGTAATTTGATTAAATGTTCCAC
>JBAXAD010000367.1:0-2783 GCA_037142715.1 Paludibacter sp. | reverse complement strand
GATTGCAATTGCAATTGCTCAAAATGTGCCACTTTATGGACAGACTCTAATTACATAGTTGAAATTTAGACTCAATAAGCTCAAATTTGCATTTCCACTGTCTTCCTCCGTAATTGTTGTTGTTTGAGTTGTGCCCATGCTGTTTCCAATCCAAGGATAAATTCGGTAATGCTCTGATTTTAATAGTAAGTTTGCTTTATTTCCAAACTGCAACTCAAAATTTAATTTTGAACTGTAACCGTTTCCCATGTTATAATCTTTTTTATCGAATTTGTAATGATCCGTTTGACTGCCACCCAGCAAAATTGCACTTAGGTGCGCGGAACTTGAAAAGCTGATATTACTCGAAAGTTTGGTTTTAAATAACAGCCCTGCTCCTATTGATGCAGCTTCAGAAATTTGGTAAGAATTGAGCGATTCATTGTTCACGTCTTTATGGGCATGATAATAATTAAAGTGCTGGAATACACCCAATAACAGTTGAGTATCCAGCTTTCGAACATCAATATTCTTTGAAAACAACAAGCCCAATCCATTCAAATGACTTAGAAATGGTTGTTGCGAAAAAAAATTACCACCAGCTTGAAACGAGAAAAAATCGTATGGTTTTTCATTCTCCTGATTGAATGGGCTGCCATAATAAAAACCAATATCGTAGCAAGCAATAGCACTCATATCATTTACTTTCAGCGAATTATCAGCCAACACACGAAGTCCAATTGTAGAATAAAAGCTGAGAGGCGTGCTTGGCAGCGAATTCCCCCTGATGTTTCTATGTTTCCAAGCGTCACCGCTGATTATTCGGTTCAAGCCGCGAATGGGCGAAGCAAGAAAAAGCAATCCTTCCCGTTTCAAGCGGTCAAAACCAACTGTGCGGTCGTCAATCAGCAAATCGGAAATTCGGAAGTTCATTTCACCCAGACAAACCCCACCAATGGTTGTAGAAAACAAATCATTCATAGATGGCGCTTCAGTTTCCATACAAAACTCCCACAGCAAGCTACCACCAGCAGTATAAGGAACTGACTGCCAAAAACTCATGCCATTGCAGCGTGCCGCATTAAAATACAAACTTCCATGATAAGGGTGTGCATAAAGATTGGTTTCAAACATATCGTCGTCCCACACAAAGGCCGTTTTGAAATTATTTTTAATGGAATTGAAATTAATATGTGCATAAGAGGCTCCAACAATAAAACGATCGATAGACCAAACAGTAATATTTGTAGCAGCCATCCAACCAACAATTTTAAGCGGACTTTTAGGCAAAGTCAATAAGGAATCGTTGGAATTTATCTTCAGAATGGGATCTGAATTGACCCACATTTGAGCATTAACATGAAGTAGTAGAAAAATAAAGACAAGCACAAAAGAAAATCTCTTGCTACACATACCTTTAGTAATCTATATGTTATCAATAAAAAATAACGCGCTCTGAAAACCAATGTAGAGGATAGAAAATACTAAAACTTGAATTATAGAAACAGAAAAGCTCAATTTGAATTTATATATTCACAATTAAAACAAATCGTTGGGGTAAATGTTAGTGAAACTGTATAAATTGAAAGAAAATATTTGAGTGTAGAATTATCTTACGAGGTTTCAAATTATATCTTCAACTTAGACGATTCATTTTGGGATCAATAAAAAATTAATTATTGACATGTGAACTTTGTTGCTTTATTGACACTATTTATTTAAATGGCGTGGTCGATACTCTATCGAAGAACGGACTTTTGGATGAGCAACTGATTGGGATTCCGTAAATGGAACTGCAACCCGGCATCAAATCCAACTCCTGTGCTACCCGTCCAACCGAAAACATCACCCGACTATCCACGCGATGGTCGGCAGCCACGGAGCAAGCCGAACCAATGGCAATGCCCACATCCACGGTATTGATGGCGCAGGGCACTTCGGGGAATTGATTTTTTGCATCGCAGGTTTCAAAGCCGCAGTAACCACAATTGAGGCTATGCACTTTTTGTTTTGTGCCAATAAGAATGATGGCTTCTGCATGAAGGATATTTTCTGCATCGCGCAACACAAATTTCAAACCCGTTTTGGCACTGTATTCCAGCATGGCTTTCGACAGTAATTGAATGGTATCACCTGTAGACATAGCCACTTCAATAATATCAAAACCCTTTCCTTTTGGTGCGGTGCGGGCAGCGGTCATCATTTCGTTGGCCACTTGTAGGAGGCGCTCGGTGCGGTTGGTACGTTCGTTTGTTAGCATGGATAAGAAGAACCCCTAGCCCCTAAAGGGGAATTGAGCATGTATTGATTTGTTTAAACTATAATTATTTATCTTTTGATATCAGAATATTTAGGACTCAAAACTAACCCAATTCCCCTTTAGGGGCTAGGGGTTCTAATTCAATCAATCCATTCGTTGCTACAATTTCTCGTCCCCACAAATAATCATTTCCTCCTTTATAATCGGATACTGTTCCACCTGCTTCCTTTACAATCACTGCTCCAGCAGCCACATCCCACGGTTTCAGGTCATATTCCCAAAAAGCTTCGAAGCGACCACAAGCCACATATGCCAAATCGGTGGCGGCAGAACCCAATCGACGAACGCCACGCGCATTGGTCATGGTCCATTTCAACATTTCCATATAAGCATCCAGTTTGCTAAAATCGTTGTACGGAAACCCAGTTGCCAAAAGTGCATCATGAATGTCGGCACGGCTAGAAACATGAATGGGCTCACCATTTAGGTAAGCGCCACCATCTTTCCACGCATAAAAACATTCGTCGTGACCCACTTCGTAAAC
>JBAXAD010000366.1:0-2787 GCA_037142715.1 Paludibacter sp. | reverse complement strand
GTTCGGTAATTATGTTCATTCCAAACCTGAAAAATCAGATTTCTATGCGTAAGTAACTCTTTTGTAATACTTTCAACAGCCTTTTCAGTTGGTTTGTCACCCAATCGTATATTTACATCCCAACTTTCACGTGCAAACAAAACCAACAATACCACAACGCCTTTACTATTTGCATCAGTAATTATTTCATTTAAACGCGAGACTAATTCAGGTTTCAAAGAACCGTTATCATTATAAAGCGTTTTTCCTTTTCCACTGTCAATGTACCCTGAAAGATTATCCCACTGACACCAAATCCGTAAAACGTTTATTCCATGCTCTTTAAATGACTTTATGTATTTGAGCCGGGTTTCATGATTTTTATTAAATTCAGCATTGTACAAAGCATTGAAAAAACTAATCCCAGTATATTCAAAAGGTTTCCCATTTATTTCAAAACCAATACCTTTAACTGTGATTTCATTTGTACTTTGAGAAAAGGCAGTCTGATAGGAATTAGCTATAAACAAGCCAAATAAAATTATCTTTTTGATATTATTCATGACGCAATTATCAATTACTATTTATTAAAACACTTCTTATTCACCACAAATTGCAACACCGATTTTTTATTAAAAATGATATTGAATCAATAAGTTTTTAACTTGCTTTTTTCGGTTTCTTTTGGTTTATTGGGCATAAAATTCCCGTTCATCATTACCTTGTCAAAAGTAACATTCTCGGTATTTTTAAGTATGTACGGCGTTTGACTTTGTTTCAGATTTATATTTTTCAACAAAATGTCTTTTAACGGATATTTTGCAATACCAACGGCAAAAAAACCACATTCTGCCGAATAATTTCCTGTAACATTTTCGATGAGGAAATTTTGAAAAAGTGCCGGATGAAATCCTCCACGGGCGCCGTGATAATTCGTTTCGAAACGGATAAAAGCTGTTTTTACACTATCACAAGTAACATTCCTTACCCAAACATTTTTGATAAATCCACCACGGTCTAAATTTGATTTAAAATATACAGCACTCAAACAATTGCCGACATTAACGTTTTCCATATACACATTTTCAACCCCAGCTGACATTTCACTGCCAATGCAAAGGCCGTTACATTCAGACCTGAATTTACAATTACGAATAATGATGTTGCGGCTTGACTGACCAATCCGCCAGCCATCGTTATCACGTCCGGCTTTGATAGCAATGGCATCATCTCTTGTGTTAAAAATGCAGTTTTCAATCAATACGTTCGTTGTTGATTCGGGATCACAGCCGTCATTGTTCAAATTATGGCTATTAACTTCTACAGCTCTTACAGTTACATTATTACAAAACGCCGGGTGAATAACCCAATATGGCGCATCAATTATTCGAATTCCCTCAATCAAAATATTTTTACAACCAAAGAACTGAACCATATTTGGTGGTAGAATGGATGCATTGCCAAACGTACGTTGAAATACGGGGACACCATCTATTCCCATTTGACGCAACTGATTTTGCTGATTTGAACCTTGTGCTCTCATTTTGGCAAAAGTTGTAGTGGCATTTCCATTTAAAATTCCTTTACCCGTAATGGCTATATTCGAAACCTGATATGCATATACCAAAGGTGAATAATTAAACAATTCTGTCCCTTCAAAAGTCGTTAATACCGCAGGCAGATATGCTTCAGGTTTTGAACTAAAAATAATTTCACTTCCTTCAGCTAGGTAAAGATTGACATTACTTTTTAATATAATTGACCCATTTACATGATATTTTCCGGCAGGAATAACAACACGGCCACCACCATTGAAGCTACAAATACTAATCGCTTCATTGATTGATTTTCGATAATCTGCTGTATTATTATCAATTGCAACAGATTTTGTGATTTGATAGTCAACATTTTTAAAAGTTGGCGCTGATATTTGCTTCATTATATTTTTATAATTGACCAATTTGGTTGAATATGTTACTTGAAAGAACGAAACAAGTATCACAAAAACAACAAAGAACCTTTTTTTAGTCATAACCCTAATATATGTATACATAAAAACTAATATATCAACACATTATACTGAAAATTATCACTATCAATAAGCAATAAATCCACCATATTTTATCATTTCAATCTCAATATTTTGATTTTGTTTATCAATTATTTTATTGTCAAGTTTCATATTCCCTGTCCCATCGGTAATTAGTCGGGATAGGTTGAATGAAGATTTTTTGAGGTTTATTTTTAGAGGAAAGTTCTGTCCGTTAATTCCGGCAACATACCATTTACCTTCTTTCTTTCGGGCAACAACCACATATCTTCCGGGTTCTCCGGCAATGAATTTGGTGTCATCCCATACTGTAGGCAGATTTTTCAACAGCAACTGGGTGTCATTATCAAGGTTCAAATACGAATCTGCCCTATCGGCAAAATGCAGAATTCCAGATTGATAAACAATGGATAAAGCGAGTTCGTAAGCATTACTGGTAAGATGTGGGTAGGTCTGATTACTCAATGTGACAGGGGTATAATCCATCGGACCAACCACATTTCGGGTAAATGGGTAAATGGTATTGTGCCAAACCGCACGAGAAGGGTAGCTTTTGTCAAATATGTAATTTTCTGCACCACGAACAGCTTCCATTGAAATCAGATTTGGATAGCTACGTTCCCAGCCACGTGGCAACGTACAACCGTGAAAATTAACCATCAGATGATTCTCTGCCGCATCTTTCAAAATATCCAAATAGAGTTTTATAACAGGTTGTTTATCGCTATTGAAAAAATCAATTTTCACACCTTTCACAC
>JBAXAD010000365.1:0-2805 GCA_037142715.1 Paludibacter sp. | reverse complement strand
GCCCTGCCCAAGGCGGACCTCGCCGCCGGTGAAGCCGTCTCTAAGAAGTGCGCCTCTTGCCACAGCTTCAATCAGGGCGGCGCCAATCTGGTCGGTCCGAACCTTTATGGTGTCGTCGGTGGTGAATGCGCTGAACTTTCAGCCCGACTGGGACTATGACAAAGCATACGTGTGGATAACTTTTAGCGATGACTTGGCTATGCAGAGCAAGGAAAAGTTTTACGAGTATTTTTTTCCGAATATCAGTAATCGCCTGCTTACAGTCAACGACTTTGGTGAAGGCAAGTTGCAAAAGAACGATGTTCTTTTTCTGAATTGGCAGAAGTTGGTGGCTAAAAGTGCCGAGAGTAGGCGGCTGCGTCGTCCTGATGATGACCGTATGCAGAAGGAAACTGGTTTCTATTTTGAGGACATCGTTGAAAATACGCTTGCTGAAGGACGTGAAATAGTGATGATTATAGACGAAAGTCATAAGAATGTAACGCTGGCTGCCATGAGAGATGTGATAGACCCATTGCAACCAAAAGTGATAATTGAAGTGTCTGCCACACCCGATTACGAACCAACTATAAGCGATGTGCGTAAGAATTTGGCCGATTTTATAGAGGTGGAACGTGAGGAGGTGATTGGTGAAGGGCTAATAAAAGAGAAGATAGTCTGTCAGACCGAAGAAAATCTACAGAAACACAAGGCACAGGATTTCGACCATGTACTGCTGGACTTGGCTATAGAAAAGAAACAAGAATTGGAAGCCGAATACAGTCGGTTGGGCAAGAATATCAATCCTCTCATTTTGATTCAGCTACCCAACGACGATACCAAATCCATTGACCAGGGCAACAAAACCAAAGAAGAAGTGGTGCTGCAATATTTACACAATCAGCACATTGCCGAAAACAAAATAGCATTGTGGTTTGATGGCAAACAGAAGAATATGGAATTTATATCGGATAAAGATAATTCGGTGGATTTTATGCTTTTCAAACAGGCAGCAGGTACTGGTTGGGACTGTCCGCGGGCACATATTCTGGTTATGTATCGCGAGATTAGTTCGGCTACCTTTTACACCCAAACGATAGGTCGTATCCTGCGTATGGCAGAGCCAAACTGCAAAGCTGATTATGTTTCGGCAGCGATGTTGCGCACGGGATACTTGTTTACCAACTATCGCAGGGATGAAGTGAAAGTGCCTGACGAATCGGAAGCGAACAAACCTTATGTGTTTACTTCGGAATGTAAGTTTGGTGAGTTTGAGGTTGATGCGAATCTGAAATCAGACTTTATTTCAAGGGTCGATTATGGCGACTTTAGTGATGCCGCCAAGTTTCAGCGGAGTTTTATCGAGTCTTTTGATTCGTTTTTCAATATCAACGACGATGATATTTTGATTGAGCAAAAGAGATTACGATTGGACCAAAAAAGCTTGCTGCTGGAAACACATATAACTGATTCAATCATTGTGAATGCCGAGTTTGATGATTTTGAACACATCAATACGGATATAAAAAAGCGTGGAACTGACAGTAATTATGAAGTGTCGCAAAACGATATTGAGAAAATTTTCACGGCTTTGTGCTCGCAGTTATTGAAAGAACAAACCGAGGCAGATGCTCGTGTAGGAAATATTGCCCGCTCATGGAGTCCCTTTAAAACGGCTTTGCGACTTTGGCTGTTAAAAACAATTGACAGCAACAGCGATACTTGCTATCGGGTATTTATAAATGATATCAGAAAAAATGCCAATAGTGTTTTTCGTCCAGCCATTACTCAGGCACTTAAGGAATATCGTCCAATACTAAAAGAGATTTTGGCATTGCGCAAGCAACAAATTGAAGAACGTGAAGCGATGACATTTAATATTCGAAAGTACTATTCCTATACAACGGAGTACGAGCTTTATCCTTCAGAACTTTCCATTTGGACTGATTTTTATTTGCAGAAGGAATATAAGGGACGAGAAAACGAATCGGCTTTCATTCAGTTTCTGGAAGGTTTGAATGGAAAAATTGACTGGTGGTTTAAAAATGGAAGTGAGGGTAAGGATTATTATTCGTTGCGGTATTATAATACGGCATTCAAAGAAGAAAAATTATTTTACCCCGACTGGATTATTCGATTTGCAGATGGAAGAATTGGTATTTTCGATACCAAAGGTGGACAAACGGCCATTAATCCCGAGGGAAGGGCTGAGGCATTGGCGCAGAAAATAAAGTTGCTGAACACTTTGGGTGAAACTAAATTTGTAGGTGGACTTATTGTTTCCGAAAACGGACAATGGTATTACAACGGATATGAGGAGTATGAATATACCCCCGGTAAAATGAATAAGTACTGGAAGTTAATGACAGAATTATTTTAATTACGATTGTAATGTACTCCGATGACAACATAAAGAATCGCTTCAAGCGGGATTTATATTTATTTGTGATAGCAATACCCATCATTTCAATTATTTTGATTGCAACTCATTATAAAGAAATTTGGACGTTTATTCGGGATTTATTTTAATAAATAATCAAAGCGCCAACCCAAAAGGTTGTTATTTCTTGGCATATCAAGAAGTAACAATCTTTTTCTGTTTTCGACAATTTAGACCTCAAATAAACGACTCAAATATCCCCTCTTTTTCCTCGTATAAATAGCCCTTTTTGGAGTTGGAAGTTTGTTGCTTTTTCAAGCACAATTTCTTTACTTTTTCTCTTTTTTCCATTTTCCCACCTAAAATTCCGGTATTTAAATCTATTTATGTGAAATGTGAGAACCTTGTGAGAAAAATATGAGAATCTTGTGAGAAAAAGTTAAGAC
>JBAXAD010000364.1:0-2815 GCA_037142715.1 Paludibacter sp. | reverse complement strand
AAAGATGGCTTGGAACAATATCTGTCTACCACAACAAACGAACTATTTGATATAGAGGATAAAATCATGCTTTACGACCTGACGAACACTTATTTTGAGGGTCGAAAAACGGGTAGTCAATTAGCTAAATTTGGTCGCAGCAAGGAAAAACGAAGTGATGCAAAACTGGTGGTTTTGGCACTGGTGGTGAATCCCGAAGGTTTTATAAAATACTCGGCCATACTTGAAGGAAACATGTCCGACCCAGCCACCCTGGAGGCAATGATAGAGAAACTGTGTATATATTAAATGAAAAGTATACCACCTATTAATTGAAAAGTATACCAGTAATTTCATCATAACGTTATAAAATATCGTTATAAACCGATGATAAATATGTATACAAAACAGGAAATAATACTATTAAGTTACCGTTCGGGTAAGAGTCAACGTCAGATATCTCGTGACCTTCAAATAAGCCGTAAGACAGTAAAGCGTTACGTTGAAGAGTATGCAAAGCTTCAGCAAGTACATAACCCACCAATTGACATGGCACCATTTTCAGAGTGCCTAACTTGTCCCCCTAGCTACGCTACTCGAGTTGGTGCAAAGCGCAAGTTGACCGTCGAGGTTTCGGCTGCAATCGATATTCATCTGTCAGATAATGAATTAAAGCTAGGTTCAGGTCTAGGGAAACAGGTATTAAAGAATATAGATATTTTGGAGTCTTTGCAACTTCAGGGTTTTGAGGTTGGTTATACCACCGTTTGCAACTATGTTCGCAATAAGTTGAAGAAACACTCTAGCAAAGAGGCATTTATACGTCAAGTATACCAGCCAGGGAGTGTATGCGAGTTCGACTGGGGTGAAGTAAAGTTGGAGATCGGCGGCGTGTTGAATCGATATTATTTAGCGGTATTCACGTCTGCTTATGGGAATTATCGTTATTCCCTTTTGTTTCAACGTCAAGACACCTTGGCATTTATGGAGTCTCATACGTTATTTTTCTCACATATTGGTGGGGTATATCATCAAATGACTTACGACAATATGCGTGTTGCCGTATCTCGCTTTGTAGGTTTGCACGAAAAGGAACCCACCCAGGCATTGCTTCAAATGCGTGGTCATTATTTGTTTACCCACCGATTTTGCAACATTTACAGTGGCAACGAAAAGGGTCATGTAGAGCGAAGTGTTGAGTACGTTAGGCGCAAAGCATTTGCACCCAAACACTCATTTTCAACGTTAGAAGAGGCACAAGCCCATCTTCATCAAACGGTTGGGCGGTTGAATCAAACCAAGCAGCAATTAACGGGTATGAATGCTGATGAACTGTTTGCACAGGAGCTACCGCATTTATACAAAATAGGTTCAGCATTGGCATTTAGCGAATCAACTCCTTGCAGGGTAGATAAATACTCCACTATATGCTTTGGTACCAATCATTACTCTGTACCCGACCATTTGGTCAACCTACATGTAGATGTAAAAGTGTACAGTCAAAAGCTAGAGATGTTCTATCGTAACACTCTTGTAGCCACCCATGAGCGCAATTTTGGTCGCCAGCAATGGCTGATATCCATTGAGCATTACTTGTCCACATTTAAGCGTAAACCAGGTGCGTTGAACTCTAGTGTAGCCTTGGTGAGTAGCCCTTATCTGAAAGAATTGTATGATAATTTTTTCACCTCCACCCCACGCGACTTTGTGGATTTGCTTCAATTTTGCGTACGCTTCCATGTGCCGCAAGTAAAGCTGGAAGAGACCGTAAAGCTGCTTCTTAGCCTTTGTACGCAAAATATTACCACCGAAAAGATAACTGCAATTTTGGGCAATAAACCAGTCGAAACAGTCTGTGTGGTGGTAGACAAGAGTGAAACGGCCAACCAGTCAAAAAATCTTCTAAGGGAGTTAACCGCGATAATGAATTAAAACATATCAACTAAAAATCAACACATAAATCAAATTAAAAATCAAGATAAAAGATGAAAATACAAAACGAAATAAAAGAGAATATAATACACTATAGCAAAGAGTTACATCTTCCTACATTTAGAAATGAGTACGAGGAGATAGCTCAAGAATCGGCTAAGGAACATGCCCAATACGAAGATTTTTTACTAAAACTAATGGAACGGGAATACGATGTACGTTTGGAAAACCGCAAAAAGGAATTAATCCGCCAAGCTGGTTTTCCATCCAGAATGCATTTACACGATTTGAAACGGGAACTACTTCCCCCCGATGCTGCCTCCAAGCTTCCCGTTCTGGAACGTTTGGACTTCATCAAATCGGGACAAAATATAGTACTTGCTGGAAATCCTGGCACAGGTAAAACTCACATTGCGGTGGGGTTAGGTCTCAAAGCTTGTTTGCAGGGCTATAAAGTGCTGTTTACATCGGTACATCGATTGCTTACCCAATTGCGCGAATCGCACTCCTCACGCACCTTGCGTCAATCAGAACTAAGATTTGAAAAGTACGATTTGGTTATTTGTGATGAATTTGGCTACATATCCTTCGATAAGGAGGGTTCTGAATTGCTGTTTAATCACCTCTCGTTGCGAACAGGAAGCAAATCAACCATTATCACCACTAATCTAAACTTCGACCGATGGAGCGAGATATTTGGCGACCCTGTATTGACAGCTGCCTTGGTGGATAGAATGACCCATAAAGCATATCTGATTAATATGAATGGAGATTCCTATCGGGTAAGAGAAACAAAAGAAATTAATCAAAAATGAAACGGCAAAAATCAAAAATCCGCCAACCCTGAGAAGTTTTTTTGGGGGTACCCCCAAAAAAACTTCTCAGGGTTAGATTAATCAAATAA
>JBAXAD010000363.1:0-2819 GCA_037142715.1 Paludibacter sp. | reverse complement strand
GCGCAACATGGGCTTCATGTTGGGTCGTGCCGACCACACGAAGCCTATGTATTATACCCGTAGAGACGCGGCATGCCACGTCTCTACTTCAATCCATCGTCAGTATTCAGTTTTGCAGCTTCGGCAGCTTTAATGGCCTCCGCAGTGGTTTTTCTGCGTGTAACACGTGATTTAATTTCCGCTTGATACGACACAAACAGCACATTAATTTCACTCACCAACGGATTATAATCCACTTCTGGATGTGATTTGCGCGCCAATTCAATGGCTTTCATCAAATCGGACAAAGCCACACTCAAATCAGATTTTACCTGTTTGGTTTGTGCTTTGGGCATTTCCGATTTGGATTCCCTGCGCAAATCATGATTTACCAACAAACCTGCTTGAATCATTCTCAGTTCGTCAAAAAACGCCAAAAACCCAAGCTCTGTAGTGGCCTGTTTCAAACTGCTTGCTGGTTCAAGTTCCAGAAGCATCAGTTTCAGCCTTTCGGTGATGGTTTTTCCGCTAAAGCGTTTTAATTTAGCCCAGTACTTTTCTATAAAAGGATCTACCAGGTAAAGTTGTTCGCTTTGAGACGATAGATTTGCTTTCACCAATGACTGGTTGTGTTGCAACACCCCTTCAAGGACTTCGTAGCGTCTTTCTCTCTGCACATCCATTAACTTTGTAATTGGATGTTTGCGGCTTGTTACAACTAAATTGCTAAGCTGAGGTGTTTGCTCCAACAGCAATTTATTAATATCATCAACATGCATGGCGGCAAGATCATACTTGCTCAAAATACGTGTCAATTCGTTTACAACTCCCGAAAATTCATCTTTCGGAATGCGTGTAAAAGATACGGGAGTAATAGTGTTACCCATAAATTTGAATGTATTAAATTAATTAATTATTGCATAATGGTATTGTATCTTTTCACTGACATCTATATTACTCCCAAAAGATTCCGTCAGCTACATGCAATTATTAATTGTCACTCACATTCTCAATTCCTTCTTTTCATACACACTTATGTTGGATAAAACTTCCTGTTACGTTCGTCAACTGTAAACACTGATAAAATCTTCATACCCATTGCAAAAGGCACGCTGCATTGGTTTTCTCTTCGCCAAAATAACAGCATTGCCTCAAAATACTCTACTGCAAATTGCGTGCTAGAAATTATTAAAAAGTTGGATTTTAAAAATATAATAATTGTAATAATTACATCTTTTAATCACAATGCAATATAAATCAAGTGAATAACTATGTGTAAAACGGCAAAATATATTTATAATTATTTTCAAATATAACTGAATAATCAGTCCTACGTGACATTGTGTCACTGACAAAAAGTGAAAAATAATTAGGGTATAAAAATAAACTGACATAATAGCAGTATTTTTCCATCATTTTTCTACTCATTTTTTACATTGTGTAGGCAAATTTCATTGTAATAATGCTAATATATACATAATTATCTTTACAAATGGCCAGTTTAAAGTTGAAAAGCGATTGTCGTCATTGCGTT
This sequence comes from Paludibacter sp., assembly GCA_037142715.1. Classification (GTDB taxonomy): domain Bacteria; phylum Bacteroidota; class Bacteroidia; order Bacteroidales; family Paludibacteraceae; genus Paludibacter. The sequence continues at coordinate 1,306 of JBAXAD010000363.1, read as the reverse complement.
CTTATAGTTTTCTATTCGGAGTGCTGCTAAGTGCCAGTTATTCAGATGCTTTGTTTTGCAAAGTTCTGTGGCGTCAATGCATCTGTGGTACTATTCATTTTGCAGAGTGATACAGATTCAATGAATCCGCAGAACTTCTCATTATGGAAAGTACTGTTTTGCAGCAAGATGCAATATTGCTAAATGTCAATCCTGTCAATGCAATAGACAAGGTTTACAGCAAGTTTTGGAACCATTTGAGCGCAATCGGTGTGGTTCAGATTTGCTAAACATTAGCTATCAGAAAAAAATGATTTACGATATGCTTGGTTCGAAAACCTAAGGTATCAGCTCAAATAGCTTTTGGGCTTACTCATTTTACCACTAAAGTTATTGCCTAACAATCAATCAAAATAATTTCTTAAATATAAAATAGATTATATTAGTTTTATTAAAATATAGTGATTATCTTTGGGGCGGAATTTAGAAAAAACTGTCAGCTCAATATGTTTAACGAGTTGAATATACTAGGTAACATAAAAAACGTCTATTCTGACAACTTACTGTATAACTGAAATATAAAGCACAAATAAAACTCAAGATAAATGCGATATATGTACAGTTAACTGGACATAGCCAATTTTTACTGGGCATATTATGTGTTAGGCCTTTATAAGAAAAAAAATAAGAAACCACAAATCAACTAATTAAAAGCAATTAAACAGATTAAATTATGAACAAACTCAAAATTTCAACCTACTTTTTCATTTTGACATATTTTGTAGGAATTACAACATTTTCAAGTTGTACAGACCCTGTAACGTCTAAAACAACCGTAGAAATAACAGTTAAAGATGCTATTGGAAACAAGTCAAATTGGACAGTTTATCAAATTAACGACACAAAATTTAACTTGTATGGTTCTCAAATAATTTTTAAAGACCAACAAAGCGTAACAGACAACAATGGCCTCGCGACTTTTGAAATTGATAACCTTGATTTTGCAACAGGTGGTCAAAGAACATATTATTACTTTGTTCAGTATTCAATTGGTGGTGTTAGCAAATCAAAAAATATAGGAATCACTTTGTCTAAAGGGGACCAAAAATCTGGAACGCTATTAATGAACTAAATATATAGAAACAAGAATTTAAGACTTTAAAGAAATTAAGAAACTTCAAATATTCCCCAGTCGGTCGTAGCGTAGTTAGGTGGTCTTTTTGTTCGGCATAGCGTCTTTCGCTATGTCGGGTGGGAAGCAAGGCTCTGCCATGCATTTGGAAGGCAGGAGCCTTCCTTCTAGCCGCGACGTAGGCAAAGAGCCATA
>JBAXAD010000362.1:0-2887 GCA_037142715.1 Paludibacter sp. | reverse complement strand
CATCGGGCGGGGTGGAAAAATAAAAAAATGAAGAAATGGAAGAATGAAAGAATTTAACAATTAAGAATTATGGAAACAATGTATAAAACTAAAGCAAACCACAGTATTTCAACAGCAAAGGCCACCCGTTTATTTTGGTTGGGACGCTATGCCGAACGCGTATATATAGCACTGCATCAGATACGTAAGCACTATGATTTGATGATAGACGAGGATGAAACGGCCTACATTTCGTTTTGCAACAAGATGGGAATTGAGAATAAATATGAGTCGTCGGAAGACTTTATGCACAAATATTTGTTTGACGCTACAAATCCCGACTCGGTGTTAAGTATGTTGGAATTGGTGAATGACAATGCCATTTTACTGCGAGAAGAAATTACGAGCGAAACACTGTCGTACATTCAAATTTCGATTAGTTACATGAAGAATATTGAGGAGAAAGGCAAAACAATCAACGAGTTACAAACAGTTACCGATTATATGTTTGCTTTTTGGGGTTCGATGGAAGAGCGAATTTTTAGTTCACAAATCCGGCATGCCATAAAATTTGGCAAATACCTGGAATGCTTGGACTTACACCTCCGTTTCAACTATCCGTTTGAAAGAATAGAACAAATTTTCAATCGTATGATGGAATCTGTAGATAAAGAATATTACATTTGTGACGAAATAACGCTTCTGCAACTTGAAGGCCAGATTACGTTTGACAATTACAAAGAGTATAAAACAGTCGCACTGCTGAACCATTTGTTTTCTCCAAAAAACTAAAAAATGATACAATTAAGGTATAGCTATAAAACGAAAATTACTTTTAGTGAGAATGTGCATTTTCACCATTTGTTGCTTCGTTGTACGCCCAATAATTTTGATTCACAACAAATTAAAGAAAAAAGGATTACAATACTGCCATCTGGTGAAATAAATTTGGGAACGGATAATTTTGGGAATATATTGCACAGCGTGTTTATTGCTGAAGCCCATAATTTTGTGGAGTTTGAGTCGTCGGGTGTGGTGCAACTCACCACTTATCGGATTGAAGAAACCTTGAACCGCTTGTATTTGTATCCGTCAAAATTCACGCAGCCAACACCCAGTATTGATGAATTCTTTAATAAGGTGAAAATACAATCGAAAGCAACAACAGCTGAACAAGTGGCCATTCTGTCGGACAAAATGCAGAAAACCATGATTTATGTTCCGGGAATAACCACCGTACAAACCACTGCATCACAATCTTTGGAGATGAAAAAAGGTGTTTGTCAGGACTTTGCACATTTGCTCATTTCGCTTTGTCGCAAGGCGGGCATTCCTGCGCGTTATGTTACCGGATTTATGCAGGGCGAAGGATTTACACACGCGTGGATTGAATTTTACGATGGCGGCTGCTGGTATGGTTTTGACCCCACGCACAACCGACAGATTGATACTGGTTACATAAAAGTGGCGCACGGACGTGATTATGAAGATTGCTCCATCGACCGCGGTAGTTTTAAAGGATTGGCACAACAAAAACTAGAAGTATTTTTAAAAGTAGAACAGCAACAATGATTAAAACAATAATTTCTGAAGGACTTCCGGTAGATGAGAGGTTAATAATTAGAAAGTACATAGTAGAGGGAAAAAGTGGCGGCAAGAGAATTTGTATAGTTACCGGCACGCATGGAGATGAGTTGGAAGGACAATATGTTTGCTTCGAATTGATTAGACGCCTGAAAGAAAATATTGCTTATTTGAATGGAAGTGTGGAAATTTATCCCGCCTTGAATCCGCTAGGATTGGACTCGGTAAAACGTGGTTACCCAACATTTGATTTGGACATGAATAGGATTTTTCCGGGCGACCCGCAAGGGCATTTGATAGAAAGTATTGCGCATCAAATTGTGCAGGATTTGAAAGGAGCCGATATGGTGATTGATATTCACTCGAGTAATATTTTTCTTCGCGAGATGCCTCAAGTGCGTGTGAATGTGCAAACTGCCGACAAGCTTGTTCCTTATGCACAAATGCTTAACATCGATTTTGTATGGGTGCATGATGCCGCCACGGTGCTGGAATCTACTTTGGCACATTCGCTCAACGTGATTGGTACGCCCACTTTGGTAGTGGAAATGGGCATTGGCATGCGCATCACCCGTGAATATGGCGACAGATTGATTGACGGCATTATCAATATGATGCACAAAATGGACATGTGGAACGGCCCTGTTTCCGCAGAAATATCTACACCGCAACTTTCCACCAATGGCGAAGTCAGCTTTATGAATGCTGACGCTTCGGGTATTATTATCCCATCGGTTTCACACTCTGTAAATGTAAAAAAAGGCGATTTGCTATGTCAAATTGTTGATCCGTTCGAAGGTGTTGTGCTCGAAGATGTGCTATCGCCTGTTGATGGTGTGTTATTTACGCTTCGCACTTATCCGGTGGTGTATGAAGGTTCGTTGATTGCGAGGATATTTTCGGAGAAATGACCCCTAGCCCCTAAAGGGGAATATTAAGATACGTGGTTCACAAATAAAATTGAGGACTAAAGGAGATGACTATTAAACTTTATAAAATTGGTCTTATTCCCCCTTCGGGGGTTAGGGGGCATTGAACGAATGAAACAAGAGATACTTTTCAGCATGAAATCGCCTTACCGCGATGAATTTAAAATACAGGGCTTTCGATTTGGCGAGGGTGAAAAGTCGGTGGCCATAGTTGGTGCCATGCGGGGAGACGAAGTGCAACAGCAGTTTACCTGTTCGCAAGTGGTGAAAAATCTCATGGAATTGGAAGAAGCGGGATTGATATTACCCGGTCACGAGATTTTGGTCATCCCATCCGCCAATCATTTCTCTATGAACATCAACAAGCGATTCTGGGCAATGGACAACACGGATAT
>JBAXAD010000361.1:0-2893 GCA_037142715.1 Paludibacter sp. | reverse complement strand
TTAATATTTTTAAATCCTCCTCGTGATGAAGTTCCGCACTTAAAAGCGGCTGTATGGCTTGTTACTTTGCAATTTCTGACAATAATATTTTCGCATAATTTATCAGTAGTGCTTTTAGGACAAATTGCATCATCGCCGCTATTAATATTACAATTCTCAATCAATACATTTTTGCAACCATCCAAATCAAAGCCATCATTATTTATGCTTAATGCACTATTTATAATTGTACTTTGAACAACAATATTTTGGCAATCAACAAAATGAGTACACCATGAGGCACTATTTTTAAGTGTAATTTCAGAAAACTTAATTTCGCTACAATTTACAAACCGAATAAGCATAGGTCGTTCTCCCAAGGTTTTACCAATTTCAATTGGGAAGTTCGATTTGTATCCTCGTCCATTTATTGTCCCTTTACCGGTAATTTTTATGTTATTTGAATTGTCGGCGTAGATAAGGCATTTATTAAAAGCAGGAGCCTCTATTGACCCTTTAATGTCCGTTGAATAATCGGATAATAAAGTGCTGCCTAGCAACTCACCACCCTGCTCGATATTTAACTCTACATTATTTTTAAGCTTAATGGTTCCAATCACAAACCTCCCAAGGGGTACACGAACGATTCCACCTTGCTTTGAGCACATATCGATGGCTTTCTGAACCGCAGTTGTGCTTACAACATTGGTGTCATTTACCGCGCCGAAATCAACGATATTGAATATTTTACTGGCTTGACCAAAAATGCTAATCGGTAATAACAGAATACAAATAATGAAGACTTTGAAAGATTGTATAAACATAGTATTGGAATTTATTGATTGATAATCTGCATATTATGAAATTGGCAAATCTCGTTGAAGAATTGTTTTTGAGGATGAAAATATGAAAAATTACCAAGTTTGTTTTATAAAATTTCTATTGTACAAGCATTTAGTCAGCAATGTATTTTGACCTATTAATTCTGCTTAGTTTGATCTACTACTTCTCAATAGGTTCAATTATCACTGCATCTAAGCTTGAGGTAATTGGATCGCCTTCTACTAAATCAACCGATATAGTATGGCTTCCTACTGTTTTAAATTCCATGATTCCCATCGGATATGCTTGATATTTTTCGGTTGCAGCCTGTTGATTTTGCACCATTATATTTTCGTCGGTAACTGTACGCCAAACTAATTTTCCTACCCCTTTATACCTAAGATTTACATAATAATATCCAGGAGTATTTACATTGATAGTCCATTTAGCTTTACTATTCTTAACCCAGCTGCTTATTTGGTTTATATGCTTCCATTCCCCAAATTTCTCCATCCACCCTATGTTTTTTTTGTCAGCCAACGTTACATCCGCAAACTCAGCTAGTAAGACTGATGCAATATTTGGATAAACGCCAAAATCTGGATTAACAATAACATTCTTAGCTTCAACATCAAATTTTAGTTCAATAACCGAAACGGGTGCATCTGCTGGTTTTGAAGGTAAATCGAAAACTACCCACCCATTTTCTGATTTAAAATTTACTTTAGTATTTTTATCTCCCTGAAGAACATTTGCTGAAATAATTTTAGTTTGGAGTCCAGGCAAGTAAAGTTTCCCGTTTTGTGGCCAATCGAACACACAAAGATACATCGAATTTCCCTGTGTGGTAACATCTCCCCACTGCAAAGCGTGTCCCCAAGGAGAACATCCTGCTTTATAAATTACTTGTGGATACCTATTTATCCAGTTGCCTGTTTCCTTTAGAAATTTAGCTCCAATTTCGGGAATTTTACCCATACTGTTTGGACCTACATTAAACAAATAAGATCCGCCACGGCCAATCGTTGAAATCAATCGATGTAGTATTTCCTTCGGGCTCTTAAAATTGTTATCGTACCATGCGTATGACCATGAATCATTGTTGGTGTCACATGTTTCCCATAATCCATCAACATTCCGAGGGGGCACTTCCATATCACCGAGACTTGCATAATCGCCCATACCATATCCAACTCTGCTGCACATCATTGCATTGGGTTGAAGTTTCCGAACCGTATTGGCTAATTCAATTACCAATTCTTTTTTCATATTACCCGGTGTATCAAACCACACAAAGTCAATCTGCCCATAATTAGAACAAATTTCTTTAACCTGAGGCAAGCATTTTTTATAAAAATACTGTTCAAATGTCGCATCACTTCCATCTGAATTGGTTTTTGGCCCATTATATCCACCAGGAGAAGTCCAATCCTGATTGTGAGAATAATAAAAACCAAAACCAAGACCCAATTCATGACAAGCAGCCGAAAGTTCTTTCATTGGATCTCTGGCAAAAGGAGTTGCATCTACAATATTGAAGGAGTCCACTTTTGATTTGAACATTGCAAAACCCTCGTGATGCTTACTGGTAATAATAATATATTTCATACCGGCATCTTTTGCCAACTTTGCAATGGCTTTGGCATCAAAATCTTTTGGATTAAATGTCTTTGCAATAGTCTTATACTTTTCCACAGGTATGTTTGCCATGTTATTATTCATAATCCATTCGCCTATACCATAGTAGGTTTTCCCTTCCCATACACCTCCTAAATTTGAGAAAAGTCCCCAATGAATGAACATTCCAAAATTACTTTCGTCAAAAAGTTTAGCACGCCCGGTTTTTAAAGCATCGTTGGTGACTGTTGCATTTCCCCACATTTTGTCCATCCCTTTGTCATCTTTTTTACTTTCCTGAGCGACAGCGACTGATGATATTACAGACAGAATGACGATGATAATTTTGTGTTTCATTTTGTGATTTATTTAAATATTTCTTTTATGTTCTAATTGTTCCACCGAAGATTCCTCAATTCAGGTTTTAATCCATTCCATTTTCCACCGAAAGATTTTTTCTGATCTTTATTTATAA
>JBAXAD010000360.1:0-2905 GCA_037142715.1 Paludibacter sp. | reverse complement strand
TTGAACGCAACCAAGTGATTTCTATCTTGGAATAATTTTGAGGAGTCCTTCAGTATGTTCCAAAAAGGCATTGCACTGTGTCAGAAAGTCTTGCATTTCGTTGATGTCATCTCCATAAATGGTAGCACTGAATTCATGTGCTCTTTGTAACATGCGAATGTATGGGAAACAATCACCTTGCTTTGTGAGTTTCTTTAGTGTACCGATATAATCATCTCTGAAAACCGTTGGAATGATAATTTTTGATTGCCCTCCTTTTACCAATTCAGCATTCATCATAATTCTGGCCAGCCTACCATTTCCATCTAAAAATGGATGAACTTCGCTCAAAATAAACATCATGTAAGTTGCTTTTGAAAAAGGGTGTTCCAATACCTTATAGAAATCAAAGGCTTGAATCAACGTACCTTTTACCAAATTAAAATCAACAAAAGATGTGCTTCCTGCAAAGTTATTCTTGTCTTTGAACTGACCTGGATTTTTATCCTCTCTGGCACTGAGCAAGATTCTATGTCGATAAGAAAGAATTTGTAAAAACTCTTCTGGTGTTTGTGGTGTGACCGACATTTCTTGTCGGTTTGAAACAAGCTGATAAGTGCCTAACACATCGTGACTATCTTGATTTCTGGCAGCTAATGGCTTGTTTGTTTCAATAATCTGTTTTGCTTCATCTATCTCAAATACAGTACCTTCTATGTAGTTGGAAAAATAACTTTCAAAGAAAGCAAAATTACGGAACGACTTAGGGGTAATGTTTGTTTCCGGTCTGTTTTTAAATTCCTGTTGCTGTAATTCCTGAAAAATAGTTTTAAACAGATTTAGTCTGATTGGGTCGTATGGAAATCCAAAAGCCCGTGCAATCGCAATGGGCGATGAAAGGATTTTTGAAGTATGAGTAGAAAGCAATGCACTTATCATTTTATTCAGCTGTTCAAACTCTTTTTGCATATTGAGTTTTTCCGCTATTTCCTTTGCGTTGTCCCTAACCTTGTTGATTTCTTCATCACCATTTACCCGAATGATTTGCTCTAGTTTTTCTTCGAGTTCCGGCAAAGTCAAGCATTTGGTAGTTGAACCAACTTTTTTAGTTGCTTGTAAGTTTTCCAGAAATGCTCTCGATTTCTGAGAAACATATAGTTCTCCTGAAATGGCATTATCACCGTTAATAGGTTTGCTCCCCTCAAGGAAACAAAGCGTCACACCCGGAAGTTTTACATTTTTTGTATAGCTGTAGGTTAAATATATTTGACCTGCTTTTGTGGGTTGAAATTCGAAGGCAGAGCGATGACTTAATAACGCTCCAGGATAAAGTCTACCAAGTATAATAAAGAGATTTCGCTTTATTATATCTTCAGCCGGTTCAATTAAATTTGATGTATAAATACGAGCTGCAATCTTTTTGATTTTACCTTCTTCCCGTAATTTGGTAAGTTGCTTTGAAATTTTCGATTCGGGCGAACTGAAAATTACTTCCTGAAGGTGCATTGGTAAAATATTTTCCATTATAATAGTGTTGAACTGCAAATATAGATATTATTTTCCATTAATAGGTATTTTTTAGAAAATATTTTCCATTAAGAGTTGCGGATTCAAAATAAATATTTTCCACTAAAAAGGTGTATGATACTCTGGAAGGAAAATAATTTCCATTAAAGAACAAAATAAGGAAAGTATTTTCTTTTAATAGATAAATAATTAGACGAAATACACACTTAAAAAGTCAAAAATAGAAACTGACAAATTAAATTTGTCAAGTAAACAAAACAGGATACTTGACAAAACATGTGCGATAAACCACCTTTCAAGGGGTATGTCGCACACAAAAATACAATAATAATTTATTATGGGTAAAAAAAGTGATTTCAGTTTTCATGTTCGATTTATATCATCTAACGATATTAATTGCACATAGAAACTATTAAAACCAACTACAAAGTAATAGTTGAAATCAGAACGATTTAAAAATCGTCTGGCAGTGACTGCCGATATTACAGATGGAGATTTTTTTGAAAGAATAACTGCTCAAACTTTTCAACTTCGATACTATAACTATACCTCAAATCCTCCTAAAGCCAGATATCTTATCAATCAGCTTGCTCCTTTTTTAAATAAATGTACTGTAACTTACTGTTTTTCAGCAATCAAATAAATTTACGCTTACTCCTTTTCCCAATCAACTTAGTCCGTTCAAAAAAATAGCACATCGAGATTTGTGGTTTAAAATTATTATTGTAGACAAAGTATTATAATCATTGTTCAACCCCGCCGGGGTTGGGCTGTGAGAGGGCATTGACATCCCCCGGTGGCGCAAACTTACCGGGGGTTACTCACATTTAACCCCTTCGGGGTAATGAAATATTGAAAAAGTTACCCATGCCCAATGACAAAATAATTTGCTTTTGAAGGGTCTTTGAGGATAATGTCATTTTCTCGCATGAATTTTATATAGCCTTTGGCGGTGCGCTCTTTTACGTCCAGGTATTCTTGCAGTTTATCGGTTAGTTCTTGATAGGTATAATAGCGTTTTTGTGTGAAGATTGTTTTGGCAGCAGCTGTAAGCTCGTTTTCTTTACGTTTTTCCTTTTCTTCTTTGGTTTTTTCACCCAAATAAATATGCATTTCTTCTTTTTTGTCCCACGCAAACTGAATGAGCGGTACATCTAACGGACTGCCATCACGCACTTTGAGCACTTTGACGACTGACACTCCGGGTTGGTCGTCTTTTTCAATGGATAGAATACCGGCAGATTTACGTTGAAGCTCCGAGCCTAAATGGCCACGAAGCTTTAACCCGTTGGGAACAAAGTGCAACACACAAACAATGCAAGTCTGGTAAATTCCTGCCAGTCTGTAGAGTTCGTCCACAATGCGAATACTTTCGGCTTCATCATTGGCCGAATGGATT
>JBAXAD010000359.1:0-2905 GCA_037142715.1 Paludibacter sp. | reverse complement strand
TTTTACTGTGTACACATCGCGTACTTTGCCGTGATACACATTTTTTTGTCCATCAAAATGGAAATCGGTTTGGGTGAGTGCGTTCATATTATTTAGTTGTAATTTTTGAATTAATTATTTTATTTTTCTCCATTCAGTGGTTGTGCGGCTCTCTTTTCATACGCCTCCACTATCCGTTGCACCAATTTATGCCTCACAATATCACTTACGTCAAATTCTACTTTTGATATTCCTTTTACACCTTTGAGGACTTCCAATGCATCTATCAAGCCAGATTTTTGCTGAATAGGTAAATCTATTTGAGTAATATCGCCCGTCACTATCATTTTGGCATTCAGACCCATGCGTGTTAGGAACATTTTGATTTGCATGGTGGTGGTATTTTGCGCTTCGTCCAAAATTATCACTGCATCACTCAAGGTTCGTCCACGCATAAAAGCCAATGGAGCTATTTGAATGGTGCCATTTTCCATGTATTCTTTCAGTCTGAGAGGCGTAATCATGTCCTGCAAAGCATCATAAAGTGGTTGCAAGTACGGGTCAATTTTCTCCTTCATGTCGCCAGGCAAAAAGCCCAGTTTCTCACCAGCTTCTACGGCAGGACGACAGAGGATAATCTTTTTGATTTCTTTGTTCTTAAGTGCACGAACGGCCAATGCAATGGCAGTGTAGGTTTTACCAGAACCTGCAGGACCAACTGCGAAAAGCAAATCGTTGGTATCGTAATCCTTGACCAACTTTTGTTGATTGGCAGTACGGGCCATAATGGATTTGCCATTGACACCATGCAAAATTAGATGAATGAATTTTATTTCGTCTGGCTCAATTCCCTTCAGTAATTCAATGATATTTTCTTCGGTCAATTCGTTGTTAACCTGCGCAAAATGTTCCAGCTTTTGAATATTTTCTATCAATCGATTGGCTTCCTCTTCACTTCCAGATATTTTCACCAAATGACCTCGAACTGTCAGCCGCAGATTGGGATGCAGATTTTTCAACAGATGAATATTAGCATGATTCACACCATAAAACACTGTTGTATCTGTATATTCTGAGAGCTCAAAGGTTTTTTCAATCATTTTAATAAGCTGAATTTCAAATAAGAAAGTCAATGAAACTACTTCTTCTTCAATTGTTCCAAAGCACGTAAAACTGTTTTATCTTCTTTGTAAAGCATTGGATAAAAGCCTGAATCACCCATCGAATTGCGGGTTATATACGCCTTGAGTTGTAATAATAGAAACCTTTTGGAAATATTAATTTGTGCTTGATTAGGAGCCAAACCTTTGGTTTTAGCAAAGGCAACAAAATCAGTCAACAAATTTTGATTGTCCAAATACTCGTCCATTAGTTTCCATGTTTTCATGCTTTTCAGCTTTGCCCGATTCCTATCTGAGTATTGGAATGCAAATTGATAAAGGTAACCGTAATTTACGGTTTTATTCAAGTAAGGCGTAAATTCGGTTGTATCTCTTGCTACAAAAATATCGGGCATAATGCCGCCACCGCCATAAACAGTACGACCACCAAAGGTCTTGAATTTAAGCGAATCGGGCATGTGAATACTATCTTTGTTGTCAAATTCTCCATGGGTATAACGATTCATCATGTCCATTTCGTAATCTTTGGAATTTCCACGTACATAATGCTTTTGAATACTACGACCCGAAGGCGTATAATAACGTGCCACGGTGAGACGAATGGCAGAACCATCCGATAAAGGCATTTGTTGCTGCACTAATCCTTTACCAAAAGAGCGTCGACCAATAATTAAACCACGGTCATTGTCCTGAATGGCACCTGAGAAAATCTCACTTGCTGAAGCTGAAAATTCATCAATCAACACCACCAGTGGAAGGTTAATGCAACTTCCTTTACCATCCGATTTGGCTTCCGAGCGTGGGTAAGATTTTCCAACTGAATATACTATCATACGTCCGGCTGGCAAAAATTCATTCACCATATTAACCGCCTGATCCATAAATCCACCACTATTTTCGCGCAAATCGACAATGTATTTCTTTGCACCCTTATTGCGCAAATCGCCAATGGCATTCAAAAATTCGGCATAAGTAGTGGCTGCAAATTTACTTACGCGAATAAAACCAACACCAGGCTCAATCATATAAGCAATGTCCACCGTATTTACAGGAATATTTCCACGAGAAATGGTATAATACAACATTTCGCGAGTGCCATGTCGACGAATCCCTAGTTTCACTTTAGAACCCTCTGGGCCACGCAGCTTTTTCATTACTTTTTCGTTGGTAATCTTTTTACCCACAAAAACCGAATCATTTACTTTAACGATACGGTCGCCAGCCAATAATCCAACTTTTTCGGAAGGACCGCCACTAACCACCGCCACTATCATTATGGTATCATTCTGAATATTGAACTGAACGCCAATGCCACTGAAACTGCCTTCCAACTGGCTGTTGACATTTTCCAAATCTGAAGCAGGAATATATACCGAATGAGGATCAAGTTTGGCAACCAAATCGGTCATCATTTCTTCCGTCATTTCTTTGGTATTAACCGTGTCAACATATTGTCCATCAATAATTGACAACAATTCATCCACTTTACCATGCACACTTCGATGACCAAATACATTTCCAATTGAACCTTTGGCACGTCCAGAAAGTAAATTACCCAACAGCAACCCTCCAAGTATGGATAGGAATATAACTATAACTAGTAGAAAACTTTTTTTATTCATAAAAACATTGATTATAAGAACCCCTAGTCCGCCAGCTGGCGGAGAACTAAGTTAGTATTGATTTATTAATGACCCCTAGTCCGCCAGCTGGCGGAGAACTAGGTTAGTATTGATTTGTTATATTTTATCCTTTTTATCAAAAAAAACATGTAGAAAGAACTTGCTTAATTCTCCGCCAGCTGG
>JBAXAD010000358.1:0-2927 GCA_037142715.1 Paludibacter sp. | reverse complement strand
GGCATCCACTAAATCCAGCTGTTTTCCGTCCAATTCACCAGCCTCCATTGGCCCACCCGAAACAAAAACGCATGGGATATTCAATCGCATGGCAGCCATTAGCATACCAGGCGTAATTTTATCACAATTACTAATGCAAACCATCGCATCAGCTTTGTGTGCATTTAGCATATATTCCACACTATCAGCTATTAAGTCGCGCGACGGCAATGAATAAAGCATTCCATCATGACCCATGGCTATTCCATCGTCGATGGCAATAGTATTAAATTCGGCAGCAAAACAACCAAGTTTTTCAACTTCAGCTTTCACTTTTTGTCCAATATCATGTAAATGTACATGTCCGGGAACAAATTGTGTAAAAGAATTGACAATGGCGATGATGGGTTTTCCCATTTGTTGGTCAGTCATTCCATTGGCACGCCAAAGTGAACGTGCACCAGCCATTCTACGGCCCGATGTGGTGGTTAAACTTCTTAAAACTGCTTTCATATCTTGTTGTTTTCAATAGTTCATTAAATATATTCTAAAATCCTATCACTCTTTGAGGACGGGGTAATAAAAAAACCTTTCTCCGTTATGGTGAGAAAGGTTTTCTATTTGCTTTTATATTTCACATAAAATTTTACAACGCAACCATCTCACTTCTGATTATTGACCAAAAGCACCACGACGAGTACGAAAATACTATTTATACGTTGAGAAATCATATCTTTTTTTATTTCGACTGCAAAGATAAGGCAAGAATTTGAATAGACAAATAGTTTGGAAGAAAAAAATGTATAATTTGTTCTATTTGAAAGGAATTGTGCTCTAATTAAATGAAAAAACAAGGTTGCCAATATGTCATATTGTTTAAATTCGTTTTTATTGATGCTTTTGCTTTACAGCGAATCTCCAACAATAGTTTAAGAAAAGCACAAATCGAAGTTCATCTCTTTCAGTATTTTGCCAAAAATGGCTTACTTATTTTGACTGTTTAAGCTGTAGATATTTTTTCTTCAGCGTAAAAAATAAAGATAAGCTGTATGTTCCAAAATTGTTATTTGAATTTTATCAAAACATTTTGATAAGTATTCAGTGTTCAATTGATTCTTTTTTCATTGTTTGTTACACATTACAAGTTAAATGTGAAGTTGCTAACGTAAAAGGAGTCAACAATTATATCATAATGCTGTAAAAAGTAGTATATTTGCAGCGAAAAGTATGTTATATAGCATAAAATATGTCGTATAGCTTGTAAATAATTTATTATGGAATCAATATGTAAGTACAATAAGCCGGATTGTTATGGAGCTAAGGAATTAGAATTCTTACTAGAATTGAGTTCTTTATTAAGTAATAAGGATATAAATTTGGACGAAGTAATGGGCATTTTAGCCTTGCATTTGAATGCCGAACGTATAATTTTGACGATTCTAAACCGAGAAAATTCTAACATTGTTATTGAAGGAACTTATGGAATTACCGAAAAAGAGAAGAAGCAAGCCGTATATCAGATAGGTTTTGGGATAATTGGACGCGTCATCCAGACGGGTGAAACGATTCAGATTCCTAAAATTGCGGAATCGGTAGAATTTCTCAATTTAACGCATGCTCCAACGTCTATAGATGGCAAAGATGTTTTGTTTATTTGTACACCAATTAGATACAAAGACCAGATTATTGGCACATTGAGTTTTCATAAAGTAAACCAAGGGGAAATGTCGTTTAAATACGATATGCGTTTACTCAAAATTGTGGGGTCGATGGTTGGGCGCACCATGCGGCGTAGGCAGGAATATGCAGAGGAATTGGAGCAATTGCAAAACGAGAATAAGAGTTTGAGAGGTGAGCTTAGAAATAGAATTAATCCAGACAAGATTAAGGGAAATTCGAGCAAGATGAATGAGGTTTTTTCGCTGATAGAAAGTGTTGCTTCAACCGATGCTACTGTGTTGATTCGTGGTGAGAGTGGAGTAGGGAAGGAGTTGGTGGCGGATGCGATTCATTATAGCAGCCTCAGGAAAAATAAACCATTTATCAAAGTCAACTGTGCTGCATTGCCCGAAAGTTTGATTGAAAGTGAGCTTTTTGGTCATGAAAAAGGCTCTTTTACTGGTGCTTCCAACACTCGCATTGGACGATTTGAAGCTGCAAATGGTGGTACTATATTTTTGGATGAGTTTGGTGATATTCCAACTTCTACACAAGTGAAACTTTTGCGCGTGTTGCAAGAGCGCGAGATTGAACGCGTGGGTAGCACAAAACCCATCAAGGTGGATGTACGAATATTGTGTGCTACCAACCGCAATTTGGAAGATTTGATTGCCAATGACAAATTTAGGGAGGATTTGTATTATCGTATCAATGTTTTTCCGGTGTACATACCGTCATTGCGCGAGCGTATAAATGATATTCCTGTTTTGGCCGATTTTTTTATTGATAAATTCAATAAGCGACATAATAAAGACATCAAGCGCATAACGGCTTCGGTGATTGATACCTTGATGGTTTACCACTGGCCGGGGAATATCCGGGAGCTGGAAAATTGCATTGAGCGGGCTTGTATTTTGAGTACCGACCAAGTGATTAGGACTAATAATCTGCCTGCGTCGTTGCAAACAGCTGCTTCTACCGAGACCATGCAAAGTGGTACGTTGGATATTATTTTGGACAAAATGGAGAAACAAATTATTATGGATGCGCTTATTGCAAGTAAAGGAAATAGTGCCAAAGCTGCTGACCAATTGGGAATTACGGAAAGAATGATGGGCATTAGAATTAAGAAATATGATATTGATGCTAGGCGGTTTAAAGTATAGACCCCTAGCCCCTAAAGGGGAACTAGATTAGTATTGATTCTTTAAACTCATTTGAAATGAATAACATAGAAAATAATGTAATTGACGAAGCTAACTTCAATTCCCCTTTAGGGGCTAGGGGTT
>JBAXAD010000357.1:0-2942 GCA_037142715.1 Paludibacter sp. | reverse complement strand
GGTAATAATGTTCACGGACGGGCGTTGTGTGGCAATAATCATGTGCAGTCCCACGGCACGCGCCAACTGAGCTATACGTGCAATCGGCATTTCTACCTCTTTACCAGCAGTCATAATCAAATCGCCAAACTCGTCCACAATCACCACAATGTATGGCAAGAAACGGTGACCTTTGTCGGGATTCAAATGACGGTTGGTGAACTTTTCGTTGTATTCCTTGATGTTCCGAACATGTGCTTTTTTCAGCAAGTTGTAGCGGTCGTCCATTTCCACACAAAGTGAATTGAGCGTTTCTACCACTTTGCTCGTATCGGTAATAATGGCATCTTCGCCGTCGGGCAATTTGGCAAGGAAATGTTTGTCAATGTCGCTATAAATGTTGAATTCCACCTTTTTAGGATCCACCAACACCAATTTCAACTCAGCTGGATGTTTTTTGTAAAGCAATGACGTAATAATGGCATTCAGTCCCACCGATTTACCTTGACCAGTAGCACCCGCCACCAACAAGTGAGGCATTTTGGCCAAGTCAACCATGAATATCTCATTGGTAATGGTTCGTCCAAATGCCACAGGAAGTTCAAATTTGGACTCCTGGAATTTTTTAGAAGCGATAATTGAATGCATCGAAACCACTTGTGGGTCAATGTTTGGGACCTCAATACCTATCGTTCCCTTGCCCGGAATTGGAGCAATAATACGAATGCCGGTAGCCGCCAAACTGAGCATGATGTCATATTCCAAGTTACGAATTTTGGAAATACGCACACCTGCTTTTGGTACAATTTCGTAAAGCGTAATGGTGGGACCAACTGTTGCTTTGATGGTGTCAATTTCAATACCGTAATTCTGCAAAGTGGTGATAATGCGATTCTTATTTGCTTTTTGCTCCACCATGTCAATTTGAGTATCATTATCCGTACCATACACTTTCAGCAAATCGAGCGTTGGATAATTGTAATGAGATAAATCCAGTGTTGGGTCGTACTTACCCAATTTAGCTACATTATAATAGGGATCTTCATTGTCGACATCAGTGATTCCTGAGTCTTCAACTTCAACAGCTTTAATTACTTCTGGGTCTACGGGTTGTTGAATTTCAAACGGAACGTCATCCACATCACTAGTAATTGGTTCTGTTTCAATAATCAATTCTTCATCTTGCTCCGCACCCTTCACAATCCAGTCTTCGGGAATTATTTCGGTACCAACCGCCACTGTAGCTTCATCGTATTCATCATCATCTTCGTCATAAATGATTGGTTCTTCAGCTACAACTTTTTCAGCCTTTACTTTCTTGGTAAAAAGTCCTTTTAAAAATGGAATGGTGGCTTTGGACGAAACAATGGAATATACCAAAAGGGTACCTATTAACAACATAATTGTACCTGGAAAACCGACATAAGAAACAAGCCATTTGCTCACTTCATCACCATGTTTACCGCCAAACGAAAAGTTGAAAGTATAGTATTCATAAAATGGCGAAACAATAAATCCAAGCAAAACTGATACCCAAACCAACCAAAAACTGGAATGAAAGAATGCTTCCCACAGCGTTGTGAATTTCACTTTAATTAAACGCAACGACAAAACAATACCGAAATACAATATTGCGAAAGAAGAAATACCAAACCATTTATTGATAAAAGTTTCGGCCAAAATTGCGCCTGACACCGAAGCCCAATTGTGAATATCGGTGCGCATTTGTTGCATTTCTCGCCACGAAAGGTCCATTTTACTTTGGTCGGCAGCACCAGTAAAGAAATAGGACACAAACGAAACAAAGAGAAACAAAACCCCAAGTGCCACGATAATTGCCAATACAATGCGTGTACGCTCGTCTGTAATGAAAAGTTTAAATTTCTTCCATGAACTAGGTTCGTTGGGATCTGAAACTTTTTTCTCAGTTTTTTGTTGTGTTTTGGGTTCCGCTTTGTATTCGGGTTTTGGAGTGGAAATGGTTTTAATCGGTTTCTTTGGTGCCATTTATTTTTGCTTACGGATATAGGAAATGCGCTTTATCTATTTAATTTGCAAAAATAATAAAAAGGAAGGCGTGAATTACATCTTTTGATATTAAATTTGCACAAAAGATGACCCCCAACCACTAAATGGGATTTAAGACGCAGTTTATTTAAAACTAAACATAAGAATAGAACGCAGATTTACGCAAATTTAGCGGATAAAAAACGGATTAGAAAATACTTCGAATTTTGATTTTAATATTAATAAATATACGACAGAATAGGAATTCTGTCATCCCAATATGACAACAAAACAACGATACAAACACATTATTGATTGGTTTACAGATAATGTGCCCATAGCAGTAACGGAATTGCAGTACAACGACCCTTTTGGATTGTTAGTAGCAGTGATTCTTTCGGCACAATGTACGGACAAGCGGGTGAACATGATTACGCCACGATTGCTGGCCGATTTTCCAACACCTGAAGTGATGGCGGCAAGTAACCACGAGGTTATTTTTGAATACATTCGCAGCATTTCTTATCCCAATAATAAAGCGAAACATTTGGTGGGTATGGCGCAAAAACTGGTTTCGGACTTTGGAAGTGTGATGCCCGACGATGTGGACAAGCTCCAAACTTTGCCAGGCGTTGGACGCAAAACGGCGAATGTGATTGCTTCTGTGATATTCGACAAACCTGCCATGGCTGTAGATACGCATGTATTTCGAGTTTCGGAACGATTGGGATTGACCACCAATTCGAAGAATCCATTGCAAACGGAACTTGCATTGATAAAACATATTCCACCCGAACTGATTCCCAAAGCGCATCATTGGCTGATACTGCATGGGCGATATGTGTGCGTGGCTCGAAAACCAAAATGCGAAGAATTCTCACGGTTGTTTCTGCGCTCCTCTTTGGTTTAAACCTTGAGGCCCAGACCCCGAAACCCAATATCATCGTGATCCTTTC
>JBAXAD010000356.1:0-2965 GCA_037142715.1 Paludibacter sp. | reverse complement strand
TTATGACCCCCAAACCCCCTACTGGGGGCTTAAGACCAAGTTTCTATGTTATCCTTAAAATACTGCGTCTTAGAACCCCCATTAGGGGGCAGGGGGTCATAGCCGCTCAATTAAAATACCTATCCATTGTATAATCAAAAAGATGCTGAACATCAGCTAGCGACTTGTTGATGAGGGATTTTTGTTCCTCTATTGAATCTATTCTTTCTGAAAATTGATTTTGAAGTTGAATTGAAGGACAAATAAACTTGAACTTTTTAAAATCACTCATAGGTGGAAAATTAGGAATTCCTGACCCAATTGTATTTCCGTAATATCTTCTTTTAAAATTTTCATTTGAAAATACAAAAACAAAGAAACGGTTATCCATTATTCTATTATCAAGAGTAATTTTTAATAATGCTTGATTAATAATACCCTTTACAGAATCTTTGGGGACTATTGCTAATTTTCCAAGATAAACACCTGAACAACTTACAATAATATCACCACTATGAACTTCAAAAGCCTTTAGATTTTGAAAATCGCTTTCTTTAATAAAATATCTAGCAAACGTGAAGTCGTTATTTAGTGCGTGATATTGCTCATAAACAAGATAACCTGATTCTACGAAAATTTCTTTTTTTAATGCACCACCAAATGGACCCCTTTTAATTGAATGCCTATCTTTTATTACAATTTGTTCAATCGTTTTGAAATCCCATCCCTTTTCATTACTCACAGGGTCTCCAAACATATCATAAAAAGTAGCTTGTGCCAATATATCTAAGTCGGCAAGTTGTTGTTTCTTCTTGCTGATAATATCGCTCAATGTATCTAATTCGGAAACTATTTGTTGTTGAATTGGAAGTGGGGGAAGATTGATTTTTTTTGATGAAATCGTAGCTTTATTTAAAGTACTCCCCATGACTGCTCTATTCATAGTACCCCAATCATAAGAGTTTAAGTAATGAAATAAATACTCAGGTATTATTTCAAAACCATTTCTTACATGAAATGCCATTATTGCTTCATTTGAATATATATCTTCAGTTGTTATTGATGTTTTACCAATTGAAAGTTTAAAACTCATTATCACTGTATCAGTTGGAATTTTTTTTATCCCTGATTCTAATACTGCTAAGTCTGTTATGCATTCTTTTGTTGATGTAATGTATTTCTGATTTTTTAAATCTGCAATTGAAATCCATTTTGACTGACCATCTGTCCAATATAAATTATTATTTCGACTTGGTGTTTTACCCATTTGCAAATCAAAGACCTCATCAAATCTCTTTTTCTCCCAACCTTTTTTATCTATCATTTCAATTGGAATTATTAGATGAATGTTTCATATTTCGTTATCGCCAAGTCAATTAAAGTCTGCAAACTTTTGATGCGTGCCAGCACCGTTTCGGGTTTTTCGTACTCCACCACCACACGGTCCACTTTTTTGTATTTGTTTATCGATAAGTCGTAATCGTTTTCCACTATTTCCGATTTTGGTATCAGGAACGATTGCTCTTGCGGTGTCCGATCAGCTTCGGCTTCCAGGTTGGCAAACCGTGCCAAGATGTCGGGTATGTCGTTGTCGGCTATCTCGTTGCGCTTGTCGTCCAGTGATAGTCCATCCGCTTTCATATCATAAAACCACACTTTGTCCGTTCCACCGGCATTGGTTTTGGTAAATATCAAAATGGCGGTGGAAACTCCCGCGTAAGGTTTAAACACACCGCTTGGCATAGAAATAACTGCTTCCAGTCGTTGGTTGTCAATCAGTTCTTGTCGTATGGCTTTGGGGGCGTTACTTCCACCAAACAGCACCCCATCGGGAACAATGCAGGCGCACCTTCCACCCAGTTTCAGTATTCTGATAAACAGACTGATAAAGAGCAATTCGGTCTTTTTGGTTTTGGCTATGGTCAGCAAACTTTTATCCACCGCATCGTAATCCAAACTTCCTGTAAAGGGCGGATTGGCAAACACTTTGGTATATTTTTCCGTGTCGGTGTTATCGTCAGACAGGCTATCGCGCCAGTCGATATTCGGGTTTTCCACACCGTGCAACATCATGTTCATTGCCCCAATGCGGAGCATGGTTTGGTCGGTATCAAAGCCGTAAAACATGGTATTGCGGTAATGTTCGCCGTGTTCTTTTTTCAGCATTTCGGAGTGGAAATGTTCGGTGGTATAGCGTGCCGATTCCACAATAAAACCAGCCGAACCCATGGCAGGGTCACATATTTTGTCCTTTAATGTGGGTTTGAGCAGTTGCACCATCATGCGGATAATGTGGCGTGGTGTGCGGAATTGTCCGTTGGTACCACTGGCCGCCATTTTGCCCAAAATGTATTCATATACATCGCCCATGGCATCTTTGTCGTTCAAATCCAGGTCGTTGATGCCGTCCACAATGCGTGCAAAAGTCCGCTCGTTTGGAATCATAAAGATGGTGTCTTTCATGAACTTGCTGTACGAACTGTCTTTGCCGGTACTTATGTTTTGGATAAACACAAACACATCGTTGCGCACGGTGGACAACATGGAACTGGTATCAAAATTCTTGAACACACTCCAGCGCAAATCATTGTAGGGCACTTCCTTGTTGGTTTCGGGGTTCAACCAATCGCCGGTTTTAAATACCGCATCCTTCACCTCCACCCCAAACATTTTGGCATTGGCTTCCTTTTTTAGTTGACTGTCGTCCAGCAGTTTTATAAACAGCAAATACGTCATTTGTTCCAACACCGTGAGCGGAGAAGTTATTCCCGCACTAAAAAAAGTATTCCAAATACCATCAATCTTATTCTTTACATCACCTGTAATCATTGTTTTGTTTTGTATGTTATTGTTTTGTTTGTATAGTAGCGTCCAACCGTTTTTTTACGGTTTGACGCGTTGATGGATAGCAGCGTCCAACCGCCCCGATAGCTATCGGGGTTTACGGTTTGACGCATTGTAGTATGTTAAGTCGAGGCATATCATC
>JBAXAD010000355.1:0-2971 GCA_037142715.1 Paludibacter sp. | reverse complement strand
GGGTAATAAAATTAAAAAATGACATAAAAAATTGCAAGACCATTTAGATAGCTTATCGGCAGAAAGCTTCCGATGTCCAGATTATATTTGAATATGCAAAGCAAGCCTTGTTTTTATCTGCAGCGAAGGTGAAACCTTTGCCGAACAACAAGAAAAACACGCTACGACTAACCGAGGTCTCTAAAATCATCGAGTATGAATTCTGTAATATTTCAACAGTTTACTTTATTTACCATCCTAACAATGAAATGCCCGACTTTTAATCATCTAATTGATTATATATCGGGTTAGACGAGGAATTTATCCGCATGTTGGAAGATTAATTCTTTTGGATTTTCATACTAATAGCACCTTCTTTTGTAGTAACTTTGATAATATATATTCCTTTTGCTAAATCAGTTACTGAAATATTATCGTTGCCGTTAATTTGTTTTATAAACAAGTTTTTACCGTTTAAATCTGAAAGATTAATCGTATATGTACCTTCAATGCCTTTAATTTGAAAGGATGAGTTGACTGGATTTGGATATAGACTTACTTTTGCATCTAATAATGAAGGAACGACTGTTGTCATTTCAATGATATTTTGGAAATTTTTCCATACATAAGTATCTTGGTACAATGATTTTGTGCCAATAGGCACATACAAAGTGCAATGAGCTATATCAGATAATGAGAACGGAGAATAAGCAAAGGCTAGTGGAGTTGAATTGTAAACATAGACTGAAGCTAAACTTGGACAAAAAGAAAAACACATACTTGGAATTGAGACATCAGAATTTGGAATACTAATCAATGTCAAACTGTCGCAGACTGAAAATGCTTGATCACCAATTGAAGTTATACCTTGTGGTATAATTACTTTTTTTAATCCAGAACCACAGAAACATAGATCGCTTATTGTAGTCATCGAGTCAGGTATTTTGAAACTTTCTAATGCATTACAACTTTTAAAAGCAGCAGTGCCAATTGAACTAACTGTATTAGGAACAGAGATGTTTTTTAATGCGTAACATGACACAAATGCTTTAGTGGAAATAGTAGTTGTTGAGAGTGGAAGTTTTACATTTTTCAAAATTTTATTTCCAACATAAGGACTTCCAATATCAAATGCATGTTGAGGAATCGAATTTTCCAAATAGGTTCCACTGGCTGTACCTAATGTTGGATCAGTGCCCTGAGTGCCTGTATAAGCTACTATTGTTGCGTCAGTTAAATCCAAATCCGTAAGATTAGGAATTAAATCGCGTAAAGCTCTGAAATCACGTGCGTCAATACTTCCTGTAACAGAAAGGTTGGTTAATATCATCCTGTCTCCTGCCGATATTAATGTTGCAAGTGTACCAGCATTTAACACGTTTACTGTTTTTGTAACTTCCCCCGGTGTTGAAGTTATTTCTACAATATTCTGAAAATCTTTCCACAAAGTGGCCGATTGATAGTTTATTTTTGAACCTATAGGAACATAAAGTGTACATGTAGTTTTATTGACATTATAAAATACATTGGATGTGGAAGATAAAACAATGGGCGTAATCGGCAAAGCATACAAAGTTGATAAACTACTACAATTGTAAAAAGCTGAACTTCCTATTGTTGTTACTGAAGCTGGAATTGACATTAAAGTAAGCCCTGTACAATTACTAAACATTGAACCAGAAATGTATGTAATTGAAGAAGGAATTGTAACTGATGTTAGACTTGAACAATCTTGAAAAGCTAAACTTCCAAGCGTGCCCACAGATACGGGAATATCATACAATCCAGCTTTAGAAGTAGGACATTGTATTAATTTGGTTTTCAATTTATCAAACAATACCCCATCCGCACTTGAAAAGTTTGGATTATTGTTATCCACTGTCATCGGACAACTACTACTCATAAATACGAATGCTCCCATTGATATTACCGAAGTCGGAATATAAACACTTGTCAATACATTACAATATGAGAATGCCTGAGTTCCAAGATACGTAACAGATGATGGGATGGTTACTTCAGTCAAAGTGCGACAAGCAAAAAAAGCAAGACTACTAATAGAATCAACTGTATTTGGAATGATATATGATCCACCATAATTTGATGGGTATTTTATCAATGTTGATTGGTTTTTGTTAAATAGTATACCATTTGTATCCGAAAATGCAGTATTTGCGGGGTCAACTTTGATTGTAGTATATGTACCTATAAAAGCAGAATTTCCAATATGAGTAACTGCTGCAGGAATATAAAACGATGTAAATCCGGAACAATTACCAAAAGCATAATTTCCTATTGAAATTACAGAAGATGCAATATTCATTGCAGGCAGTACCGAACAATTTTGAAATGCATAATTTCCAATCGAGTTGGTAGTATACGACATCTTCAAGGATAGTAATTTACGGTTTCCGTTTGCATAACTTTTACTTCCAAAGGCATATACTGGTATTTCATTGGCTGGATACAAAGTGGTAATGGTGTCATTGGTTCCTTTATTGCCATAGTATTGCAAAATGGATGTTTCGCTAAAGTCAACATCGGAAAGTACAGTCATACTATCGCGCATGGTTTTAAAATCCCGGGCATCGATACTTCCTTTGATGATAAGATTTGTGATTGATTTCAATTCAGCAGAACTTAATGCAGCCCTTAATCCTCCTGAAGTAATATTTACGGTTAGGGTAATACTGGATTTAGATAACTTCTTTAAATTTGCAGGATAGTTATTTTCTATAACAGGTTCAACGTATTCAGTATTAGAAATAAGTTGTCCATCATTGTTGTAAATGGGGAAATTTACAGTTCGAAAAAAAACTACTTCATTCACTGGCTGAGTTGTTTGTGCAAACGAAATAATTGATAGAAAGATTAGGCAGGATAAAAAAAGAATTCGTCTCATTTTTGTAATAAATTTGTTTGTTTGAATTTTATAAATATAGTACGTCATGCAAAGTTAATTCAATATGAAACACGCAGCCTTGTTTTTATC
>JBAXAD010000354.1:0-2983 GCA_037142715.1 Paludibacter sp. | reverse complement strand
CTTGGGGGCCTCCTGCGTCCCTCGTCGGCTTCGACCGGTTGGCAACTATTAAAAGAGCCTTGGCGGATGCCACTGCCTTCGGTTTTGCCTGTTGTCCCGACCCTCCCTATTTCTACTCGACCACTCATCCTAACTATGATCCCACGGCTTACTCAGCGTGCAATGGATTGATTAATGTGCCAGAGCATCAGGTGTTGTGGACCAATTACATTCCCGCCAGCGAGGCCGTTCGTCTTGCGGGTTGGGAGCCTGTCACTTATGCAACTACCACTTCAAACCTAGTGGAGCTGCAGCGATTTGGACGTGGCGATACGGTTTATGTAACAGTCTGGGGTCCTAATCCACCTCCTACGGTTGAAATTGAAGTGGATTCCACCGGGCTTGGATTGACAAACAATCCGGCTTTTAGTGAAATAGTATCAAATACCCAAATTACGGTTACGAAAAGTACTAAAGGTTGGAAATTGGCATTTTCGATGGAACAAAATATGACACGCATAATAAAAATTCAACGAAAAGGTACGCAAACAGCTATACTGACTAGCAACTTTTCTAATGCCAATGATGTGCAACTCTATCCAAATCCAACAAAATCGATTATCAACTTAAAAAGCAGTCATGAAATTAAAAGTGTAGAGCTATGCGATTTGAGTGGAAAACTAATCATGAAAACAATTCATCCCCAAAACAGTGTTGATGTAAGTTCAGTTCAGAAAGGAATGTACTTTTTAAAGATTTCGTTGGATAATGGTATAATTGTAAATAAAATTATCAAGGAATAAATAATATGAAAAAGAACACATTAATAATTGCTTTCACGCTTTTAGTAAGCATAGTATTTTCTCAAAAAAGCAACGACCGCATTCCGGGATTTTTCCCCAAAGAAGCCTGTGGGGTTTGGTGTTGGTACTCCT
Source organism: Paludibacter sp. (assembly GCA_037142715.1). GTDB lineage: Bacteria > Bacteroidota > Bacteroidia > Bacteroidales > Paludibacteraceae > Paludibacter. Next base: position 2,069 of record JBAXAD010000354.1, on the reverse strand, counting down.
GGGGTGGCACACCCAATACCTGGAATGGCAAAATTGAACCCAGCGAAACCTATCCCAACATGCGTGGAATACCCATTGTAGTGGGTTGGAATGAGTTAGAACCCAAAGAAGGAGTTGTTAACTGGGATATTATAGATAATGTTATTAAAAAAGCCGCTGCGCACAAAAAGTACGTCTTTACTTTGATATGGTTGAATCCAACTGAACCTGATTGGTTGTATGAGAATGGCGTGCCCAAGGTGGAGATAAATACTACCAAAACGGACAAAAATTTCTCCTACAATGCTTATCCGTTAGATCCTAAATACAAGTTTTATTCTGAACGGATTATTACGCAGGTAGCCAACCACCTCCGAAGTTTACCAGATAGTTTGTTTAAATACATTCTATTTCATCAAGTTGTGGAAGGTTCTACTGGTGATGGATATTGCTACAAAGGTGATCCGGTAGATCCAAAATATGCCATTGATAAAAAAGTAGTATGGCCTGCTTATACGGAATACATTCGCAGATTCACGATTAATGCCTTCTCCAATAAAAGTAATGGACTGCCGGAAATACCATTGTTGATTCATACCGAAGATATGGAATGGGGAGCGAAAGAATATCCTGGTTTTGTGAATAAAAAAGGAGTCGCATCGCATTTCTATGGTATGAATGGCACCAAAGAAAAAAACAGCGTTTTTAAACCCTGGGATACAGATAAAAACATCTTGCATCGTCCCGTTTTTAGTCGCGGCGAAGGGGAAACCATGTGGAGTCATAAATGGTTTGTAAAAGATTCGCTACAAAATTTATACTGGAGTGCGCTGTCTGCGTTGGATGCTGGTTTGGATATTTGGAATATTCCCGAAAATGTGTTAGAGACTCCAAAACTGAACAAGGCTCTGGATATTTTTGATAAATATGCCGGATACAAATACCCTGATCGCTCACCGGTTGCCTTTTGTGCGTTGCGAGATCAACTAAATGCGGATGATAAAATTCGTTTCCCTGAAGATAAATATGGTGAAGCATCGAAAAAAAATACCGATAGAGTTCAGAAAATCTGTGCAGCATTTGCTAGTCATGGAGCCATTGTGGAAGATTTGGAAAAAACATTGGCCGGATCATTGGCAAGTCGCAATAGAAAAGGTTACAACGATGTGGGTTGGAATTGTGAAGATGATGATTACAACATGTATTTACACCCAATTGACAAAGTAGAAACCAGTGTGGGATGGTGGCACGTTGGACCAAAAGGCAAACCTTATGGACTTTCGGCACGTGGTTTTGAACACGCTACAGGAAAAGATGCATTGTTTTTTAAATTTGACGATGAATTTTTCAAAGCAACACCGGCAAAAACGCTAACTTTTAGTATTGTTTGGCTGGACAGCAACAAAGGGTCATGGAGTTTCTGCTATGATGCTGGAGGAAAAACATTGAAAATAGCTAAAAAATTCATTGGTAAAGGCACAAATATCTGGCACGAAGATACGGTAACTGTGACAGATGCAGTTATGAAAAAGAAAGGACCAAGAGGTTCTGATATTGCGCTTATTAACACAGGTAAAAAGGATTATATTTTTCATATTATCGAAGTGGAACGGAAATAAATACCAATCGCTTTGACACATAACATTGAGTAAAATCAGACAACATCATCTATCCAAACAGAATAATTTTTAAATGAATCAAAAATCCATTAAATCATTGACTGTCACCATGTCATTATTGCCAATTTCGAATGTGGCTTTAATGGCTGAAAATAAGCAGAATGGAACGACGGAAAAACCAAACATCATTCTAATTTTGTGTGATGACTTGGGTTATTCTCAACTGGGTTGTTACGGTAGTGAAATTGAAACGCCCCATTTGGATAGTTTGGCAAATTATGGTGTGCGATTTACCCAATTTCATAATACCGCAAAAAGCTTTCCATCACGGGCGTGTTTGCTGACAGGACTTTATGCTCAACAGTGTGGTATGAGTGAGAATCCTGCGGCAATTGTCAATTCCATTTCATTGGGCGATATGTTACGAACTGCCGGATATACGACTCTTTTTTCGGGTAAAAATCATAGTAC
>JBAXAD010000353.1:0-2992 GCA_037142715.1 Paludibacter sp. | reverse complement strand
TATCATCAATGCCAAGTTCTTGGGCCATTTCGCCTAAGTATTCGTTTAGTTTGACTAGTCGGTTTATTATATGCTTGAATAGTCTTTCACCTGTGAACCCTTCTTTGGTTACGATTGGCAGTAAATATCCTTCAATCGGTGTTTTTATGGTACAAAGTTCATCAATGATAGCCATTAACTCATCTGTCAACTTGATATTAATGGACTTGGATTTTTTACTGTATTTGGTTTTTTGGCGTTTGTAAACGATATATTGACCATTTTCAAGCCTTTTAATATTGTCGGCTGTAAGATGCGCCATATCCACAAAACTCATTCCATAACAAAAGTATGAAAATAAAAACAATAAACGTGCGTAAAGTGAAGTTTCTTTTAACGGAGTGTTTGATTTTACTTTCTCAAGGTACTCGGATGGCAAATATCTTTTATCTGTTTCCTCTTCCAATTTGGCTACTTCAAATCCTCCCTTTCCAAATGGATAGGTGGCTCGACTTGCTTCCTTGGCTTCTATTGCCATATTGAGAATTGCCCTCAATCCCTTCATGTAGTATTTGCGACTGTTGCCACAACAACCTTTGCGTTGTACTAGTCGAGTGTTGCCGCTTCTACTTTTGCATATTGATTCTCTTGGCGTTTGAAGAAAGACATCGAATGCCCGAACATATACAATATCAATTTCAGAAAATAATCTTTTGTCGAACTTCTTGTCATAAATATCGAGCATGACCAAGGTGCTTTCATAGCATCTTGCATTACCATTGTGCCCAGTATTTTTCAAAGATTGTATGTGATTCTCAAAAAAAGGCTTAACTTTGCCTTTCTTTGAGCGATGAAGGAATGCTTCTTCGAACTGGTTCAAAGTCCAGTCGATTTTATTGCGGTCAAAATCATCAATAACATCTTGGGCTTTTAATAGTTGACTATTGATAAATGCATTATTTTTCTCGTGATCAGGATTGATGCGTTTGTCTTTTTTGAATTGAGCAAATTCGTCATTCCACTGGTCCAGGGTAACGGAGAGATTTAAACTAATGTATTTTCTAACCCGATCTTTGGTAATTCTTAGTACAATCGGATGGCTACCATTCTTTAAAATGGTGCTTTTGTAAGGGATAATTGATATGTATTTCATACTTACGTTACACATTTGCGTTACACAAACATTACACATTTGATGAAACTTATTCGAAAAGAATCAAATATGAGTGATTATTAAACGCTGATTAATAAGCACAAAGGTACACAATTACAAGCAAATACCAAAATAGATTAGTGGTAATTATCACGTCTAAAGGGGAACTAAGTTAGTATTGATTCTATATTCCCCTAATACCTATCCCGTTAGTTATCGTGGAGAAGATTAAGTTTAAATTGTTTATTTTAATAAGTTTAAATATAAGTCGAAAAAACTTGCATAATCCCCTTTAGGGGCTAGGTGTTCTTTCTATCTCGAAATCCAGTTTTCGGGATTTTGGACATTTCGGCCATTATAAACCTGAAAGTACAATTCAGTTTTGTTGTCATTTTCATCATCCGTATAAATTTTACCAATGGCCTGTTTTGCTGTTACATGATCACCCTCTTTTACAAAAACCTGCGTCAGATTGGCATAAACAGTGCGATAATTCCCGTGTTTAATGATGACTCCATTGTTGCTTCCCGGTATAGAAAAACGCTGTGTAACAACACCTTCGAACACAGCACGTGCAGAACTTCCAGAAGGAGTCTGAATGTAAATCCCTTTATTATTGGTAGTTACAAATTTTAAAACTGGATGTGGTTGAACTCCAAAATGCCCACGAATAAAACCATTGGAAGTTGGCCAAGGCAAACGGCCAATGTTCCGCTGAAAATCACCCGAAAGCAAGGTTTCTTCTTTGGTAAGAACTGAGACCGACAATGCAGCGGTAGGTTTTACTTCGGCTATTGCTGCAATCTCCTTAATAACAGGTTTAGGTTCGGATTTAGGAATTGATTCCGCCTTGACATTCGTTTTAGTAGCTGATTTCGCGGCTGCACTTGCTGCTGCTTTTGCCTTGTTTTCTGCTTCGTTACGTTTATTTTGAGCAGCTATTAACTTATTCTCAGCTGCGATTCGTTTGTTTTCTGCAGCTATTCGACTTTTTTCTGCAGCCAAACGTTTTGCTTCGGCCCTTCGAATTTCCTCGGCAATCATTCTCTCAATTTTATTATTCAGATCATTGGCCTTCTTTTGCTGAATTTTTAAATCGGCTCGTAATTTCTTTTCTTTTTTCTGCAAATCAGTAAGTACCACTTTCTCATTTTTCTCATCCTTCGTAAGCTTCTGAGCTTCGGTCTGTTTCTGTTTTACAACCTCTACTTTGGTACTTTTATGGTTTTGTAAACTGTCGTTTTTAACCACTATTTGTACTTTTACTTTTTCTATTTCACGTACTTGCTGCTTTCTATAGTCGGTGTATTCCTGCATATATCGTAATCTGCGATAAGATTGGTCGAAAGAATTTGCCGACAATACAAACATGATTTTGGCATATAAACTTCTATTGATATGAGCTTCCTGAACCAATTTCACATAGTCGGACTTCAAGGATTTCAACCTGCTCTCTAATACGTTTTTTTCCTCTCCCAACTTTTGCATTTCAGTATCCAATTGACCAATTTCGGTACTTATATTTTTAATCAAAACTTTTCGTTCCTTGATATTTTTATTGATAATCACAAGCTTATTCAACGTACTTCGTTGAGATTGTTTGGTTTCGTTTAAAATTTTACTGGTCGTTTCCAGTTTCTGAAGGGTTTGTTTACGCTGGGTTTCTAGGTCCTTTACACTTTGAGCTTGTAAAGAAAAACTTAATATCAATATGGTAATAATCATTACCACTCTGTAAACATTTGATTGACTGTGCATTTATGTGTAGTTTAGCATTATAATTTGAAATAATTGCAAGAAAATAAATTATTGTTTATCAATTATTTTTTAAGCAAATCGTTAACATCACCACGAGAATAA
>JBAXAD010000352.1:0-3017 GCA_037142715.1 Paludibacter sp. | reverse complement strand
CTGATAAGTGGCGTAGGCGAAAATCCGAAAGCGATGCTCAAAGGTTGCGGCATTCACGTAGTGGAAATGACCGGACTTATCGACGAAGGATTGGAAGGTGTTTACAACGACAAAGTGATTCGCTCCATTGCCAAACCTGACGCTTTCAAATGCGGGAGTAGCTGTAAGGGGAATGCGCAAGGATGTAGCTAAAGCAACCTAACCACACAAGAACCCCTAGCCCCTAAAGGGGAACTAAGTTAGTCTGTCAATTATGTTTTTATACTAGTCAATATATTTTACAAATACTCTTAAAACCACCGCCCCAAAACCCCCTTTAGGGGGCAGGGGGTTCATTCAAAATGAAAAAGCCAGATTATCACATTCTAGTTTGCAATTCGTTCAGAATTGCCGGAGATGCACAAGGTGCATGCAACAAAAAAGGAGCTACCGATTTGCTTCAGTACTTAACCGATGAAGCTGCCGACCGCGGTTTGGACGTGACCGTGAGCTGTACAGCTTGCCTCAACGTATGCTCGCAAAGTCCGGTGATGGTTATTCATCCCAACAATTACTGGTACGGCGGAGTAGAATCCGAGGCCATTATCGATGAAATTTTCGACTCGCTGGAAAACAACGAACTGTGCGAAAATTATTCGATAGCAGACTAAAAGTATTTACTATTTTGTCATTTACAATTTACTATTTCGTTCTTTACTTGTAAATAACAAGATAGTAAATCAGGTCTTATAATAGTAAATTGTAAATGACAAAATAGTAAATGGAACCATACTTTATAGACACCACTCTCCGCGACGGCGAGCAATCACCGGGCGTAGTATTTTCTCTTTCTGAGAAAATAAGAATAGCTGCTTTGCTGGATGCTGCCGGCGTTCCCGAACTGGAAATTGGGACACCTGCTATGGGCGATACAGAAATTCAGGACATCCGTACACTTTGTTCTATGGGTTTTGGTTTCAAAACACTTGCTTGGTGCCGTGCCACAAAACACGATATTCGTTGTGCTAAAATGGCGTGTACCGATGGCGTTCATATTTCGTTTCCCATGTCGGATATTTTGATGAAAGCAATGGGAAAAGACGCAGAATGGGTTATGACGCAGTTAGAGGAATTGATTGATTTTGCTTTGCCGATGTTCGATTATGTAACCATTGGCGCACAGGATGCGTCCCGTGCCGACAAAGCTTTTCTGCAAAAATTTGTTTGCGCTGCTAGTGCTTTCGGGGCTTCACGGGTAAGATTGGCCGATACGGTGGGAACTTTGAATCCTATCAGCACTTTCGAAATGATTAGTTCCATTCGCAGTGTGGAGAAAGAAATTCCGTTGGAAATTCATGCACACAATGATTTGGGAATGGCTACTGCCAATACGCTTGCGGCATTTATGGCAGGTGCCAATTGCTTGAGCACAACCGTAAACGGACTGGGCGAACGGGCAGGAAACGCTCCCATGGAAGAAGTGGCAATGGCATTGGAACTGAGTGCTGGCATATCGAGCACATTGTTAACTGAAGGTTTTGCGGAGCTAAGTGCTTACGTTGCCAAAGTTTCCAACCGACCAATAAGTGCAAGCAAACCCATTACGGGTGAATTGGTATTGACACACGAAAGCGGAATTCACACCAGTTGTCTGCTCAAAAACCGCAATACTTATCAGCTCATTTCGGCAGCAAGTGTGGGTAGAGAGGAACAAGAATTCTTGATTGGCAAACACAGCGGAAAATCTACTTTACTACATTATTTGATGGAAGTAAACTTGCCAGTTACTGATATAAACTGTGAATTTTTACTTGACAAAGTAAAAGAAAAAGCCGAACAACTCAAGCGCGCATTGACCAAAGAGGAATTATATGCCCTATACACAGATATTTACATCAATAAAAAAATCAGCAAAGTTATTGAGCGCGATTATTGAATAGCTTCTCAGTCCTGAAAATACAGGAATAATAATTGACTAAAACAAAAGGAACTAAGAATAGAACGCGATAGCTATCGGGAGTACTCTTAATTTGCGGTTATCTTGTTTATGAGAACGAGAATAGTAAATAGTAAATGAATCAATAGTAAATAAAAAAGATATGTCAGCACCAATAATAATACCCGACGAAGATATGCGTAAGCATGCCATTAGTTGCTTGCAATATGCAAATGGTTTTTATTCCACTTTGCGCAGTAGTTTAGACAATAAAAACTCGCGCTTCGACAATGATTTACGCTACAACCTGGCAGTTATTTGCCTCGAAAAATACTTTGTTTCATTAATGGCACGCTATGATTGGAATGCAACGCACCATATGCCGATAGCGCTCTACAAAGAAGCCTTGACATTTGACTCAGAACTGACTGAATCGATGAAAAAAACGGCTATTCTGGCTGGTAAATTTGAAGCTATCTGTTCGCTCGAAGGTTTTGGTTACCGAACACCCTCCACCGAAGATTTGGAATCGATGGCCATAGGAATCAAAGATATTAAGGAACTGGTAGAAAAAAGAGTGGCGGAAATTTAGAAAGTTGACAGAATATAAACTTAGGGGAAAGTTGAGCAGCCTTCCGATTTGAATAGCAATCTTCGGAACTTGTTGAGGACTAAAATATATTATTTACCGAAACAACGAAAACCAAGCCTTCAATTCATGTACCCGTCCAGCTTGTTCGTAAGTTTGGCATTGAAGCTCCAGCACATTGAAGGCATCAAGTATTTCGCTGGCATTAAAACCCATCTCTTTTTCGGTGAGAAAATTGAGTAATTCCTCCAGCGATTTACTGGCGTAGCACGACTTCCGAAAATCATTGTCCGAATCAACTTTTGAAATAAAATCTATTGCGTTTTGTAAGCTCATAATGATGATGACCCCTAGCCCCTAAAGGGGAACTAGATTAGTATTGATTAATTTATTTATAACTTTAAAAGAAGTTTAAGTTGAATGAACTTGCATAATTCCCCTTTAGACGTTATAATTATCACTAATCTATTTTGGTATTTGCTTGTAATTGTGTACCTTTGTGCTTATTAATCA
>JBAXAD010000351.1:0-3028 GCA_037142715.1 Paludibacter sp. | reverse complement strand
AATTTTGTCCGTACGACGAACGGTATCTCATTTTTCCTACCAAGCGAATCAGCTCAGGGTGCAAACCGTGAATACCCAAATCGATGGTAGTACGTTTTCCAATTTCTACAATTTCCTCTTCCACTTGTTTGCGAACCTTGGTCACCACTTCCTCAATGCGGGCTGGGTGAATACGTCCGTCGGTTACCAATTGGTGCAAGGATAGACGTGCAATTTCGCGACGAACTGGATCGAAAGCCGAAAGGACAATGGCTTCCGGGGTATCGTCAACAATAATTTCAACACCAGTGGCGGCTTCCAAAGCGCGGATATTACGGCCTTCACGACCAATAATACGTCCTTTGATTTCGTCAGATTCAATGTGGAATACAGTTACCGAGTTTTCGATGGCTGTTTCGGTAGCAATGCGTTGAATGCTTTGTACCACTATCTTTTTTGCTTCCTTGTTGGCGGTCATTTTGGCCTCTTCCATAATGTCGTTGATGTATGACAATGCTTCCGTTTTGGCTTCATCTTTCAGCGCTTCTACCAACCGTTCTTTGGCTTGGTCAGCCGACAAACCTGAGATAGTTTCTAGCTGTACCTGTGCTTGATGGTTCAAATGTTCCAACTCTTTTTTCTTAGCTTCAATGGCAATTTGTTGATGTTCCAATTGTTCTTTCTGTCCATCTACTTCATTGGCTTTTCTTTGCACATCGCCTTGTTTTTGGTTCAGTTGCATTTCCTTTTGCTGCAATCTAAGTTCTACAACTTGTATTTTCGCATTGCGTTCTTGTACTTGTTGTTCGTGTTCGGCTTTGAGTCCAATAAATTTTTCTTTGACCTCAATCAGTTTGTTTTTCTTTAATAGCTCTGCCTCGGCTTCTGCCTCCTGCATTGCTCTTTTGTTTACAGGTCGTAAGAGGATATATGACCCCCCAGCGCCTACAACAAGTGCAATTAATGCGAATATGTATTCCATGTTTTAAATCTAAAATGGTTAGTAAAAAAATATTTATTTGAAAATTTGATGTTTGAAAATTTGAAGATTAATTGTTTAGTTCATTGTTGGGCATAAAAAAACGCATTGACATTGACAAAGAATCAACTTCCAATGACTGGAAATTTCATCTACCAATGTAATGCGGAAAATTGTATTGAAAAACGATTTTTTAGTTTAATTCCTTCGAAAACAATGCTTTTAATTCATCATCTAAGGCTTGAATTTTTTCGGCCAAGGGCACAGTATCCTCAATTAATTCTTTTTTAGAAACCATCACTGCTATTTGAAAAGCAACTAGGATAAGGATTTGTTCAGTAGGGCGTTGGCTATAAAGCTTTGTATAATAATCCAATTGCTTATTGACCAATTTTTCAGCTTTGCGATATAATTCTTCGTCTTCACGAGGAATTCCAAGTGGCATTCTAAAGCCACCTATCTGCACATTAATTATAAATTTATCGTCTTTCTCTTTCATACGCTCTATTCATCCAGAAGCGCTAAACATTTGTCAATTTCCCGCACCATTTTGGTTATGCGTTGCTTGGATGATTTTTTGTCTTCTTCCGTAACACCCAAGTTCCTCGCAATTCGTAAATGGTCATAATTTTTTCGAAGTTCTAAAATCTCTTGATGCGCCAGCATCAAATCATCCTGTTTTCGGACAAGCTCAGCTTTCATCAAGGCATTTTGTTGTTGCAACAATCGGTACTCCGAAATTAGTTTTCGCAGTCTTTTTTCAAATGCGTGTATAAGTTCTTCGTAGCGATTTGTCATTTTTCAAAAAAATCTACACAAAAATAGGCTTTTACTTTCAATTAGAAAAATGTTTTGTGCTTTTTTCTCTTTTTTCTTAAATATACTTACTATTCTGTTCGAAAGTGTGATAAAATCATCGTTTTCTGGTTAAATCCAATAATCCATTGATGATGGTAAGTGGATGTGCCGGATTGCCTGGAATATATAAATCAACTTTGTATTTATCCAAAAAGCTGCGGTCGATGGCATCGCTTTCAACAAAGATGCCACCACTGATAGCGTCTGTTCCAACGAGCACAATGATTTTTGGTTCGGGTACTGCATCGTAACATATCTGCACTGCTTCCGCCATGTTTTTGGTAATGGGGCCTGTAATTACAATCCCATCGGCATGACGAGGTGAGGCCACAAAGTCAATTCCATAGCGGCTCATGTCAAACTGTACATTGTTGGCTGCACCCAGTTCCCATTCGCAACTGTTGTCGCCGCCAGCTGAAATTTGCCTAAGCTTGAGCGAACGACCCAATACCCGATGAATCTCCTGCCGTACAGTTGCTGGATTTACTTCTACTGCTTTGTCGTCACCTTCTTTGATAATAAGACTTGCCCTTTCATTGCTTGACAATTTATAGTCTTTGGTGAAAGAAACTTTTGTTGGAAACCGCAAAGCGCATTCTCCACAGAAAGTACATTTTCCCAAATCGATGCTCACCGGATTTGTGCCAATGGCGTCGGTTGGACAAATTGTTGCCAATGCTTTTTCATCCACTTTCTCGAGGCTGATAACGGGTCTTCCCCTGAAAATCCCTGGCACTTCAACGGTGGTTGGGTTGGGGATAAATTGCTTTCCTTGGTGGAATAATATTTTTAAGTTGTCAATTATCATAATTTTGCTTTTAAAAAGAAGAACCCCTAGTCCGCCAACCGGCGGAGAACTAAGCATGTTTCGTATTATTTATTTACTTCTTCACTTCTTACATTTTTTTTACTACTGGCTACCAACTACCATCTATCCATTACAAATCATGTCCCGAATATGATAAATCAAAGCTTTTGTTGATAATTGGAAAATCGGATATTTCGTTATTCCTCACGCATAATGCCAACGCCAACCAATTGTGAAACGATGGGTCTTTGATTTTGTATAGCATTAAATCACCGTTTTTGTCGGTTAAAGCACAGTGGCAAATTTCACCTCGCCAACCTTCAACCAATGACAAGCAAAATGAATTTGGTTGTGGGCTTTGCAATTCTATGAAGGGAGATTCAGCAGGTACCTTTGTAATTAAC
>JBAXAD010000350.1:0-3031 GCA_037142715.1 Paludibacter sp. | reverse complement strand
GCAATAGGAAGGATGCTGCTGAGAGCGCAACCAGTCCGCTACTTAGTATATTTATATATCTTTTCAAGAAGTTAGTATTATAGGATTATAGTCATTTGTTTGGGTTGTGGTGAGGTTATTCTCTTTCTAATGTTAACGGTTTGATTTTCTTTCTTGAGCTGTTCGTTTACCAATGAAGGTGCCCAATTAAAAAACCAATTCCTGCTAATATAAATCCACATCCACCTAAATAACCTTTGTAATCGATATATGATTGGTCTCCTTTAGTGGGGAATTTAATTGTAAAAATAAGCACAATGAATCCTATTAGTATAAAAATAATTCCAGTGATGATGTTTCTCATTTCTATTTATATGTTTCTTATTTCATTAAATTTGACTTTACAAATGAAAGTGTCCAATTAATAATCCTATTCCCAGTGCTATAAATATTATTCCACCCAGTAAACCGTTTGCGTTTGAATATGATAAATTTCCTTTAATAGGTTTCTTTAAGGTAAAATACAATATTGTGATTCCAATTAAAAGACAAATAATACCACCAATGAAATTTTTCATTTCTATTAAATAAATTTTTTCGCTTTGCGAGACCCTTCAAGTTTTGTTTTTCATTACTAATCTTGCATTTGCTGAAAAACACCTACCTACTCACTCCCAAAAGTACTAATATATATAACACTACTTTTCCCTTATCACTAATTGTCGGAATCTTTTAAATGGGAAACCTAATTATTTGGCATGATATAAATCATACCTCGAACTTGCTGCATTAGCATACCTTTGTCGGGAACTTAATCAGAAATCACATCTATTATAATGAATATTAATTGTACAAATCCTTATCGGGCTACTTCAGGAGAGCGTAATACGCTTCTCGTTGGCAAATAGTACATCGGTATATTCATTTTTCAATTCCTATATATATAAGCGTATATTGTCGGTTCTTCCATTTTTGAGAAAAATTGGAAATGACGGTTTGGTATGTATTGAAACTCCCACCATACATTTCAGTACCCAAATACAAGTATTGAAACTCCCACTACGTATTTTGACGCTGATATACAAGTATTGGAACTCCCACTACACATTTCGGCACCAAAATACAAGTATTGAAACTCCCGCCACCTATTTCGGCACCAAAATACAAGTATTGAAACTCCCACCACACATTTCGGCAAGGATGCACAAGTAGTGAAACTCCAGCGGCATCAAACAGTGATTTACACAAACAATTTAATATATAATTAACTAAAAAAAAAAAATGGCAAAAGGAGAATGGCGTTACTTAATCAACCAGATGTTGGTTTGTACAAAAAAGAATTTTAAAAAAGCAGTGAAGTTATCGCGCTATCACGATGCACAATTATTAGCGGCAATGAATGCAAATCCGGGCGATTTGGATTACGCACTCGTTTATAATCGGTATCACGATTTACATCAGAAATTGGAAGATGCCTATGCGGCTTGGGGAAATTCGGGCGGACAGCAGGAAAGCGGAACCCTTAACGTAAAACAATTGTTGAAACTAAAAACAACTAAGTTAAATGCGGTATTCAATATTGTTGAACAGTTTTATCTGCCTGATTCGGTGCGGTTCAAAGCTATTTTCCCTGATTTACGTAAACCGTTTTCGGGTGCAAGGAGTAGTATTATCAGTGCTTTTAATACGTTAAGTTTAAACATTGGAGCTGATGTAAATTTAGGAGCTGCACTAACCATTGTAGATGATTATCACAAAGAATTAAGCAAAGCAAATACTTCGCAAACGGGCAGCAAAGGCAGCGTGAAAAATGCAAGTGATGCGCTGGAAAAGGCACGAGTAGGCGCAATGACAGGGCAATATCAGGATTTGGGTTTCTTTATCAATAAGATGCCAACCGCCACAGCAGCCATAAAATCATTGTTTGATTCCGAAACCATCACCGACCCGGCACAGGTAATCTGGAAAGGACATTTGGATGCGCTGGAACTGCATCAGGTATTCATTCACACGTTTATGGCTGGCGATATAATGCGCGTAAAAAGTATCGGCAGTGCTTCTGTAACCGTATATTTGGCGAGCACTCCGGGCGGAACCGACAGTAAAGGTGTGGTGATTGATGCGTTAAAAGAATTGAAGTTTGATGTAGCTTTATTTGCCGTAGCCGATTACAACGCAAACAGATATTTAACCATTGTAAATAACAGCACAACCACCGAAACACGATTCATGGTGCAGTTGTATTAATCAGGGCTAAAGCCCATTTCATAACATTTGTGATTAACCCTAGCCTTAAGGCTAAGGTTACTTATGTATAGGTATTAACGGGCTTTAGCCCAGTAATTAAATAATAGTGGATAAGTAGATAACTGACGATGTCAGTAATTATTTCTTCTTAATCAATTCCATTTTCTCGCCAAAATGCTGTGCAAAAGTACGCATCTCTTTCGCGGCTTCCGCCTCACCGGTAGCGCGGTCAAACGTATCAGCCATAGATAATAAACATTGATGATAAAACTGTTTCATCTCATCCACTGTCATATCTTTTGTCCATAAATCAATGCGAAGCGTATTGTTTTCATTGGCATCCCACAGTGAAATCATCAGCGATTTGCACGAGCTTTCTTCATTGGCATCACTTGCATTCCAATCAATTTTCACTGGCAATTTATTTTCATCGAGCGATACGGTAAACTTTATTTCGGAGGTTGTCATTATATATATTGTTTTATTGTTACACTATTAAATTGTTTTTATTTATACGAAGACGAATGAACCATTGAACTATTTAACCAGTGAACTACTTGGCAGGCTTGTATTTCGCTTTGGTTAATATTTTCTGAGCATCTTTCTCATCCAGCAATTGCTGCAAAGTAATATCAGGATTTGATTTCATATATTTCTTCACAATCCGATAGCCCATCCAGTAACCGATACGCGGAGGTGCTGCTTTGCTGAAGGCGGTGGTAAACGGGCCGTCCTTTGTAAACTTCATTATCTCTGCCTGATCAGTTGTATATAATAGTTTCTGCGCAATAAAATAACTCCATAC
>JBAXAD010000349.1:0-3048 GCA_037142715.1 Paludibacter sp. | reverse complement strand
ATATTATTGATGACATAAAAAAGAGAATTAATATTCAACTTATAGTTGAATGACATTGGGAATTTATTTGGTTTAAATTTAGAATTCAAATTCAATAATTGATAAAACATTATGATAAAAAGCAGATTTCAGAATTCAAAATATATCGGAAATTCACAAACTAAAGAAATCATGTTATTGTTTATTTTAGTTTTTTCTTTGATTAGCTGTAACAATGTTTCTAAATCGAAAACTACTGTTGAGTCACCTATTGTTGAGGTTCCCTTTAAAGAAACAAATATGATTATTGACGGTTTTTTCGTTCAAAGTCGTGAAAGTAATGATAGTAAACCTTATAGCATAAGTTATATCTATAAAGCTGATTTATGTAACAGTTCTAATAATACTTTCGATAAAGTTATAACAAAATTTGAAATAATTCTAGAACTCGACAATGGTAATTTATTGACCAAAAAAGAATATGGAACAGGATATTTTGGAGAAGATATTCTTGAATTAATTTCAAATAGAAATTGGAAACCAAACCAGACACAAAGAATTGAGAGATTGATTTCAGTGAAAATTCCAATCAAATATATTGATTATCCAATCAAAAAAGTTACCGTTCAATATGAATTTGAATGTGATGACCAAATAAATGATTCTCAACCAATTTATACGTATAACGTAGATGTTACAGATAAATGGCATAATGCTGTAATCAAAGTAAAAAATAATGAAGTTGATTTTTATGACTCTTGGGATTTTGCAGAAAAGCAAAATTAAACTGTTTCAGAGACTTGGCGTCTTTCAGTTTGATTGTTGGTGAGCACAGTTCACATATTTGTCCTACAAAACATTTTTTGCTTTATCGGGAAGATAGGAAAGTTCCAGCTTTTCCATATTCCATTAATTATTGAGCTATTGTGTTGCACTCCGTGCAAAGAGGCAGACTGAGTTGGATATACCTCACGCTCCTGCGTCGCATGAGGTTACGCATGGTTTTGCGCTCCGCGCATCAAGCTCTTGAAGATGATGAAAAATACTTACGGCACGGAGTGCCATACCATGCTTAACCCTATGCGAGGTACGAGCGTTGGGAGAAAAAGCGATGGAAACAGGTGAAAATGGTTGAGCAGTAGGAGAAATTGCGAGGGAAGCATGTGGAAATGCGAGGGATACACTGAAAAATGCAAGGGAGCTACTGAAAACTACGAGGGAAGCATTCCGAAATGCGATGTCGTTACTGAAAAATGGTAGGGCGCTACTGAAAAGTGCGAGGGAAGCACTGAAAAATGCGAGGGAAGCAGCTTCCGTACCATTTTTCAGATGAGATGAGGTGTTTTTCAGGAAATGAGTTGTACGCAAATATCGTACAACTTAAAATGGGAAGATGAGGATGTTGAAAACAGCAAATTGAATTGAAAGCGTGACGAATTGTCACGGGTTGAAAAAGAGGTTGGACATTATTATTTGTGATTTTTAAACAGTCTGCAAAATTAGGACAGTTGCCACAAGTGATAGTCTGACTTGAAGTCAGGCTATCACTACGAAATAATTAAGCGTAAATCTTCTATGGAAAACAACACGAGTATTAAACTCTTTGAATCGAAAAAGATTCGCACGCATTGGGATGAAACAGAGGAGAAATGGTATTTCTCTGTCATTGATATTGTAGAGGTATTGACCGAAAGTCCAAGACCTCGAAAGTATTGGAATGCCTTAAAAACAAAACTCCAACAAGAAGGAAGTGAGTTGTCCCTTAAATTGGGACAACTGAAAATGCAAGCAACTGATGGAAAAATGTATCTAACTGATGTTGCTGACACCGAGTCTTTACTTCGTATCATTCAATCCATTCCCTCTCCCAAAGCTGAACCATTCAAGCAATGGTTGGCAAAAGTGGGATATGAGCGGATGCAGGAATTGCAAGACCCTGCACAAAGTTTAGACCGTGCGCGTGAAAACTGGCAACGGTTGGGACGAAGCGAAAAGTGGATTCAGCAACGTATGACGGGACAGGAAACCCGCAATAAACTGACTGATTATTGGAAAGATGCCGGAATAAAAGAACAGGATGAGTTTGCATTGCTCACCAATATCATACATCAAGAATGGACGGATTTGACGGTAAAACAGCATAAGGAATTGAAGGGTTTGAAATCGCAAAACTTGCGCGACCACATGAGCGAAGCAGAATTGATTTTTACAGCATTGGCAGAACTTTCGACAAGACAAATTGCGGAAACAGATGAAGCCAAAGGACTAAGAGAAAATGCCAAAGCAAGCAAAAAAGGTGGTTCGGTCGCCAAAAATGCCCGCAAAGAACTGGAATCGAAAACGGGTAGAGATGTGGTAACTGGTGAAAATTTTTTGCCACCAGCAAAAGAAAAAAAGAAATTAAAATAATCTCAAGTGATAGTCTGACTTGAAGTCAGGCTATCACTACAAAACAAAGGGGTCAATCATGAAAAAAGTAAACGCACATCTACACACACCGTATTCATTCAGTGCATTCACTGATGTAAATCAAGCGCTCGACATGGCCGTTGCCGAAGGCGTAGAAGTCCTAGGAATAAATGATTTTTACAGCACTGCTGGCTACGAAGCATGGGACAAAGGTTGCAAGGAACGCGGATTGTACCCGTTGTTCAACATCGAGTTTATCAGTCTGAACGAAGCCGACCAAAAGGCTGGTTTACGTGTGAACGACCCTGGAAATCCTGGCCGTACCTACCTCAGCGGAAAAGGATTGTCGTACCCATTTGTATTGGCAGAACCTTTTGCTACGCAATTGGCGGACGTTACAAACGAAGCCAATGCGCAAGTGGAAGCCATGTGTCACAAAGTAAATTTATTGTTGGTTGGAAACAATGCTGGTTTTACGCTCGATTTCGAATGGATAAAAAACGACTTGACAAAAGGCTCAATCCGTGAACGCCATTTGGCAAAAGCATTGCGACTAAAAGTATATGAAGCTTGTGGAAATGATGCTACTAAGATTCAGGAATTATTCGAAAAACTATTTGCCGGAAAAGATTTGAAGTCAGATATTGCTGATATTGCAGG
>JBAXAD010000348.1:0-3051 GCA_037142715.1 Paludibacter sp. | reverse complement strand
TGAAACCTATCAATATGATATAGAGCAAATAAGCCAGCGTAGAACGATAAAAAGGCGGTAGAATCTCAATTTGCAACTTGGTTTCTGGACCTGCCATTCCTTTTGATTCATCCGCTTTTATCACAAGCGTATATTTGCCCGGACTCAAGTTGGTGTAAGTGATGGTGTGTTGGTCGCGCGTATTGTTCCAAGTATCCGAAAATCCTTCGAGCTTGTACACGATTTCACTTTTGTTGGCAGCAATATAATTGGAAGTAGCAAATTCAATACTGAATACATTGTACTTACTGGGCAACTCAATTTTTGATGAGTTATACAAAGCCGATGCAAGAATGCCAGTTTCGTCATTCACTTTCACCTCTCGGTCGTTCACCATTAGGCGAGAAGGAAAAATGGAATAGGGCTTCATTTGCTTAAATAAATCCTTTTCACGGAAAGAAACCAAGCCCTGAATACCTCCTAAAAAGATAGTGCCGGAACGTGATTTGTAAAGTGAACTTGTAACAACTTCACTCAAAGGGAAGCCGTTTTTTTTATTGAAATTCTCAAAGCGTTTTTTTGCATAATCAAATCGTGCAAAGTCCTGATTGGTAATCACCAACAAAACACCAGGACTCGATTCGCACACCTGAAATATAGTATTGCTCTTTAAATTACTATTCTGATTATCAAAATGTTCAAAATCGTCAGTTGAAGGTTTGAAAAGATCCAGTCCGCTGCCCGAAGTGCAAAACCACAAGTTGTGTTTGCTATCTTCAAACATACTGTTGATATCATTATAGCTAATACTGCTTTCTACAGCTTGATTGTGTTTGTAATTTCTTAGTTTCCGTGTATCAAAATTATACGAAAAAGCACCTTCGCCTTCTACTGTCAACCACAACAGTCCTTTATAGTCCAGCAGTAAATCGGTAACTATTCTAATCACTTGACCTCCTTTGGTATTTTTGAATAGTTGCTGACTCAGTCCAGTGGCAGGATTGAACATACAAACGCCATTTTCGGTAGCAATAATCAACTGATTTTTATAGGGCACAATATCGCGTACAATGCTGTTGGGCAATGTATTGGAATTGTTTTTAACGGCAGGATAATGGGTAAATTTGTTGGATTTTATATTCAGTCGGTCCAGCCCACCCAAATGCATTCCAATCCACATAATTTCTGCCTGTGCATCATAGTAAAGTGCTTTTACAGAGTTGTGTGCTATACTGTTGGCTGTATTGTCGTGTTTGTACCATTTAAAAGTACCCGTAGTTGGATTGTACATATTCAAACCTCCACCTTCCGTGGCTATCCACACATTACTGTACTTGTCTTCAATCATTTTGCCCACCACCGGAAAACTCAATCCCTGACTTTCCACATTGGACGGCTTGTAGAACGTATATATTTCATATTCAGGATTGAAGTAGTTTATTCCTCCAAAATAAGTGCCCACCCAAATACTGCCTTGATGGTCTTTTATAACCGAATAAATCGATGAGTGCGTCAGTCCATCGGGATTTGAATTGGCAGTATTGTTGCTAAACGTTCCTGTTGCTCTGTCGTATTTATTTAATCCATTAAAAGTGGCAATCCATAAATTTCCTTGCTTGTCCTCGCAACAATCACGCACTATATCAGAAGATATACTTTGTGAATTTCCCGGGATATTTTTAAAAATGCGAACGGTTTTACCATCAATCTGAAATAGCCCATTACCGTCACTACATATCCAAACCGATCCTTTGGAATCCTTAAATAAATTGTAAATATTTGTATTGGGCAAAAACAAAGTCAACACCTTATTTTTCAATGCATATAATCCTATATTGCTAGTACCTATCCAAAGTGTATTGTCACTCACGAAAATACAGGTCACTTTTGCCTGCTTGTTTGGTAACGAAAAATAAGGTTTGAAACCCTGTTTTTCATCCTCTTTTATCAAAATGTTGTTGCCGCGTGCAACATATAAATGTTGGTTGTAGTAAATACTGGTTACATCGCCCAAAAGCAAAGGGGTAAATCTCTCATTTCTGAAATCATATTCCTCTACATCCATTGCACATTTCAAAAAGATTTTTCCATTTTTATTCCCCACTATCTTATCTACTCTGTTTGAAATAATGGTGTTTGAGGAATTCTTTTCGTGCTTAAAAAATTGGATGTTATTGCCGTTGTATAAATTCAGTCCGTCGCGAGTTCCTGCCCAAATAAAGCCTCTTTCATCCTCGTAGAGTGGTTTCACGGATATTTGTGACAAGCCTTCATCGGTTGTCAAATGATTAAATCGAATACCGAATGTTTTTGTGTTGAAAAGTACAGCAGTAATGATTAGAATAAAAAAACACTTCTTCATTTCCGAAATTTAATGTTACAGCATCTATGTATTGAAATAGAATTTCGCTACAAATGTAGTTTATTTACCGATAAATTATCCATCATAAAAACCACTTTTGAGGTTATATAGTCTTAAAACAAGTATTTTGGACTATTGTTGAGTTTTTCTGTACTATTGTAGCATCAAGAAAACTGAACTTAGCTCTAATTTTGTAAACAATTAAAATTCTCGGTATAGAATATAATTTAAGCCCAATCAATCAAAAGCAAAACCATAACTTCAATAAAAGGATGACCTATTTATTGAACACCAAAAATGAAAAACATACATTAGAATGAAAACAACAATTAAACTACTTGGACTACTCTTGTTTTCCGCCACCATCAGTTGCAGCACTCAAAAAGTGACGGACATTGATATTATTGCCGAGAATACAACCGTTGCCGAAGGACAATACGA
The DNA here is from genome assembly GCA_037142715.1 of Paludibacter sp. Classification (GTDB taxonomy): domain Bacteria; phylum Bacteroidota; class Bacteroidia; order Bacteroidales; family Paludibacteraceae; genus Paludibacter. The sequence goes on along the minus strand of JBAXAD010000348.1, from coordinate 269 downwards.
ATTGCAAACAGGCATTGTCGAAAAATCGGCTAAGGTTTTAATTCCACGTACATTGGATGCGAATGGTAAAATGGTGTATGTACCTATTCAAGATTGGACAAGTGGATTTTTTGCAGGTAATATCTGGTTTACCTATCAACTTAGCAGTGACAAAAAATGGCTTCCGCTGGCCGAAAAATATACAGAACGACTTGATTCAGTTAAATACTTAACAGAGCATCACGATGTGGGTTTTATGATTGGTAGCAGTTATCTGAATGGATACCGAC
>JBAXAD010000347.1:0-3063 GCA_037142715.1 Paludibacter sp. | reverse complement strand
CATCAATGTCATACATGGTTTCACGTCCATGAGCATCGGCATAGATAAATGCTACTGGTTGGTTTTTACCTTGAGCCAAACAGGATAAGCCTGAAAAATAAAATACTGAAGCGACAACTAAATATTTTCTAATAATTTCCCGAGTTCTGTTCACAATTTTGTATTTAGATAATGATTCCTTTTCGTCCGAATGTAAGTAAATCTGCTTAGCTCGTGACTATGAATTGTATTTTTGATTTCAATGAAAAACTTTAATTGACAATAATCTTATATGGCTTGTAACCATCTAATTTGAACAAATAAAAACCCTTCAGCAGTGGAACGGAGAAGGTATCTGAAATCATGCGATGAATAACTAATTTTCCGGTTACTGTATAAATGCTTAATTGTTTCAATCCATCTATTCCTCTAATGGTCAAGATGTCATTTTCAACTGAATACTTCAATGGTGCAAGCATAATTTGATTATTTACTGTTGGTGTTATTAATCCAGCTCCTGCCCATGGATTGAGTGCTATAGTATTGAAAAATGGGTTTGAACTTACATATGCGTTTAACTTTACATTGGCATCGCCTGCTGAATCAAATCCTAAATCTGCTCCGTGATTACTGCTTGCATCGGTACTGCTTATGCTAATAGTGGTAGGCCCAACTGATGCAACAGTTTTTTGAACAAGTAACCCATCCATTGCAAAATTATTTGCAAATGTTCCAAGTGCTTTTGTTCCAATTCTGTAATAGACAGGGTCGCCACTCGTGGTTTTAGTTGCTCGAACGAATGAGTTCAAGGCCATACAATTTTGTGTCAGACTATTTGCATTAACCTGACTGCTAACAATACCTCCAAGCATAGTATTGGTATTGCCACTTCCAATTACTGCATTGGATGCTAAACAATTGCTAACATTTACTACTGTAGCATTTGCATAATTAAAACCAACAATACCACCTGCAAAGCTGCTATAATTGGTAGAAATAGCGCTGGTAGATCCAGCTGCCATACAATTAATCACTTCGACTGTTTGACCGGTTTTGCTTCCCACATCTCCCACAATTCCAGCACTATTTGCAAGGGCACTTGTAGTGATATTGGATGTTGCATCATTTTTTGCTACTATGATTGCATTTACCGACGAATTTACAATTGTTAGTTTAGCTGTTGAAGCAGCAGTACACACAATACCACCTGCTTTTGCAAGAGTCTGGGCAATAGATGCAGTAGGATTAGTAGTTAAAACGTCAATAATTCCGGTAACCGTACAATTATTTACAAGCACATTTCCCGTTCCGGTTGTCGAACAAATTAAGCCACCTCCCGTGGTACCAGTGTAAGCAGTTGATGGGGCATAGCCAATGTAAAAAGCGACATCTACTGACAAATTAGTAATTGTTGCACCATCAACATACCCAAAAAAGCCACTAGTTAATGAATTTGCCCGAGTTGTTTGAGCCAAACCTATGGATGTACCTACAAAGAAAAGTACATTGCAAAATATAATTTTTAGTTTCATTGTTGAATTTTCTATCGAACAAATTATAAATTAATCATATCTGCTGCGTTAACAATATCGAACAGCCCACAGGAAGAAGTAAATTTATTGACCAACCGGCACCACTTGCAGTTTGAGTAGGTTTTACGCCAGTTTTGACAGTACCATCAGCTGTTAGTAATATAAGATTATAATTAAATGCCACGGTGGACTGAAGTGTGAATTGGAGTAAAGTACGGTTGTCTTCGCGAGAATCAGTGATATAAATATATTTACCTGCATCGAATACCAACACATTCGGATCACTGGCTATAAAACGCCGAGGATAGTAGCTAGTTAATGTACTGGATAATGCAGCTGCACTACTTGCAGAAGTTGCGGTCAGAAGCTTTGTGAATGTAGCTGTACTTCCTGTTGGAGGTACTACCGGCACAATAAAATTCTTGCCATCATTGGGTATTATATCAAGCCCGCTGTCGGGAATTGCAAATACTTGTTTCCATAAAATATTGGGTCTAGTAGCAGTTGTTGTACTATGTGTGAATCCTTTGGACCCAATAGCAGATTGAGTTGGACTTTCAACTGCAACCTTACACAAAGCCATTACATCAGATTTGCTGCGGACAAGTAGATTGGCAACAATTAGCTGATAAACATTATCAATTACTCCTCTCAGGGGTCCCTGAGGACTAACATAATCGTATACTCCATTTGGCTCAGTTGAAAAGTAATTAGATCCGGTAAGTACGGAAAGAATCATATTATCTTTTACTAAATATGAAGGACAACCATATAACCCAATACCGTCCATACCTGTTCCAATGGTACTATAATAGGATCTTGTTGTACCATTGGTCATTGGGATATAATTAGAGTAATACCAGGTATCAAATTTGAATCCCCAGGCATTGGTGTATCCCGAAAGCCATAAACCCACACAATCGCCCCAATTCAGCATATTATCTGCAGGCTCAACATTTTTCCAAACAGGAATAATGGTGTTACTATTAGCTTGTATAAACGCTGACAATGTTACATCCGTCATAAGGTTATTCCAAAGATCAATAGGTGTACCAATAAACGAAGTCCACACAAATTTACGGTTATATTTGCTACACAAATTTGTGAAGTTTATTATATGATTTGTGGTATTAGCATTTAAAGCCTGCCAAGATCCGGTTTCAACGGTTTCAAGTGCAGCAATACAAGGATAAGTTGCAAGTAGGTTGTCATAGTAGGCAATTTCAGTTGTTGTGCCTGAATTTACACCATAAGTATATAACAGGTTCCCTTTTCCGGTTACAAGTTGTATAATAACTTTAACGCCTGATGCCTTAGCTTTCTCTAAAGCTGCTATAAATAGTGCTTGTTCAGCAGCATAGGTTGGGCGAACTGTTGGGGGTGTCAATGGGGTATCCACTCCACCTACTGTTGTATAATAATCATACTGTAAAGGTTGATAGATAGCCAACCAGGCATAAGGTCTTACCGATGCGGGAATTGCTGCAATACGTTGAGAAACATCAAACAAGGTAGTTAGATTTGAAGCATTGTCTGAATAAATGAAAACAGG
>JBAXAD010000346.1:0-3068 GCA_037142715.1 Paludibacter sp. | reverse complement strand
TTAAAATACTTTGGGCTACTTTTATTTTATATCTGGAATTGGAACCATCATTTTAATGATAAGAAAGTGATTTTTGTAATTTTATTCCTAGCTTTAATTAAACAAACAACTGATTTTCTTGTTGTAATGTTTAATTAGAATTAAACTAACAATAAAAAATCAAGTTGTATCATGAGAAAAATCAATGTAACACTAATCGTTTGTTTGTCTGCAATTTCACTTGCTTTCGGACAATTCAAACTTCCCGAATTGCCGTATAAATATAATGCGTTGGAGCCGTATATCGACAGCACCACCATGCGTATTCATCACGATGTACACCATGCCACTTATACCAATAACTTGAACAAAGCATTGGAAAAATATCCTGAATTGTACAAGAAAAACATATTGGAATTGCTCCAAAATTTGAGCGATGTACCTTCAGATGTTCAAATGGCAGTGAGAAATAGTGGCGGAGGTTTTTACAACCATGGTTTTTTCTGGACAATTATGGCACCCGCTGGAACGGCTAATATGTCGCCAAAACTAGAAAAGATACTAATCGATAACTTTGTGAGCGTGGATGCTTTTAAGGCAGAATTTGAAAAAGCCGCCACTAGTCGCTTTGGTTCGGGTTGGGTATGGTTAATCAAAGAACCTTCGGGCAAATTGCGCATTATTTCTACTGCCAATCAAGACAGTCCACTTTTGCAAACTGCAGAAGTGAAGGGCAAACCGGTATTGACTTTGGACGTTTGGGAACATGCCTATTACCTTAAGTATCAATCGAAACGTGCAGCTTATGCCAAAGCATTTTGGAATGTAGTGAACTGGACAGAGGTGGAAAGACTTATTGCTGCCAAATAATTGAATACTAAAAGATAAGAATAGAACGCAGATTTATGCTGATTGAGCCGATAAAAAACGGATATTAAATTTGCTTCGTAAATTGATTTTAAGAATGAAATCAAAAATGCAAGCATTTTTTAAAATCCGTATAAAATCAGCTTTATCAACGAAATCCACGTTCTATTCTTTATGTAATTAGTCGGGGCGCGACTCAAAGTCGCACTCCGACTAATTACATTATTTCTCCAACCTATTCAGCCATTTTTGCAGGTTTCCATAGTTTTTTGAAACCAAGGAAGTCAAATAAAGACTTTCTTCCCGCCTATAGTTTTTTATCACAAAATCAATCAACTCATTGAAACTGTTCGGATGATTCATGCGCTTCTTCAATTCAAAGTACGAATTGAATGGTGATTTTGGTTGCATTCTTCGAAAAGGAATTTTATTTTTTATTCTCTTCACAAGACCTAGATGTGGAATCAGCTGATCTTGCAAGGCTTTCTGAGCACGAGTACTGTTGTTTAAAAAGTAAATCATGTCCAACATGGCCAGCTTTTCCGTCTGGTCATCCTCACATATCAAAACAGGCATCAATTTACTGATTATCTGGTCTTTTACCTTGAATATATTCTGATATTTGCCGCTACCCTCAATGATGGCAGCCACAAAATCTGACCAAAACTTGGCTTGCACAATACTCGGAATCATCAGCGAATTACCAATGGGCGAGAAAGTAGCGGCAAGTGGCCAAGCAATGATACTTCTAAAGAAATTGGCACGAGAGGTTCTTTTATCAAAACCACGCAAGTAATTGTGTGTTGAAAGATAAATGCCATTGGAGATATTGATACAGAAGAATTTAGTCAATTCAAACAATGCACCTTCGTGAGGCCCCGTCCATGTAATATCAAATCTTGCCTTCACAAAACTAAGAATAGGCACTGAAAAACCTGTCCAGAACAGTGAATGAGATACATTCATCCAGTTGATGTCGTTCTTGTGCCAGCCGTTGGGCATAAAGCCATTTCCCGAAATCACATCAACAAACATATTGCGCATTCCGGTGATAACCAGCCACAAAAGTGCATACTCCACACCCAACATTATATAAGCGGGAATAAAACCAATCAGTATAAAAATGCTATTTTTAATACTCGGATTGAGGTATTCCCAAGCACGTGCAGGGTAGATGGGTCGCTCTATTTTCTCGTCACCCAGCATGTTTTTCTTTTTATCTTTCACTTTTCCCAGGCAAATAATCACTGGTTTTTCGTCCGTTATCAATGCTGTTTTTGGAATGCGTGCCAAGTCAAATATTATACTGGAAACGTCGTCGGGCAATACGTGGTGGCGTTTCTTGAAATACTTCCTCTGATATTTCGGAAAGCTGTTTTCGAGCACAAAACCCATTCCGGGTGCCAATGAGGAACGTCCTGTGGCATCACTACCAATGGATGGTATCAGTTTATTTTGCTCAAAATACTGCACTGCTTCATCCAGCTTTTGTGCATCGTATGTCAGATTGTGATAGTTTAAAAAGGCCATCAACCCTTTCTTGTTGGCCTCGTTTAGCAGCCTGATATAATTTGTAAAAACTACAAATTCAGACTCATTGACATCAACAGTACCATATATATTATAAATCTCGGTGAACGAAAGCATGCGGTAATTCTCAAGAATTTTATCAACCGCCACCTGCAAACCATGTTCCAATGGTTGTATAAATTTAATACTGCCGCCTGCTTTACTGGCAAGTGCATAAATTTCCTCCAAGTTGCTAATAGCACTTTCGGCCTCGGGAGCTTCATTACTTGCAAAGAATGCCAACCTAATTCTTTCAGGGTCAAGCTCTTTGTATTGAGTGCGTATGGTTTTATAACGTGCGTTTATCGACTCCACTTCTTGCTTGCTGAACAACTCCGGCGAAACCTCTGTTTGCAGTTTCAAAGCTGTAATCTGCAACGCTCTTTTCTGCAACACACTCTTAAATTGAGGATACAAAAACTCACCCAACTGACGGTGCGAATAAATTTTATGACCAAATAATTTCACTTCATTATCTATTGACAATGGTTGCAGGTAATAAATAGAATCTGCTTCATATCCTTCGTTAATACTGGGCAAATGGTTGGCGTTGAAATTATCAATAAACTGATTAATAGTGCCTTCCCGTTTCATTTCATTCAACTCCAGCTCTCGCATAAAATCCCTGAAGTCGATGGTTTGCTGCTTCAAGA
>JBAXAD010000345.1:0-3071 GCA_037142715.1 Paludibacter sp. | reverse complement strand
ATAGAAGCTTACATCCTCGTTCTTAACTGCATCATCGTACAATTCAGTTTCGAATTTTAAAATAAAATCGGCTTTATTTTTATTAAGTATAATGTTGGTAATTCTATCTTTAGCCATTTCAAAAGGTTCAACCGAACCTGAAGTTCTAAAACTTGTAATGCGCAAAAAATAGTGTTGCAAACTGTCTGAAGTTTCCACAAATCGATTGGAATTCAAATAGCTAGCTGGATCAGTAACCTGTAGTGGTATTTTTTTCAGTATTTCAGTAAAAGGCATCCATTTATTGCCAAAATAGTCATAACTAATGGCATTTTGAATACTGTATTTTTCTATACTTTGCAATGACTTTGCGTTTGCAGATTGAACCCAACTGCGCACATTGGCCAATTGAGGTGCCTTTGCAGGAACTATGAGTAACAAACCTTGAATGATGTTTTCTTTTAAAACCAACTGTTTGCTATATTCGGTGTAAAAAGCTTGTAATTGGTCGTCCGAAACTTCTTTAGGAAGTCGCTGCTCAATCATTTTTTGCTGGTATTGATGTATGGTCAAAGATTTGCGATAACCTTCTACCAGTTCATCAATTTCAGATTTATTTGTCACATTTCTTTTTGCATTCTCGTACATCAACACATCGGTAACCCATTTACGGATAAAACTTTGTGCTATTTCTGTACTGTCTGAGTCTGCAATATTCGGTGGAATTACATGCTGTATTTCATCAAGATAGAGGAATTTACCTTCCACTTCCAGCAATGGTTTTCTAACAGCATTAGGAGTTTTGTGAGCACATGATGCCAAACTGACCAAAGTCAATAATAGAATCGAGAAAGAAGGAATTCTTTTCATGTGCTGGGGTAAATAACGTTTCAAATGGCTCTGATTTAGATTTTTAGATTTTTCAGCACGCCAATTAAAACAATAAACGCAAAAATAAAAGCCAAAGGTAAGGCTTTTATTTTTGCGTTTGAGGTATAATTAATTTTTCTTAACCGTTTTCAATACCTCTTGGTTAACCGTGTAAGGATATTTATTGCGAAGTGACTTAATCCACTCTTTTTCCAAAAACTCCTGATAATCGGCTGTTACCAATCCACGAACGTCGGTATAATCTTCAGGAGTGTTTTTTAGCATTTTTCCAACCACAAAAACATAAGGATATTCAGCAGTTGGTGTGTATACATCTTTTGTTTTGAAAATTTGATTGTCCACTACTTTATTTTCACCTTGAACATATAAACCTTTATCAATTTTCACGTATTGAACACTGTCATTCAGGCGAGTACGTAGGTATTTATCAATAGAATCAATGTCCGATTTTTTTACAATCGATTTGGCGATTTTGAAAGTTGCTTTGTCCTTGCAATAAATCACATGACCTTTGTAATGTGGTTTTTCCCAAGTATAAACTTCTTTGTGTGCCTTAAAGTATTTATCTAAGCCTTGTGTATCTTTCGACGCTTTTTCCCAAACTTCTTTATTGCTCACTTCGAACAATAGAATCCCGTCATGATATTCTTGCATCAAGAAACGGAAATCGTCATATTTCTTTTCTAATTGTGCATCCTCATAAGCCAACAATTCACTGTCAACGAATGCATTTAGCTTCTCATTGATTTTTTCAGAAGCAATACTTTTATCTGAATTGGTATTTTTCTTCATGTATTTAGCAAAATCGGCTTGTGTATAGTTTTTACCAGCAAAACTGAAAAGTGGTTTATTCAACTTACCTGATTCAACAATAAAAACTGAATCGCTCAAAGCTTTTGTTCCAACCAAAGCATAAAACTCAGCTACATTTGGCATAATCACTTGGTAATTATAATCTTTACGCAGTTTGGTTACAAAAGCTTGCTGTCCTCGGTTGGCACGTTCGTCACGTTTTACTTTACGTTCCAAATCAGCTTTCATATCAGCAAATGAGGCAACTCCTTTTTTCTCAATCAATTTGATAATGTGCCATCCATAAGCCGATTGGATTGGTTCGGAATAATCGCCTACATTTTTCAAAGCAAAAGCAGCTGTTTCAAACTCTGGAACCATACGCCCAGTTCCAAACCAAGGCAATTCACCATTTTTGGCTGCTGAACCTTTGTCTTGCGACAATCTTTTTGCCAAGTCTCCAAAATCATCACCTGCTTTAATCCGTTGATAGATAGAGTCAATAGTAGCTTTAGCTTTTACGTTTCCAGGCTCATCTCCTTTAGTAGTAAATTTCATAATGTGTGCCACCAATACTTCGCCCAATGACGGGCGGCGACCATGTACTTGAATAATATGGTAACCAAATGCTGAACGTACTGGTTTAGACAAAGTACCTACCGGAGTATTATACGCCACTGTTTCAAATGGATATACGGTGCGGAAAGCAGAAATAAAACCCAAGTGACCGCTATTTTCGGCTGCCGAAGGATCTTCAGATACTTCTTTGGCAACTTTGGCAAAATCTTCTTTCTTTTGCAAACGCTTCAATATTGATTGAATGCTGTTCCAAGCTTTCAAAGTGTCAGCAGGAGTTGCATTTTGTGGAATGCGAATAAGAATGTGACTAACATCCACATCTTCTTTTAAACGATTATAAGCTTCCAACAATAAATCGTCATCTACCTTCGAATCAGTCAAATAAGGTTTGGTCAATTGAGAACGATAACCCGACAACTCTGTAATAAATGATTTTGTGGTATCAATTCCCTGCGCTTTTGCTTCCTCAACTTTCAATTTGAAATTTACAAAAAGATCAACATACTCGTCCAACGTTTTCTTATCCAACGAGTTGTTAGAATTGTTTTTGTTATAAATATATTCAAATTCAGACCTCAAAACAGGACTACCATTTAAGGTCATAAGTACAGGATCAGCGGCTTGCGCAAACAAGCTACCCGATAAAGCTAAAAATGCGAATAATGCAATTACTGGTGATTTCATAAATACTTTTAATGGTAAATGGATTTGTAAATCGAATTAAAAAGTAATAATTAAAAATTTATTTGACGATTGTAACTAACTTCAAACGGAATTATTTGATTATTGTTGTAAAAACGGGTAATTATTTTTAGAAAAACTCTTTTTTA
>JBAXAD010000344.1:0-3170 GCA_037142715.1 Paludibacter sp. | reverse complement strand
GCTAATACAATATCTGTTTCTTTACCTGCAGCATTTAATAATGCTTCGCAATGTAAATTGCGTTTTTATCTGTCCAAGAAGTGCGCATCAGACAAACAGGAGTATCACCTCTACCGGTAAAGCAATTGTTTTTGGGAGCAGTAACTTTAGATAAGTCAATGTCTTTACCCCAAATCATAAGTGCTGGGAGCGTTCGGTCTTTGGTAAACTGAGCGTATTTGTCTTCTTTTGATTGCTCGCCAGACAGTGGAACTCCATTGCCATCAGTCAACGTAACAAAATTATCTTTCTCCAGATAGTTTTTTTCTATCCAAAGTAAAGACGGGTCATTAAGTTGAGTAGCAAACCAAAATTGGGAAGCATTCAAAATAGAATTGGGAATACAATCCATATAATTGAAACTTTGCCCCGAAGTTCCAACCATGTGTTGCAAATAGTAGGGAGTTTTAGAAAATCCCTTATAATCCGCTATTTTCAAATCAGTTATCCCTACTTTTTGCAAGGCATCAAGCATGAAAATATTAAAAACAGTGCCGTATTGCCAATACATATACCCTTCGGCAAAAGCTCCATCGGGGTCGTAACTTTTCATCGGAATAGTGATAGACTGCACAGAACGGGCAATCACTTTTTCAGCCAAGTCGGGATTTTTATCTGCGATAGCAAAGGCAGCATACACTATTCCTGCATTACAAACCTGACTCCAATTGGTTGGGTTATTGAATTTATCTGCATATTTTGGTTCGAGCGACGGCTCAATAGCTTTAGTCAATAACGCGTGACCAATCATTGTTTTCGATTCGGGCGACAAAAAATCGTAAAGCCAATCGTAGCCGATGGATACACCCAAAGCCATTTCGGCAACACCGAGAAAATGAGGAGGTTGCCAATCACTAAAAGCCGTCACTGCCAGCATTTCTTTTTCAGCTCGCTGAGCATATTTTTCATTTCCTGTAACGCGATAAGTATAAGACAAATAAAAAATTCGTCGCAATGCCTCACGACTTACATCCAACAGACGAAAGCCTTCGAGTTTACGTTCTAGCAAAGGTTTATCAAGCATTTCATCAGATGCTTTTACAATGGCCTGATGCATTTTCGCCAAGGTTGAATTTGAAGCAATTGCCTGTTGGATAGATTTTTCTTCACCTTTTAGGAGTAAAATGCGGGGATGTTCAACTTTGGTTATTGATGTAATATTTTTATTTTCTGCACTTAAACCAGAAAATAAAAATGTTAGAAAAAATATTTGAAGAATTGTCTTATTTGATTTCATTGCTATATTTTTATGAATAAAATTATAATCTCAGTATTATTGCCCCCAAAGGTTTAACAGTTTATCGTCACTTCCTACAAACGACTCATTTCCAGCAGGAATTAACTGAACGCTAACATTGTTCGTAGAACCAGCTGGTAATGTAATTTCAAATCCGACCAAATAAGTTCCTACATTGGAAGCCTCATAACTATTTGGTGCAACAGTTGTCCATGTTTTCATAGTAACTCCTGTGGTGGGCGAAGCAACTTTCAAAGTCAGTTTCTGAGTGCCCTGCGTTAACAAAATGGATTGTGACGATTGCTGAATGGTTGGAACACCTTTGGTAAGCATATTCCAACGTAAAGTAGTGGTTTTATTTGGTAGATTTACAATTTCATCGCGGATTAATCCATATTTTCCATTTATAATGGCTACGCCGCGTTGAGCCGAAACTACCTGCCCATTATAAACAGGAGATAAATCGGCAACGGCATACATAAAGTTATAGTTTTGATCTGAACTTTTGGTTATTGTAGCTTTTCCTGATACAATTTGCTTGGCACCATCAAATGCGAGAGTATTGTGCGCCAGATTATTATACCTAAAAACTGTCCACCGAAACGAGCTCTGACTCATATCCCACGGATTGCCATTGGCTTCGAGTTTCGTATAGTCGTCGGCACCATAATCCATTGCCCAGCGAGTGGAACCTGCATCAAACAAAAACGAACCTACATCCATGTGCGAGTGCGAAGTAGTCATGGTGCCACCCTTAAATGCCATAGAAATTGCGTCTGTATTGTTCCAACTTGTTCGCATAAGCGCTATAGGAGCTTCCCCAGTGCCGAAAAATGATTTTTTGGTTGGTTCTGTAATTGCATTCGTATCGTAATTCGATGCCCAAATCAGCAACATCGGCATAAAAGCATCTAAATTTGAAATGGTGGCATTGAGGTAATTTTTCTCAATCCAAAGCAATGATGGGTCATTCAACTTTTTTGCGAACCAAAACATTGGTGGAGAAACCGTTGTATTGAGCTGCGTATCACCATAACTATAACAACCGCCCGAAGATCCTATCATATTCTCGTAATAATAAGGCGTTTTCATAAAATAGGTTGGCAGTAGCTGAGCATCGTATTTGTTGCCGTAAAGATGTTGTAAAGTGGCAATACCTACAACTGCAAAAGAAGTCCCATAAATCCAGTAGCCATAGCCTTCGGGATAAGTACCATCCGGTCCATAAGCCCCCAAAGCTGTTGGCATGTAGGTGGTGGCGCGGCTAATAACTTTCAAGCAATCGCTTTCTTTTTCGAGCGTAGCCACTGCTGCCGTCATGATTCCCGAATGACACACCAGGTTCCAATTGCTGGTTGAATTCAAAAATACACTATTGTAGGATGAATTATAAGATGGATCAATGCCTTTGTTACGAATTGCCAAAACAATCTTGGTTCTTGTTGAGTCGGGCAAGGTTTTGTATAACCAATCGTAACCAATCCCAATCCCTAGCGACATTTCGGCTACATCCAAAAAATGTGTCGGATTCCAATCAGAAAAGTTGCAGGCAGCATTTATTTCCACAACAGCTCGGTCTTTATACTTTTGGTCGCCAGTGATACGATACATGTAGGAAAGGTAAATTATACGGCGTTTCATTTCCCGCGATACTTCGAGCAAACGAACACCGGTGAGTACTCTTTCTTTGGGTGGAAGCGACATGAATTTATCACATTCGGCCGAAATAAAATCGTGTACTTTCTTTTGCCATGAACCATTTACTGTAATGGCTGTTTTTATAGGCTGTTCTTCCTCATTTCCCCAAAGTATTCGGGGGTGTTCGGGCATCAAAGTTTCTGATACGGCAGGTAAAGTGGGGTCTTTTTCTTTGCATGAAATTAGTGTCAAATTT
>JBAXAD010000343.1:0-3174 GCA_037142715.1 Paludibacter sp. | reverse complement strand
TCACTTATTTTTCTGATTATCAAATACTTATTTCATTTTATAACGAACTATTGTTACTACGTCTTACAAATTATTCATTATCAATTACCTGTTTATCGTGTTATTTATTTATAATATCGTGCTACTTGAAAGGCAAAAAAATTAATCCACTTTGCTCATTATCAGTTTTCCGTGTTCCATTCCTTTAATGCCAATCAACGTTTCAGACAGCTCGGTTAGTTTATAGGAAGGTCCTTTTACGGCAATAATTTCGAGGACTTTTTCGGCAGAAATATAAAAGTTCTGAACAGAAAGTATCTCATTGATAGCATTTCTTTTAATTTCAGCCAATTTTACTTGAATGTCATTTTTGTTGTAATTGTAGGTGAGAATAATGGCTCCTGCCACAATATTGTTGCATTTCCACTTAGTTTCCACTATGTTTTTTTCTATCAAGTGGCGAATGCCCTGCGATCTGTTGGGAAATTTATTTTCCTGAACATACACATCCAACGCTTCTAATAAGTCATTTTCAAGCGAAACTCCAAAACGGGCTACTGGCATCGTGTTACTTTTACGTGAATAGGTGGCACAAAAGTAGTGATTTTTTTTGATAATTATCCAATCCAATCAATTTCTACTATGTGTGATAGCCTTATATAATGATGGAAAATATCCAGTAAACATGAATAATGCAGTATATTTATTACTTTTTTGCATCTATCAGTATATTTACGGTTTACAATTGATTTTTTTATCAACTTTTTTCTTTCAATTTGCATGGTAAATAGCTATTTTTTAGGTAAATTTGCGCCTTGTTTCAAAAAACCAGTCAGTAATGAATAAAATAGTAAGTAAAGAGTATTTTTCTGCCAATGTAATAAAGTTTGAAGTGGAAGCTCCGTTGATTGCCAAATCGCGGAAAGCTGGTCATTTTGTTATGGTTAAGGTTGGTTTGAAGGGTGAACGGATACCGTTGACCATTGCAGATGCCGATTTGCAAAAAGGAACCATCACTTTGGTGATACAAAAAATGGGCGTATCGTCGTCGAAATTATGTGCGCTGGAAGAGGGCGATTACATTACCGACATGGTTGGTCCGCTCGGAAAAGCAACTCATATAGAGAACTTTGGCACTGTGGTTTGCGCCTGTGGTGGTGTGGGAACTGCACCAATGATGCCTATTGTTGCGGCGTTAAAAAAAGCTGGAAACCGTGTAATTACTGTCATTGCAGCACGTACAAAGGATTTGATTATTCTGGAAGAACAAATGCGTTTGAATTCCGACGAGGTAATTGTAATGACTGATGATGGCTCTTATGGAACTCAAGGTTTGGTAACCAATGGTGTTGAATCTGTTATAAATCGCGAAAAAGTAGATTTATGCGTAACCATTGGGCCAGCCATTATGATGAAATTTGTAAGTAAGTTGACGAAACAATATGAAGTACCAACGCTTGCATCGCTCAATACCATTATGGTAGACGGAACAGGTATGTGCGGTGCTTGTCGTGTTAGCGTGGGTGGAAAAACCAAATTCGTTTGTGTTGACGGTCCTGAATTTGATGCACACTTGGTAGACTTTGATGAAATGTTGATGCGACTAGGTGGTTACAGAGACATCGAACGCGAAGAAAATGCTCATTATCAGTCGATAGTTAATAGTAAGTAGTGGGTAGATTGTAGTAGGTAGTAAGACTCCTAAATTTTCAAACTCCCAAATTTTCAAAATTTCAAATCCTTCAAACTTTTCAAATATAACATGGAATTAAACGAAGAAAGAGCCGAAGCATGGCGCGCAGAATTGCGCAGCAGCATGAAAGCCAAAGAACGTACAGAAATACCTCGGGTTCACATGCCCGAGTTGGATGCCGAATACCGCAGTCACAACAGAGTAGAGGAAGTGAATTTGGGATTGACACCCGAAATGGCAATGTTGGAAGCCCGTCGCTGCCTGGATTGTGCCAACCCAACCTGCATGGAAGGTTGCCCAGTTGGGATTCATATTCCAAAGTTTATCAAAAACATCGAGCGCGGTGAATTCCTTGAAGCTGCCAAAGCTTTGAAGGAAACATCGGCACTTCCAGCAGTTTGTGGTCGTGTTTGTCCGCAAGAAAAGCAGTGTGAAGAACGCTGTGTGCATTTGAAAATGAAAAAAGAATCTGTTGCTATTGGTCATTTGGAACGATTTGCTGCCGATTACGAACGCGAAAGTGGCAACATTTCAGTTCCAGAAGTTGCGCCAGCAAATGATATCAAAATTGCAGCAGTTGGTTCAGGTCCTGCCGGATTGGCTTTTGCGGGCGATATGGCAAAATTGGGATACGAGGTGGTGGTTTTTGAAGCATTGCACGAAATTGGTGGTGTTTTGAAATACGGAATCCCTGAGTTTCGTTTGCCAAACGATATTGTTGACGTAGAAATACAAAACCTACAATCGATGGGTGTACATTTTGTAACCAATTGTGTGGTAGGCAAAACCATAAGCATAAAAGATTTGGAAGACGATGGTTTCAAAGGTATTTTTGTAGCAAGTGGTGCAGGTCTGCCTCGTTTTATGAATATAAAAGGTGAAAACTTAGTAGGAGTGATGTCGTCCAACGAATACCTGACCCGCGTAAACCTTATGGATGCTGCCAGTCCTGATTCTGACACACCTGTATTTTTGGGCAAAAAGGTGGCGGTTATCGGTGGTGGAAATACTGCCATGGATTCCATTCGTACTGCCAAAAGATTGGGCGCCGAGCGTGCCATGATTGTTTATCGCCGCTCCGAACAAGAAATGCCAGCCCGTTTGGAAGAAGTGAAACATGCCAAAGAGGAAGGAATTGAATTTTGGACTTTGCACAATCCAATAGAATATAAAGGTAACGAACAAGGCCGTGTAACGCACATGTTGTTGCAAGTGATGGAGTTGGGCGAACCTGATGCATCGGGACGTCGCTCGCCAGTAGAAGTTGTTGGAAAAACAGAATTGGTGGAAGTCGATGAAGTGATTGTAAGCGTTGGTGTTTCGCCAAATCCGCTCATTCCGCAGTCGGTAGAAGGATTGGAAGTGACCAAATGGGGAACTGTGGTGGTGAATCAAGACACCATGCAATCGGCAGTGCCTATCATTTTTGCCGGTGGCGACATTGTGCGTGGTGGGGCAACCGTAATTCTTGCCATGGGCGACGGACGACGTGCTGCTAAGGC
>JBAXAD010000342.1:0-3192 GCA_037142715.1 Paludibacter sp. | reverse complement strand
TCTGGGAACTATTGATTCTACTAAGGGTTAAGAAAGAGAATATTTTTCGTTTTACCCCTTAGTAGAAAGAAGTTTATTACATCGATACCCTTATTCCCATATTAATTCTAACAGACCCTTAAAAATTCAATTTCACAACTCCTTATCTAAACGGCATTGACTTACGCTGATGAATTACAGTTATAAAAGAAATGATTTCTTTATTTCTGCGTTAAACCAACATCAAATTAACTGACAAGGTGGAGCACGTAATTGGAACGAAAACTTGGGGTGAGAAAAACGATATAAAGAACGATAATTATCAATATAACTATCTAATGGTTTGTCGTTTTGCAAATCGACAATGAATATGTCCGATGCAAAAACAGAGAATTCGAAACTACAAATGCTACATAATTCTTGCTTAACATGTAAGTGTTTTTCATTCTTAGCATAACAAAAATGGTGGTTGTGATGATGATCCATTTTTACTATTGAAGGCATCAAAAATGCCACCAATATAAATACTGAAACTATTTTTCTAAACATCATTTTCATCAAAAACACTTATACTAATAAATAAACATTCTTTTCTCAAAACAAGAATATTGAAATATAGTTCAACCCAAATTCGATAAACTCATTTAAAATAACATAGAATAGTGATTTAAAAACTGAAATTAAATTTGTAATTTAAAGCTAAACTCAATATCTAATCAAACTACAAGCCACACATTTACAACAACATACATAATTTTCATGTTAAACAACATAAAAATGGAACAATTCTCAAAAAAATGTTCTACTTTTGTACCGTTGTTTATGCAACCATATACAATCGAACTATTATGATAGAATTACAAAACGAGGAAGTATTCAGTATTTTGACTGGGAAAATTTCATCAGCCATTAATAGAACTTTTCTACGGCAATTTGCAAATGAAGGAATTGAAATTACCACCGAACAATGGTCGGTATTGGCATGTTTGTGGCAAAAAGACAAAGTAACGCAACAAGCACTTTGTACATTAACGTCAAAAGATAAGCCGAGCATGACACGCCTTATTGATAAACTGGAAAAAGCAAATCTAGTTACACGTGTTTCAGACCATTACGACCGACGCACAAATCTCATTCATCTTACCGAAACTGGATTGGCATTACAAATCAAAGCTTCAGAAATAGTGAATATGATTGCTATCAGAACCCTCAACAATATTTCAGAAGAAGAGTTAAATACTTGCAGAGTAGTGCTCAAAAAAATCATGTCGAATCTCAAATAAATTTTTTAATCATATAGTTGCACATACAACTATTGTTTAGTCAATCAATAAAATTACAACAAAAATAGTATGAGAAAAATTGTATTAGCAGTCAGCGCATTAATAATGTGTTTACCGATATTTTCGGAAAAAGTATTGCAACTCGAGGAATGCAGACAATTGGCATTAAGTCATAATAAAAGTTTGCAAATGGCAGAAGAAAGTGTGAAAGCCGCCAAACAATTGAAACAAGCTGCATTCACACAATTTCTGCCTAATTTTTCGGCAAATGGTGGTTATACCTGGAATCAGAAAAACATTTCGCTGTTGGCCGAAGATGCCATGTTGCCCGTAGGAACTAAAATGAGCGACGGTTCTTTTGGATTTACAGCCGATCAAATTTCCAATAAATGGACTTCGGTAAATGGGCAACCTGTACCTTTGGATGCTAACAACACCCCTTTTAATCCCAAAACTAATCCTGAAAAAATCCAATGGAAGGGTTATGCATTATTACCCAAAAGTGCCATGGAATATGACATTCAGAATATTTTTGCAGGTAGTATCGGCTTTGTACAACCTATATTTATGGGAGGTAAAATCATGGAGCTATATCACTTAACCAAATATGGAGAGAATCTTGCTAATGCGCAAAAAGAAAATAAAACCACTGAGCTTTTGCTGGAAGTTGACGAGGCATATTGGCGGGTAGTGTCAGTTGAAAATAAAGTGGAATTAGCACAAGATTATCGGGATTTGATTGCAAAAGTAGATTCAAATGTAAATATCATGATTGAGGAAGGTGTGGCTACCAAGGCTGAAGCACTGAAAATAAGGGTAAAACTGAACGAAGCCAATATCACGCTCACCAAGGCAGAAGATGGATTGAATCTTTCGAAAATGGCACTCAACCAACTTTGCGGCATGTCGCTGGACGAAACCTACAAGCTTGCAGATACCGATTTAGAATCCGAAACAAAGATTGTAGAACTTATACCCATTGAACAGGCATTGGCAAACCGCCCTGAAATTAAAGCGTTGACACAAGTGGAAAACATGGCTAAATCTAACGAGAAAATAATGTTCTCACGCTTTTTGCCAAACATAGTATTTTCAGGGAACTACTTAATTTCCAACCCGAATGTATATAATGGCTATGAAAATAAATTTGGTGGAATGTTTACAGTTGGGGTCGTTGCTAATGTGCCTTTATTCCATTTTGGAGATAAATTTCATACGTTGAATGCTGCCAAATCACAACATAAAATTGCAACATTGCAATTGGAAGAAACCAAAGAAAAAATGCAACTTCAAATCAAACAGAGTTCGTACAAAGTGGCTGAGAGTCTGAAAAAGAGAGCCTCAACACAACAAAACATTTCGGCAGCAGAAGAGAATCTGCGTTACGCAACCGAAGGATTCGAAGCGGGGGTCATTACCTCAACCGATTTACTGGGAGCGCAAACCGCCTGGCTTTCTGCGAAATCCGAAAATATCGATGCCGGTATCGACGTGAAATTGTGTGATTTATATCTGAAAAAATCGCTGGGCACGCTGGAGGCACCTGCACTTCCCGTTACCTCTGAAAAAAATCATAAATAAAAAAGGATTAATTATTACAGCAATGAAAAAAGATAAAAATACATTTACAAAAAAACTTAGCGAGAATATTGAAACATTAAAAACACCTAAAATAGATTCTTCTAACAATAAGAGCAAACTGTAATAAAGCCGAGGCGAACCTTCTCCTGCCCAACCCACCATGTGTTGATGGAAGGAGGTGTGGGTGTAACAATGAATTTGAAACTCCGTACGACTCTAATCGTAAGGAAATAATTTACTGCGAGCAGTGCTACAATCAAGAAGTAGCGTAAAAAAAATATGGAAAACCAAACAAAAAATTGTCAGAATTGTAAACAAGATTTTACTATAGAGCCCGATGATTTTGTGT
>JBAXAD010000341.1:0-3213 GCA_037142715.1 Paludibacter sp. | reverse complement strand
AAATCTGCAAACCTTTGGTTTTCATGGGGATTTTCACATGAGTAAATACTTGTAGCAAAAATACAACATTAAATTATTTTTTAAAATCTTGACCTGCGTCAAGAAAATTTGTTGCAAAATGGGTGAAACTACACACATCGAAACGCAATAAAAAGGTGAATCAAATGAAAGATTTTATAGGAAGTTGTTTATTGGGCGCCTTGTTAGGAAGTATATTTGCTTATAGCATACCAGCTAAATCGCAAACTATTCAACTAACTGACAGTCGTGGTTATAATCAAGGCACAGTCCAAATTAATGGTAATACAGCGCAATTTGTCAATCCAATGGGCTATACAACTCAAACTGCAACAATTTACCCAAATCAAGTGGTATTAACAAATCCAAATGGTTATACAAATAGCGTAATTGGAACAACTCAATACACAGTACCACAAAGTCCAATAACACCACAATCGCCTAGAGTATTACAATAAGTCGTGTTAAAATCTACGGGTAAGGCTAGAGTTGCAACTCGAAAAGCGTTTAGTCACCGCCTGCCATACCCACCTTTTGACTTCCTTTGACAAAGGCTAGCATGAATTTCTACCCGTTTCACATTGGCGATTACATAAGCCATACAAGCCATTTAAGCGATGCAGAAGATTTAGCATATAGACGCTTAATTGACCTTTATTATCAAACTGAAGCGCCATTTCCTCATGAATTAACTATGCTTGCAAGAAAAGTTAAATCAACTACAGAAATTGTTGATACTTTGCTTAATGAGTTTTTTGAATTTAGTGACAACACATGGCACAATACAAGAGCAGATAGAGAAATTGCAAAATACCATGCTATGCAGGACGGGGGTCGCAAAGGCGCAGCTATAAGATGGTCAAAGGGTGGCGATAGCCCCCCTAATGCTAAGCCAATGCCAACCAAGAACCAAGAACCATTAACCAAGAACCATATAAAAACTATTACGCCTGAAGGCGTGTCTGATGATTTATGGAATGAATTTTTGGCTTACAGAAAGCGTCTTAAAGCGCCTGTTACTAACAGAATTACAAAGCGTCTAGTAACTGAAGCAGAAAAAGCAAAAATGTCTCTTACTGATGTTTTAGAGTTAATTATGTTTAAAGGTTGGCGCTCTTTTGAAGCATCATGGTCGCAACAAGCAGAGCAAAAATCAAAAGAATTGCCATTAGGCACCAATGAGCAAATTATGTACGCTTATGAGCATGAATGCGGCAAAGACCCAAAGCAAGCAAGATTTAGCAGTTATTACGACATGAAGCAATTTATTGTTGCAAAACGAGAAAAGGGGATTAATCGTGTTTAAGCAACCAACTTTAGACATATTTGACAGCAACGAAGAAGCGCTTATTGAGTCTGCATACACTAAAAAAGTGTCTGTGCCTGTTTATGTACCTCAATATCAAAAGCCTAGCGTATATGAGTTATTTGACCATATGAAATCTATGCAAATGATTAAACGCATAAACGAGTCAAGCGTGTCAGCAGAAGATAAAAAGTTTCTTATTTATGCTGCACAGCGTCATATTGTATTTAACTTTTCAAAGATTGCTGACTACTATGCACATTCAAACGCAGAAATGCAAGATTTAATGGAAAAATCAGCTTTAGTTATAGTTGATTTTGATAAAGCTATTGAAAACGGGTTTGCAACACTAAACAACGAATTGTCTAATGCTTATTTGGATGAGCAAAATGGATAATTTTTGCGTTTTTATTTTGACTCATGCTAGACCTGATAGAGTATTTACTTATAAAACGCTGCGTGACAAAGGTTATACAGGCAAAATTTACTTAGTTTTAGATGATGAAGATAAAACACATAGCGAGTATGTAAAATCTTATGCAGATGAAGTTTTGACATTCTCTAAAAATGAAGTGGCCAAGACTTTTGATGTAGGGGACAACTTTACAGACAAGCGTGCGGTTGTTTACGCTAGAAACGCTGTTTTTGACTTAGCTAAGGGTATTGGCTGCAAATACTTCATGGTATTAGACGATGATTACACAGATTTTCGTTGGTCATTCACGAATGAGCGCAAATATGTGACTAACAAATATGTTAATAACTTAGACAAAATTTTTGCAATTATGCTGAAGTTTTACAAAGCTACACCATTTACTTCAATTTGCATGGCACAAGGTGGTGATTTCATTGGTGGCGCAGGCAGTGGTTTAAGCAAAACATTCTTAGATGGTCAAATTTCACGCAAAGTAATGAATAGCTTTCTATGCTCAACTGACAGGCCATTTCAATTTGTAGGCAGAATTAATGAAGATGTCAATGCTTATTGTAGTTTTGGTTTTAGGGGTCATTTATTTATGACTGTTGCACAATTACGACTAGAACAAAAACAAACGCAATCAAATGCTGGTGGTTTGACAGATATTTATTTAAACTATGGCACTTATGTTAAAAGTTTTTATACTGTACTGTATAACCCATCTAGCGTTAAAATAAGACAAATGGGCCAAAGCAATAAACGACTGCACCATAGCATTAACTGGGACACAACTGTGCCTAAGATTATTTCAGAAAATTTTAAAAAGAATGGAAATACACAGACACCAATGCAAAATCAGGCAATTACTTAAATGGAGAAAAGAATGGGGAAAAGACAAATTTCGAGAATATTTAATTAAATCAAAATTTGATGAAAAAACTATTGCAGATTTTGTTAAGCAATGGGAATTAGGAAACAGGGGAGAGGTAAACAAATGGCTTTAGATAAAATATTGATTGCAATGACAGGGTTTTCTTATTGCATAGTCGCAGTTATTCAGCTTAAAAAAGGGTCTATACCAAACGCAATGATTTGGGCTGGTTATAGCTTTAGCCAAATTGGACTTTGGATGGCACTCAAATGAAAGAATATGACCCAAATGACGCTATCGACTATATATACACAAATGCGCCAGCGTATGCCAAAGCGAAAGGTGAACTCGCTGAACTCGAGGCATTTAAGTCTAGCCTTAAAGCTATTAAAATGTCTGAATCGTCAGAACAAAGCCTTGGGGCGCAAGAAAGAGAAGCGTATCGTAGCGAGGCTTACCAATCATTATGTAAGGCCATTGGATTGGCGACAGAAAAAGCCGAAGCACTTAGATGGAAGTTAGAAAGTGCCAAGATGAGATTTGAGGCATGGCGCACACAAGAAGCAAGCAATAGAAACATAGAGAGAATGACTAGATGAA
>JBAXAD010000340.1:0-3219 GCA_037142715.1 Paludibacter sp. | reverse complement strand
GTTTTTAACCCATGCAGTAATTGTCCATGCTTCAAGAGGTTCAGTGGGTGGTGCGCCATCAAACCAGCCAATATGACCTGGGCCGCTACCGACGGCTTCGGCATGGTATGGCCCAAAAACAGGCTTAAATTGTTTGTCTTGTGCAAACATCGACTAAGCGGTCAAAAACAACACTACCACAATTAAAACCCCAATATTATATGCTCTCATAATTATTTTCTATAGTTTTTAATTTGATTGAAGTGACAGTTTTTAAACAATACATCATAAAAACAAAAAAATTCAGAAACCTACTATTTCAAAATATTTTGAATGGCAGATGCCGGTAATGATACCAAAGGATTGAACAGACTACCAACAATATATTTCTTCAAACTAAACAACAATTGTTGGGCTTCTGGGCGTTTGCTCATTTCGTTGTTAAAATCGATACCCGAAACCAAAATCTTTCCTTTACCTACTTTGGCTTCGAAAATCAAACCCAATGATCGGTTGGTAAACCAGTCGTCAATTACACGAACAATAGGTTTAAGATCGGCCGAAAGTGGCGTTAGTTTAATTGCATTCGAGTAACTCATAGCATCCCACCATTGCCAGTTGCTGTAATATTCGGTTGGAAAATTGGAAAGTGCTGGATGCTGAGGATTACACAATATTCCCAATGTGTGTGGTGCCTGACCTTTTGTCCAAGCGGTATTCCAAAATATCGAAGAAAAACCGATGACAATTGTGCCTCCAAACTCTGGTTTCAACGAGCCTTTTTTGAGGGAAAGAAACACCGAACCACCTTTTTCGAGGAACTGACATGTGGCGGAATCTAGCGTCGATACTACTCTAATATTGTCGATTCCAGAAATGGTTTCTTTTTGTGAAGGATATACCCAAAAGTCCCAACTGTTGGTAAATGAGCCAACCGATACTTCAAGAATTAACTTTTCTGCCTTTTGCACAAAGGCTAAGGGTATTGATATTTGACCTAAAGCGATACAATTACCCAATGCTATATTAGCTTGAGGTAACTTTCCTGATAAGACTACTTTGCCATCACTATCGTTAATACGCCAAGTTGGGACGCATCCCTTTAAAGTATCGTCGCCATAATGAGCAACTTCTATAGATGCTGTGAGAGAATCTACATTTTTATAAATGTGCTTTTTTAAACGTACTAAAGGAACTGTTGAGTTACAGAAACGACTGTACTCTTTGGATGTAATATAACCCTTCTCGTCCCAAAATGCATCGAGTACACCAACTAAAGCCGTACCTTGACCCGGAAAGTCGTGCAAATCGAGTAGTTGAAACCCTCCAAAGCTTTTTGTACGCAGAGCGGCTTCGATATCGGCTTTGTAACACAAGGCCTGCAACTTACCCGAGGCCAACAAAAAGCTATCGGCAAGCTGTTCCATGCCATTATTCTTTAATGTTTCCTGAAATATTTCGAAGTTTTTTGCACGAACCACTCCGGTGTATTTTGCAATCTCTTTAAAATTTGGATACACGCACCACTGACCTATTTCGTGACTTACAACCGGTTGATGAAACTTGGCAATTTTACCTCCCCAATCGTAATCCGATGCAGGCGGACGGCTATTTATGATACTTTTTAAGCGTTCTCCCCAACCCTGAATCCGCGGATTTGGAGTACTAAGAAAATCATTTACCTCAAGATTGGGCCACCCTGCTCCCGAAGAATATAAACGCCGCCTGTCTTTTGCTTTCCAATACGACACAAAACGCTCCAGAAATTTATCTTTATTCTTGCCCCCTGGTTCGTTACCGTAAAGCATTATGCAAAACGAGGGGTGGTTGCCGTATGTTTCCACCATACGTTCGCTCTCTTCGTACAAATAGTTATCGAATGGTTTTCCATCGCCAATGGTGGTCGATTGGTTTGCCCATGACGAACACTCAACATGTAAATAAAAGCCGAGCTTATCGGCCATATCAAAGGCGGCAGCAGGGGGACACCACGAATGAAAACGTACATGATTTAACCCATGAGCCCTACAAATTCGAAAAATACGAGCCCATGCAGCGGTATCGGTCGGCGGAAAACCTGTTTTCGGAAATATAGCGCATTCAAGTGTACCCCGCAAAAAAAGTGGTTTGCCATTTATTTTCAACTGAGTACCCGCAGCCTTTATTTCGCGCATCCCAAAAGTGGTTTTATAGCTATCGGTTTGTTTCGAAGCTATAAGGGTAGCACTCAGGGTATAAACGAAGGGATGAAACTCACTCCAAAGCTTGGCATCGTTACCCATTGGATATTCGATTTGAAATGTATCCACTCCAATACCTACTTCTAAGGATACCTCTTTACTTTTTGGAGATGAAGCGCCACTAACCGACAAGGCAATCAGCGACTTTTGTTTCTTTTCGGTTGTGTTTTCCAACAAAACTTTTACATGAATTGAATGACCGGAAATATCGGGTGTTACTAGTATATTTTTAACAAACACCTGCGGGCGAGTACGAAGACTTAACTCTCCAACTATTCCATTCCAATTGGTTTGCGTGTGGTCCGATATGCTATGCGAATTGAGTCCGGGGTCGATATTTTTGGTTCGGTTGTCAACACAAACGGTAAGCGTATGTTTTCCGGGTGTAAGCATAGCTGACAATATGTAGATATGGGGTGTGCCGAGCGAGTTCCGCATTCCACATTCTATACCATCAACCCATAAGCGAGTTTCCCAATGGCATCGTTCAAGAAAGAGTTCGATATTTTGCCCCTTCCAACTTAGCGGAATTACAATATCTTTCTGATACCAAGCAGCACCTACATAGTATTTGACCGATTGCAGCCAAAACGGAATTTTGACATTTCCAGGCTCACGGAATTTGGCGTAATTCGGACTTTTGTAAAACGCCGAATCAACAATTTCACCAGTAAATTGTGTATGAACAGTAATTTCGTTACCCTTACCATTGGTAGCCATTGAGCCGGGAAGTTCTATCGTTTCTGGTAATTGACGGGCAAACCACCTATCAGCAATACCTTTATCGGTTGAATCTACCTGAAAGCGCCATACTCCATTTAAAGAGATAGTGTTCGGCGTTTGCGAAAATATTCCTGAAACCAACGAAACTAAAAGAATAAATGTTAGATAAATACGCATAAACTATATGTTTATTAAATTTTGATAATCTACGTTTTCTCTTTACCATTCCATGTTCGATTGTCCAATGAGCAGGTAAAGATGAAATTTATTATTGAAT
>JBAXAD010000339.1:0-3238 GCA_037142715.1 Paludibacter sp. | reverse complement strand
CATTTGTAAGATATGGAGATTTACGAATGAAAAAATCGCTATTCGCACTCGCCGCTTTAGGCGCATTTGCAGGCGCAGCACAAGCTCAATCTAGCGTTACATTGTTTGGTATTTTGGACGCTGGCGCGGTATACATCCAAAACGGCGGTGTTGCTGGAAGCCCAACAGCTGCTGGCGCAATTACACAGCCAACTGGTTCCTCATCAACAGATCCAACTAAATCTGGTCCAACTACTGGTAGTGGTTTCGCTTACTACGATAGCGCGATCTACTCGTCACAATGGGGGATGAAGGGTACTGAAGATTTAGGCGGTGGTTTAAAAGCCAACTTCACTTTAATTGGTGATGCAAACACAAACAACGGCGGCACAAACATGGAAGGTGTTTTCCGTCGTGCCGCTTGGGCTGGTATTTCAGGTGGATTCGGCGAAGTACGTCTTGGTACGCAAGCAAACCCAATCGTAACTGCGTCTTCAAATTTAATGCCATTGATGGGTAATACAGCGAACGGTGTTCGTAATGCTGTTGCTTACTCTGTAAAAGACTCTAATCGTAACGCAATTGGTTATTTGTCTCCAATGATGAGCGGTTTTCAAGTAGAACTCCAGTACGCAGCGAACAATACAATTGATGCAGGCCTGTCAGATGGTACAGCAGTGAATGCTCGTGCTTTCTACTCCGCCGGCAACATGGAATTGAATGCGGCTTACCAGAAGCGTACTTCTATGTCTGCCACAGGTAATGGTGCACAATGTGGCGCTACAACTGCTTATGCAACTAATCCAAACGGTGGAACTGCAAACTACTACGCTGTTAGCGGTAATACTGCATCTGTTGGTACTGGTTCAACTTCTGTCACTTGTGCTGCAGCTAACTACGGTGGTGATGTAACTGGTTATTTGGCTGGTATCAAATACAAAGTTACTCCAGCAATTCAGGTTGGTTTAGGCTGGGCGCACGGTGAAGGTGATAATACCAATTACATTACTGGCGTTAACGATATTAACAAAGCAGGAACCGCTGCTCAAGTTGCTGCAGGTACTAAATCTGTAGTTTCAACAGCTCCTACTTTGTACAACTCTAACGTAGCAATGCTTGGTGTATCTTATCAAGCAACTCCTGCCCTCGTAGTTGGTGGTAGCTATATGGTGACAACGGCTGATTCAAGCCAGTACAACTTCCAAGCTCGTTACAATTTAAGTAAGCGCACTATGGCTTATTTCCAAGTGAACATGGCAAAGAATGGTGCTGGTTCAAATAGTGCAGGTACAGCTTACGGCAACTTCCTAGTAATGGGTGGACAAACTGGTACATCACCATCTGTTCAAGTTCAAGGTATGGCTGCATTACCAAACACAACTCAAACAGCATATGGCGTTGGCGTAGCTCACATGTTCTAATTTCTTGTAGGACTTGTTCCTACTTGATTTAGAAAATGTAGAAAAAGATGTAATGTAAACCCACTGTGCAAACAGTGGGTTTTTTATTTATCTCTGAAACAATCTGGTTTTCAGATTTAATTACTTATGTTATGAGATAAAAGTAATGAGTTTCGTTGACCTGAGTAAGAAAATAATATAAAAAAGCTCATACCTTAGATCAGATTACGAGTAAAAATAGATTGGGGTAACTTTGAGATCACTTCATAACCGTGCATAGCTGCGGCTTCTCTGCATGAAGTATCTTGTATGAGTTTCTCGCAAGCTTCAACAATCCCATCATATGGAGCCGCATAAATCGCATTTTTGTATATCTCATCTATCGAAGTTGTGGGGTTTACCTCTCCCACTACAGTTATTGCATTTGAGAGCAAATAAAAAACTCTAACTATTTCAAATATTTCAGATGTATAAAAGTGGTGATTTAAAACCACTTTTGATCTTGCGATTAATTGATCACGTTCATTACCATATAGACCTACAACAGACTTAACTTTTAAACCACTAGCCTCTAATTGTGTAAGAATTTTTTGGCGTCTTTCATTCATGGAGCCATAAAATAAGATGTCAATGTCTTGATGAGTGGATTTTTCAATACGGGATAATTCCTTTTGGAATCCTATCTTCAAAAGCTTTACATCAGGTATGCCAATATCTTTGAATTTGAGAATATTTTTTTCGCTGTAATCCCAAAATTCAAAATATTTAGCCCATTCAAAAAAGGTGTTGTTCCAACGGTTTTCATTGAGATAGATCTGTTCAGTATTTATAAAAATAGTCGATTTAGGAATCTGAGGTATTAACTCAGGATTCAGTAAATGACAACCGAAAACTATATTGGTAGCATCTTTCTCCATTTTTTTAAACTGTAGAGTAGACTCATGACCTAATTCAATAAGGGAGAAATGAATTAACTCTGCCAATTCCCAAAATGCAAGGACATGAATATAGTTGGGTGGACTTATAAGGCATACGTTGTATTTCATGATTTTATTGTAGAAGAAAAAGCCGTACTTGGTTAAATTGAAACTTTTGTATGTGAAGTGACTTAATTTAAATTAGAGTAAAAATCTGTTTAAAAACCTCATCGGAATATATTCCGTCTTTAGAGATATTTTCTAGATAAGGAATTTGTCCAATCATATTTACCCCGTAATTTAAATGAAGCATTTTTTCAATGCTTGTTATGTTTTCATGGGAGAACTCAGTTGCAGGTTGGCACATATTTGAAATCCAACCATGGACTTTTAAGCCTTTTCGTTGAATAGCTTCAATGCTTAAAAGTGCGTGATTAATACACCCAAGTTTGATATTCACCACCAGTATTACTGGCAATTGAAGCTCTTTAGCTAAATCGCCCATCGTATAGTTGTCGTTAATGGGAACTAAAAATCCACCAGCCCCTTCTACAATGACAATATCGTATTGATTGGCAAGCGCTTCAAATCTATCTAGCATGATGCCTTTACTCAAATGGATACCATGTTTTTTCGCCGTCAAATGTGGGGCTGCTGGCTCCGGCAATAGAAAAGGACAAATATCCTGAGTAGTTAATTGGGAATCGACTCGTTGACTGACTCTAAGCAATGTTTCTACATCATCGTTGATGAGTTGAACGTCTAATTCTTTTAATCCTGCAGCAACTGGTTTAAAACCAACGGCTCTGAGCCCTTGTGCATGTAGTTTTAGAATTAAGGCTGCCGCTACCAAGGTTTTACCAACTTCAGTATCGGTTCCTGTAACGAAAAATCCTTGATGACTCATCCGAGATCTTTCTCAATCTGCATGAGGCGATCAAT
>JBAXAD010000338.1:0-3260 GCA_037142715.1 Paludibacter sp. | reverse complement strand
ACTGCGCAGAATCATACTGTTTAAGAGCATAGTAATTTATACCTATGTTCTGTATGGCTAATCCTTTGGTGAGTGAATCATTGGTATGGAAATAAACCCTGTAAAAATACTTTTGAGCTTTTTTATACTCTTTTTCATTATTATAGCTTATTCCGATAGAAAGTAAGGTAGTGTTTGCAAAATACTCCGACTTTACTTTCAGATATAAATTATAGGCTTTGATATAATTTTGTCTTGCTTTGGCATATTCTTTTTGATAGCTTTTAATATCTGCCAGATCAAAATTTAATCTTGCCGACAACATATATTCATCCCTGTTCTCAATCAGCTCCAAACCCTCTACATACAAACTGGAAGCTTTATCATACTGTAAAGCATATTTGTATTTTCGACCTTTGTACAAATAGCAGTTGGCTAACCGTACCAGATCAGGATGCTTTTGAAAATAATTTATTGAAAAATCAATTACCGAATCGGGTAACAGTGGAAGTTTCAACCTATCCAACGCTTCTGTCATTAGAAGTCCGTATAGGGCTTTGTTTTCATCCGACGTGCAGGTTTTTGGCGAAAGATTTCTGAGAATATGCAGGGCTGAATCGGGTTTGATTTCAATCAGTGATTCTGCTTTTTGGAGTTGGGATTGTGGGTTCGAACAGTTTGTAATTACAATTGAAAAGAGGAGAAAAAGGGGAAATCTGAAGGTAATTTTCATCGCGTTATAGGGTAAAATTAAAGGCGACAAAAGTAGAGAAAAGTTTTGAGAGTTAAAAATTCATGTAATGATTTAGAAAGCCACAAATTGAAATTCCTACATCCGAATCTCCTTGCAGAATTGATACAAAAAAAAACGAGACACATCATTGTATCTCGTTTTAATATGTTTTATGTCTCGATTACATTGAATTACCAATACCTACCAATACTACAGATAACATGATTACTGCTATACCGGTAGTAATTGTCCATTTCGTTTTTGGCGAGACACCAGTCCATTCTTTTCGAACAATACCCCACATATTAGCTGTCAAAATGATCGTTGACATGTGAAGAATCCATGAGCTTGCACCGTTTCCTAATTTGCTTTCACCCATTCCGTAGAAGAAGAATTGTAAGAACCAAGTTGTTCCGGCTAATGCACAAAAAAGTACATTCTTCGAAATAGGTGTATTTTTATTGCTAAAATCACGATAGGATTTATTCTTCAAACTCAAAATTGTTGTCCAAATTAAGTTCGTTGTTAATCCACCCCAAAGTATGACTACAAAGATTACATTATTTTGGAATAAAAATTCTCCTTGTCCAGGGTTTATAGCCTTCCATGCTTCGTTTGCAACATGAGCCATTGGTTTGCCAGCTTCGATACCGAAATTAAAGAACGAACTTAGGATACCTGAAAAAACAGCTACAATAAGCCCCTTAACCAAACTAAATTCGGCTACACTAGCTTTTTGTTGTTCTTGAGATAGTTCCTTTTCTTTGAGCATACCTGCACGTCCTGAAAGGGCAATACCTATTACACAAACAACAACTCCCAATAAAACCATTTGACCTCCAGGTGTAGCTAACATATCTGTTAGCGATATTTTACCTTCGGTTGGATTAAAGTTATAAAAAAGAGGTGGAACAATGGCACCAAATGCCGAGCAAAAACCAAGCACCACTGAATTACCCAACGACATACCCAAGTAACGAACACCAAGGCCATAGGTCAATCCACCTAAACCCCAAAGCAATCCCATTATAAACGTGATAGTCAAAATCTGAATTGAACAAGTGGCAATAATGGCTTCAAAGTGAGGAATTGTAAGCCATGCTGCAAGCGGGGGAACAATTAACCACGAAAATAATCCGCCGACAATCCAAAAACTTTCCCAGGCCCAGCCTTTGACCTTGTTATAAGGCATATAAAAACTGCCGGAGGCAAATCCACCAATTGAATGGAAAAAAATTCCTAATATTGCATTCATTCTTTTAGATTTTAAAATTACATTAAATACTTGTTTGATTCTTTATATTATCTCTTGATCGTCATTTCTTTTTCGTATTTCTCCTTGTTCTTTCGTGCAATTACAAATACCGAATAGCTTATTTCCTGTCTGGACAAAATACGTTAGTAGGAATTGTTTCCTCAATATCTTTTAGCAATAAATCTATCATATTATCAATAAAAAGATTATCAATCAGTCTGATCTCAATTAGCTGTCATTTGATTAGCTTTATCAATAGCATCAGCTCTGCTAAATTTGCTATCAAAGATAGATGAAGAACCTGCAACCAATACATTGGCGCCAGCCTGAATCATAGCCGGAATATTCTCCCAGCTTACATTTCCATCAACTTCAATATCTGCATCAATATTATGCTTTTCGAAATAGTCTTTTAGTTGAGATATTTTGTCCATACAAAATGGTAAAAGCTTTTGACCAGCATATCCGGGTGTAACAGTCATTATCAGAACAAAATCAACTAATTTATACAGTTCTTCGAATTGAGATACACTTACGGAGCTGTCTAAAGCAATTCCTGCCCGACAATTATTCTTCTTGATAGTTTCGATAGTTCGAACAGGATGCCAGGTAGTTTCAGGGTGAAAACATACCCAAGAACCCTCAAACTGACAAAAAGATTCAATATATTGATCTACATTGTCGATCATAAGGTGAATATCGAGCGGGATGGAACTGTATTTATTCAAACTTTTACAAAAATCGATACCTAATGTATAGTTTGGCACATAATGTCCATCCATGATGTCAATATGCAGCAATTCAATACCTTTCTGTTGGAATATATCCAATTCCTGTTTAATAACCAGAAAGTCAGCACACATCATGGAGGGAGAAAGTTTAACGTTTCGCATGTTAATCAATTTATTGTTGGGGTTTTACAATTACCTTCATGCCTTCTCTTGACTCGTGAAATTCAAAAGCCTTTACAATATCATCGAGTGGGAAGTATTTTGAAATGTATTTTTTTGTATCAATATCTCCTTTAGCAATCAACACCATTGCTTTTTCTACATCCGGTTGGTTCGAACCATGGCTTCCAAGTACCGTACATTCTTTGTAATGAATCAGGTTGGTGTCAAGTTCTAATTTAGGTTGGTTTTTCAAACCGGCAAATAGATTCACAATACCACGTTTTTTCACCATTTTAATGGCATCTTCCTGGGCTTTAACAGTACCAGCAGCGGTGATAACCACATCAACACCCTCTCCGTTTGTTTCCCGCAAAACCCGTTCTACTAAATCTTCATCTTC
>JBAXAD010000337.1:0-3302 GCA_037142715.1 Paludibacter sp. | reverse complement strand
AATTTTGGTTGGTTTTGAGTCCATTTAGTTTTGGGAAGTTGAAAATTGGATACAAAAATACGAAAAAAATAGTTGTTCGTTCAATTATAAATGCTTTTGACTAATTTTGTGGCGAAATAAAATAATAAATCAATGAAAGATATCGTAATTCTTTACTCGGGTGGCATGGATAGTAGTGTAGCCTTGTATCAATACTCAACGCGAATTCGGGTGGCTGTGTCGTTTGACTATGGTTCAAAACACAACAAAAGAGAAATTCAATTTGCTGCCAATAATTGTAAAGCTTTGGGAATAGAACATCGGATTATTGAACTGGATTTGAATAAGATGGGCTTTGTTTCCAGTTTGTTGCAATCGGGTGGCGAAATTCCAAATGGACATTATGAAGATGAAACAATGAAATCAACGGTCGTCCCATTTCGAAATGGAATTATGCTAAGCATAGCTGCCGGAATTGCGGAAAGTATTGATTGTAACCGGATTTTGATTTCAAATCATGCTGGCGACCATGCCATTTATCCCGATTGTCGTCCCGAATTTATTAAAAGCATGAACGATGCCATCAATTTTGGAACTTACAATAATGTGGAAATCTTTGCACCTATGACCAATCTTACCAAACGCGAAATTGCTTTACTAGGAAAAGAAATCAATGTTCCATTTGAAAATACCTATTCGTGTTACAACGGTCAGGAAATTCATTGTGGAACGTGCGGAACTTGTGTAGAACGAAAAGAGGCGCTGGAAGGTTTTGACCCGACTGAATATTTGGTTTGAGAATTTTACATGAGCTTTTCCAAACCATTCGCTTTCAGTTCAATCACTTCCAAATTTTGAATCTTTTCACCATCAATCTCAAATCGTACCAATGTTTGTACTTTGTGAAAACCTGATTTTCCTGCAGCTCCTGGGTTGATATGCAATAAGTTGAGGGTTTTATCGTATTGAACTTTCAATATGTGAGAATGTCCACAAACAAAAAGTTTTGGTGGTTTTTGGAAAATAAGTGGTCGCACTAATTTGTCATAGTTGCCGGGATAGCCACCAATGTGTGTGAGCCAAACGGTAACTCCTTCGCAGATAAAACGGTTGTGCTGAGGAAAAACCGCACGCGTTTCGTAGCTGTCAATATTTCCCCAAACGCCTCGTAAGGGTTTGAAAGCCCGTAATTTGTTCACTACTTCCAACGAACCCCAATCGCCAGCGTGCCACACTTCGTCGCAATTGGCAAAATGTTCAAGAATGCGGTCATCCAACATGCCGTGTGTGTCCGAGAGTATTCCGATTCGTGTCATTGGTTGGTTATTTTTTGTTCATATCTGTTGCAAAAGTAATAAAAATCAGGCATAAAGAAATAAAAAAATCAATAAGACCCGTATTCCTTGGTAATTACTTGAAATAATCAGTTTAAACGTTAATCAACCATTTTGTTTATATTTCTTATTTCGTTACTTTTGTACGCTTTTGGCTATTAGAATAAAGATTTAATGAAGAAAAGAATAAACAGACTAAAACCTTTCATTCAAAAAATGCGATTCAAATATCGTGTTTCAATAATGAATGAAAACACTTTGGAGGAATCGTGGCATGTTCGATTGTCACGTTACAGTGTTTTTATGTTTGGTATAACTTTTATTTTTCTAACATTTATAATTCTTACTATTCTGATTTTCAATACTTCAATAGCGCGTTATTTGCCAGGTTATGGAGAGTCAGGAAATAGAAATCAAATTATACAGGAATCGATGCGGACAGATTCACTTGTTAAACAAATTGATTTGCAAGAAGGTTATATGGCTATTGTTAAGGGAATTATAACTGGCAACATGAAACCTGATTCTATCGCCTCCCTCGATTCTATTGCATTGAAGGAGAGAGCGCAAAGTTTTGTCGACAAATCAAATGCTGAAAAAGAATTCACCGAGAAATTTGAAAAAGAAGAAAAATATAATTTGGCAAGCATAGATAGTAAACCAAATGAGAACATGTATGTTTTTTTCAGACCAACACGTGGCGTTATTTCTTCATCATTTAGCCTTGCAGAGCAACAATACGGCATCTATCTAATTACATCTCCCAATGAAACTGTGGTGAGTGTGTTGGGTGGAACAGTTATATATGCTGCATTTACCTTCGATTTTGGTTGGGTTATTGAGGTACAACATGAAAATAATTATATTTCTATTTACAAAAACAATACTCGTTTGCTAAGTAAAGTTGGCGATTCGGTAAAAGCGGGTGAAGGTATAGCCATTACTGGTGATGCATCTGGTAAAAAAGCGGGTGCTCAATTTTATTTTGAGCTTTGGAAACAAGGAAAAGCAGTTAATCCTGAGGAAGTTATTATCTTTTAGTCGGTAGATTGTAATTGGTAGTAAGTAGTAAGAAAAGAAAAAACATAAATGGAGACAATTCCAAAAAAACAAATAGCAATTTTAGGTTCTACGGGTTCCATCGGCACTCAGTCGCTGGAAGTGATAGCTGCAAACGATTCATTATTTGAAGTTTACGCAATAACTGCAAACAATAATATAGATTTGTTGATTCAACAAGCGCGCAAATTCATTCCAGAAATGGTGGCAATTGGCAATGAAAGCCATTACAATCAACTGAAAGATGCTTTATCTGATTTGCCAATAAAGGTTTTTGCAGGTGCAGATTCCATTGCGCAAGTGGCAGAAATGCAGCCTATTGACATTGTACTTACCGCGATGGTGGGCTACTCGGGTTTGAAACCGACTATGAATGCCATTAAAGCTGGAAAGAAAATCGCGTTGGCCAATAAGGAAACTTTGGTAGTGGCTGGTGAATTGATTTGTGATTTGGCAGCAAAAAGTAATGCTGCCATTCTGCCTGTCGATTCTGAGCATTCTGCCATTTTTCAATGCTTGGCAGGTGAAGGAAATAATCCAATTGAGAAGTTGATTCTAACAGCTTCTGGTGGTCCTTTTCGCACCAAATCGATGCACGAACTAGAAAATGTAACCGTTGCTCAAGCCCTCAAACATCCAAATTGGGACATGGGTGCTAAAATCACCATCGACTCTGCAAGTTTGATGAATAAAGGTTTCGAAATTATTGAAGCCAAATGGCTTTTTGGAGTTTCGCCCGACCAAATTCAGGTGGTGGTGCATCCACAATCCATTATCCATTCTATGGTTCAATTTGCTGATGGTTCTATCAAAGCGCAATTGGGAATGCCCGACATGAAATTGCCCATTCAGTACGCTTTCACTTATCCTGATCGCTTAAAAACGAATTTTCCACGCTTTGATTTTGACCTTTGCAATCAATTTACTTTC
>JBAXAD010000336.1:0-3312 GCA_037142715.1 Paludibacter sp. | reverse complement strand
CTATTATTATGATAATGTGTTGACTTCGCAAAAAGTGAAAGTCGAAAATACAAATACCGACAAGCCAACACCCATTCCTCCGTACGCTCATTTGCTGATGTATTCTTTATTAATTGTTGGAGTCGATTCTGGTTTGTTGTTTTCCAAAAAGTGGTACGAGAACGAAGAAAACAAACACATATTGGAAGTGAAAAATGCTGAAATGCAATTGGATATGCTGAAAAATCAGGTAAGTCCACATTTCTTTATGAATACCCTGAATAACATTTATGCCCTGATAGATTGCAACACACCCAAGGCCAAGGAAGCGGTGATGAAGCTCTCGAAGCTAATGCGTTACATGCTTTACGAGAACGAACACGGTAAGGTGAAAATCAGCAAAGAATTTGAATTTATCAAAAGTTATATCGATTTGATGAAGCTTCGCTATGCCGATGACGTATCCATTCGCCTCATTTTCCCAGAGGAATTGGGAAATGTAGAAATTCCGCCCATGCTTTTTATCTGTTATATCGAAAATGCATTTAAACACGGAGTCAGCTATCAACAGGACAGTTTTATTAATATCATATTCGAGAAACGAGTAAATAAACTGCATTTCTCGGCAACGAATTCCAAGCAATCGGAAACGGTAAAACATCCTGTAGGTGGACTTGGATTGCAAAACAACGAAAATCGCCTCGAACTGTTATATGCTGATAATTATTCGCTTGCGATAAATTCGTCGGATAAGATTTTTAATGTCTCACTTGAAATTCCACTAGCATGACCAACATACGCTGCCTTGCCATTGATGATGAACCATTAGCATTGAACGTGCTTGAAAATTACATTGATCAAACACCCGATTTGGAAATTGTGGAACGATTTACCAATTCGGTGAAAGCCTTGCAATTTCTGAATCAAAACGAGGTGGATTTGTTGTTTGTGGACATCCAAATGCCCGATTTATCAGGTCTTGATTTGATACAGAACCTGAAAAATAAACCTGTATTGATATTTACAACTGCCTACAGCGAATATGCCGTGGAAGGTTTTAAGGCCGATGCCATTGACTATTTGCTCAAACCGATTGATTATCCCGATTTTGAACGGGCAGTAAATAAGGCCAAAGACTGGATTTACACCAAGCGTGGCAATGCTCTGAATTTGCAGGCTAATAAGGATTTTCTGTTTATAAAGTCCGAATACAAAATTATCCGCATTAATTTCGACGACATTAAATACATTCAGGGCATGAGCGAATACGTACGGATTCACCTCAGCAACGCCAAACCCATCATGTCGCTTATTAGCTTGAAGTCGCTCGAAGCGCAATTACCCGAAACTAAGTTTATGCGGGTTCATAAATCCTACATTGTCAACCTGCATAAAATCAATGTCATAGAGCGAAATGAAATTGTGTATGACGATGGTACAATCATTCCGATTAGTGCTCAGTATAAAGCTAAATTTCAGGAATTTATTGATAAAAACTTTCTGGTCTGAATGCTTAATGAGAAAGAAATATGTCCTTGAACTGCTTTTAATCCTCAGTTTGTCAGGCTTTGCCCAGAGAAACGACAGGCAACTCGAACAACGTCCTGAATCCACCTTCAAAACCGAAGTTCCGGCTCACGATTATGATTTGATTCTCTGTCGTCCAACCGACCAATCAATGACTTTCTCAGAGCTTTCTTATAAAAATGCAGAAGCTTATCTGGTTTATTTTCAATCAACTGAAAAACAAAGCAAAACAGATGTCTTGAAACTGAATGCAAATAAACCGCTTGAAACGAAACTGACTGGATTAAAAGCGGATTATCAGTATGATTATTATATCCTATATAAAGCTGAAGGCGAAAAAGACTACACACAATCAGCTATCCATAGCTTTCACACCCAACGTTCAATAACCGATTCATTCTGTTTTACAATTACAGCCGACTCTCATCTTGACGAGAATGCTGATACGCAAGTTTATACCAACACCTTGCTCAATGCAGCCACTGATTCGGCTGATTTTCATATCGATTTGGGCGATACCTTCATGACCGACAAATACCGACAGGATTATAAAGCTGCTTTCAATCAATACATTGCTCAACGATATTATTTTGGACTATTGCATGTGCCACTCTTTTTGGTACTGGGCAATCACGATGGCGAAGCTGGTCAGCGGCTCAACGGTCGTGATGATAATATGACTGTATGGTCCAATCAAAACCGCAAGAACTATTTCCCAAACCCCGAACCTGACGGCTTTTACGGCGGAAATAATCAGCAGGAAAAGTATACAGGTTTGCCGCAGGATTATTATTCGTGGACGTGGGGAAATGCACTTTTCGTAGTGCTCGACCCGTTTTGGTTTACGCCTCGTAGCGGTAATGATAATCCGTGGGACAGAACGCTCGGTAAAACGCAATATGAATGGTTGAAAACCACTTTGGCAAATTCAAAAGCGACCTTCAAATTTGTTTTTATCCACAATTTGGTGGGTGGCGTTGACCAAAAAGGCAAGGGACGCGGCGGCTCGGAAGTGGCCCATCTATACGAATGGGGCGGACAAAATCTCGATGGAACAAATGGGTTTAAAACGCATCGTCCGGAGTGGGAAATGCCGATTCATGAACTTTTAAAGAAATATCATGTAAATGTGGTTTTTCATGGACACGACCATTTATTTGCCAAGCAGGAATTGGATGGAATAGTTTATCAATGCCTCTCACAACCGGGAGCCAATGAGCAGGGAAATACCCGTAATGGCGAAGAATATGGTTACGTGAATGGCAAAATACTAAATGGCCCGGGATATATGCGGGTGAAAGTAAAGAGCGATAATGCGACTTTTGAGTTTGTTGGGACAAACGTGAAAGCTGCTTCAGAGAACAAGAAAGTCGTTTTTCAATATACAATCAAAAAATAGCAAACCATGAAAAGAGCTATTTCAAATCTGATGCTTGCAGGAATGTTGGTTTTTAGTTCAACTGCCTTTGCTCAAAACGAACCAAAACCAAAACAGAACAAGCAATATAATCTGGCACAAGCAACCTCAGAACGTGCTCAACTGCATACGGTTGCGTTTAGTGGGTTGGCTTTTATGACTGGCAATTTTGGTGCTGACACTTTTTTTCCTCCGGGCAAAGTGGCCGATTTTTTCGGATTTCAGTACATGCGCGATAACGACAAGAACGAAAAAGGGCATAACACCGATTTCCTTACCCGAATTGCCAATAATGTCATTGCAATACTGACAACGGACCAACTTCAAAAATTAAAGGATTTGGCCGATGAGCAAGCATCTGTTTACGATGCGTTTGCTATGAAACGTAT
>JBAXAD010000335.1:0-3316 GCA_037142715.1 Paludibacter sp. | reverse complement strand
CGCGCCCCACATGGCTTCGATGGCTTTGTCGCAAATGAGGGGTGCCAAACAAGCTCCGTTTTGGGTAACGGAAGCGCAGATTGGACGTACTGCCGGCAACCAACGCAAAATTGTTGAGCCGGGAACTGTGCGTTTATGGTCATTACAGGAAATGGCGCAAGGCGCTGCGGGAATCAGCTTTTTCTCATTTCGGACTTTTCCTGCTGGTCATGAGCATGTTATGGTGGGCGTGTTGGACGATGACAATGTGCCACGTCGAAGGTTCTTTGAAGCGCAACAAGTAGCTACCGAATTAGCACAACTGAAAAGGATAACGGGTCAAACTTTGCCCTTTTCGCAAGTGGCGGTAATCAGGGATTTTAAAAATGATTGGGCGTTTGAGGATGGACGTTTTGCCATGGATTTCAGGTATATGCGCGAGGTTTTCAAGTACTATCGTTCGCTGCGGAATGCCTCGATTACTACCAATATCATTTCGTCCAACGATAATTTTGATACTTATAAACTCATAGTTGTACCTTCGATGGTGTTAATCAACAACGATGTTGTAAACCGATTGAAAACGGCTGTCAAAAATGGAGCAACTGTGCTAATTACTTGTATGACAGGGTTGCGAAACGATGATGTAAAATCGTTTGGAAGAATATTGAATGCCTCGGTCGAAGAGTTGGCGGGAATAGAAATGGAAGAACAACACGCACTCATTGGAACGGAAACTACCAAATTAAAGCTCGTAAACGACACTGCAACTTATACTTGCGGACTTTGGCACGATGTATTCAACCTCAAAACTGCCACTGCAATTGGCAACTATGATAGTCGCTTTTTTAAGGGGAAACCGGTATTGACCAAAAATGTCTATGGAAGAGGAACTATTTATTATGTTGGCTCGGTGGTGGATGAGAATGCAGCTTCGAAAATGGTCAATTTGGCTTTGAATTCAAGCAAAATAAAACCTTTGGTTGTATCGAAAAATGAATTGGTGGAAGTCACCGAAGTGGCGGGTGAAAAAGGAAAGTTTGTGTACGTTATCAATTATTCTAAAGAGAATCAATTTGTTACATTTAATGCAGTTATGACTGATATTCTGACAAAAGAATCTTTCTCTACTTCAGCAACAATTAAACCAATGGATTTCAGGGTATTTGCAATTAAATAAACCAAATTTGATTTTGTATTTTGAACGCTAAGTTGCTACGACACAAAGACGCTAAGATTATTTTGATTTACAGTTACATAAATTCGTTGCGGCTTTGCAACTTTGCGCCCCCCGTTTCTCGGGATGTTCCATTTGCGTTGAAAAAATCTAATTTTAAATGGCACATAATATTATCCTTGTTAATTATAAATTATTTATATTGTTATGAAAAATATCACTAAAAAACTCTCTTTCAACTTCTTATGTTTCTTTGTTTTTTTCAGTATTCAAGCCCAAAAACCTGAATTTATTATGGATATGGTGCATCACAATCCTGGTGAAGCACTTACAAAATCGGCATTCACAAATCCCGAATACGTGAAGAATCAGGGCTTTAATGTGCAGGTAATGAACGACTTTATTTTCCCTACTGCAGCGGTTACTTTCGAGAAGTTCGACAATACACTTTTTGCGAAAGGAACTAAAGAGCGTGCTTGGTCAGATTCTATTACTGTGTTGATTCAGAAGAACATAAAAGCGGCTCATGCAGCCGGTATCAAGGTATTTTATTTTACAGACATAGTGCTTTTGCCAAAAAAGTTGGTAGAGAAATACAAATCGCAAGTGTGTGATGCCAATGGTAAAATTACTTTTGAAAAGCCATTGACAGTTGAATTGCACAAAATGATGTTCGATGAATTGTTCCAAAAATTCCCCGATTTGGATGGATTGGTCATTCGTACCGGCGAAACATATTTGAACAATGTGCCTTATCACACCGGCAATAATCCAATTAGCGATGGTGCTGCAAGTCATATCAAATTATTACAACTTTTACGTGATGAGGTGTGTGTAAAACACAATAAAACAGTAATATATCGTACGTGGTCAATAGGTGGTTTTCACAATGACCCAGTTTATTATTTGAATGTTTCTGATAAAATAGAACCTAATAAAAATCTTATTTTTTCTATTAAACATATTCAGGGTGATTATCAAAGAACCTATCCTTTCAATCCATGTATTGGTATAGGAAAACACCGGCAAGTGATTGAGGTACAGTGCCAACGAGAATACGAAGGCAAGGGTGCATATCCAAATTACGTGATGAACGGCGTTATCAACGGATTTGAGGAATACAAGGGCAGCAATCACCCCAATTGCTTGAATGATATTAAAAAAAATGCTACTTTTGCAGGCATTTACTCATGGAGTAGGGGCGGAGGATGGGTTGGTCCCTACATCAGCAATGAGTTTTGGCCACGATTAAACGCCTTTGTGCTAAGTGCTTGGGCAAATAATCCAACGCTCACCGAAGCAGCTGCTTTCGACCGATTTATGGATGAACAAGGCATTGTGTCGGCAAAATCCCGTGAGGCTTTTCGCAAACTAAGCCTATTGTCGGCAAAAGCTGTTTTGCGTGGTCATGCCTCCGCCGAACTGACTATCAAACCCGACTGGGTGTTTTGGATGCGCGATCATTTTTTGGCAGGAATTGAAAAATTGGACACCATGGAAGCCAAGAAATTTCCATCGGAAGGATTTTTGTATGACGAATTCAGCGAATTTTATAAAGCTGGGACTTTGAAAAAAGCGGTAGCTGAAAAACAAGAATCGGCAAAAATGTGGGATTCGATAGTTACTTTAAGTCAGTTGGTGAAGTCAAAATACCCCAATGACGATGCTTATATACGCGTTTCGTCCTTGTACGGATTGTATTTGCACCGCATCATTGCAGCTGGATGGCAAACCATGGCGCTAGGTTTTGAAGGCGACAAAACTGGGAAATACGACAAAATAGCCATACGACAAGCTATTAAAGCGTATGACAAAGCATGGATTGATTTTCAAAATCTGAGGAAAAATGAACCTTCGTGCGCTACGCTTTACAAACCGAATGCTTTTATTTATGTAGGACCAACTTATTATGCCAAAAAAGGAATGGGCTATTCCATTGACAAATACAGAAAATTGTAACGAAAAAGAAATGAAACATTCATTTTCAAAATACAAATTTAGGACACACAATATATTTATTATCAACGTACTAATTCCCTTTTATTCCCCCTTTAGGGGGTTAGGGGGCTTTTTAAAAACACATGAAAACATCATTTCCCAAGGTTTTAATTATCGCCATTTATTTGTTGTGCGTTAGTATTTCAGCTCTTTTGGCAAAGT
>JBAXAD010000334.1:0-3367 GCA_037142715.1 Paludibacter sp. | reverse complement strand
CGAATGTTTGATTAACCACAAAACTGTCTTTGGAACACGAAACCCCGCCTTTTGGATAGGTGCTGTTAGCACTCGTTATTTTTCTGTCAGTTCGTTCCATATTTCGTTGTTATGTCCATAAATACTTCTCTGTCTGCGATTGAAAATAAAAGCATTTCAGTGAAATATAAATTTTGCTCCTTTTCTCTGTCACCTTTCCATAACTTTTGATTTATCTGCTTAACAAGATTATTTAGTTCGTGGTAAGCGTCCTTTTTATTTATGAAAAGTTTCTTGTCTGAATTTTTAATAAAAAGTCTATGGTCTAAATGCTTTATGTCACTTGTCTGATAAACGGAAATGTTTTTAAGTCTAATCAATACGTTTAGGTCAAAAGCAGACATTTTTGAGTTTCTGCCTTCAGGAATAGGAAAGTATTGTTGTCCTGCGTTTTCGGATAGTATTATCCAATTAATTGAATATGCAACACGAGAGTCATAAATTACATTTCTGTCGGGAAATAAATATGCTCCTACTTTTGAAGAACTTGCAATACGATTAAAGTCAGGTCTTTCTTGTTTTAGAAATTCTTCGATTAGTTTTATAGTGTCATTGTCGTTTGCAGTTAAAATGCCGCCCCAATCTTTTATAATCCATAAACACAATTTATTGAAAAGGTCTCTATTTGAATTTAAAGTTTCATTGAGTTTCTGTCCAACGATTTTTTTTAATTGAAGCTCTTTATTGTAGGGTGTTAAAGTGTTGATTTCTATGACTTGTTTTTCTGTTAAGGTCTCAAGTTCTACAAGTCTGTCAATTTTTGCGTTCCAATTGTATAAGGTCGGCAAGTCTGATTTATACCTGTCTAAATGCTTTACAAATTTGTCTATGTTGAACTTTATTGTCATTCGTGTTGTGTCGTTTATAATGAGTGCTAACGTTTTGCAGCTACAAGAAGTTGGCAATTTCGGAGACGAAAACTGTCTGCCACCACTGAACTTGATACGAAGCACAAATGTTCATTTAACCACTGAACCGCCAATTTTTTGTAGGTGCTGTTACAAGCTGGTGTTCTTTCTGTCGTCATTTTCCGCTTTTTCTTCTGTTGTCGTCCTTGCATAACATTTGGCAATTATCAGCAGTTGTCTTGCCACCTAAATGCCAAGGAGAAATATGGTCGCCTTCCATTTCTTCAATTTGGTATTCTTCTGTGCAAACTGGGCAAATTCCCTTTTGTCTTTCGTATGCTTCACGTTTTTGTTTGTCGCTAAATGCACGAATATTTAAGAACCTTTCTTTTCTTGTCAAAACGTAGATGTAAATCCCTTTTTTGTTTTCTACATCTTCGTCTAACATTAAAGTTGTTATTTCATCTTCAAGTTTTTTAGGGTCAAATTTTTGGTCTTTGTAGTCGTTGTAAAGGAAACCCCATTTTATACCTTTCATTTCTTTGCGATACTTTGGGAATGTCGCTTTTATCCAACTAATAACTGCTTGAAAATAAAGCCAGAGTTCATTTGCATTTGTCTCGTGTTGGTTCTTCGACATATATTCTTTGATACTGCCTTTTGAAATCCAATCTATTGCAGTTTCAAGATATTCTTGTCTGTTCGCAGAACCTGTTAAATATTCATCTCCAATTTTCGGTCTGCTATTTTTTGAAAAGTAACGTTTAGCATCCGAAACCCATGAACCTGAATAAACAGCGTTTCTCAATTCTTGAGGCGTGAGAACTTTACCAGCAATATTAATTGTTTCAAACCAATCTAATTTTTCACTTGGTGTTCCTGAACAGAAATAAACCATTAGTGTATAGTTTAGTATTTGGTCTTGC
Source organism: Paludibacter sp. (assembly GCA_037142715.1). Lineage (GTDB taxonomy): Bacteria > Bacteroidota > Bacteroidia > Bacteroidales > Paludibacteraceae > Paludibacter. The sequence continues at coordinate 1,554 of JBAXAD010000334.1, read as the reverse complement.
TTGTCTGTTGGTAGATTGTGAAATGCTAAACCATCAATTGAAAAAACACCATCTACATATTGACAAATAGAAATAGTTCTTTGCTGACCGTCAATTACTTCAAAATTTCCATCTTCACGAACTGCCCAATACATTACGTTTAATGGAAAGTTTTTTTGTAAAGTATTTATTACTGCGTTCCGTTCTTTTTCGTCATATACAAACTCTCGCTGATAAGGTGGGCGAACATCTAATTTACCTCCAAAACCAACCACACCATTGTCGTTGTTATCTTGATAACCATTTGTTAGTTCTCTGACTGTAATTTCTTTTAATTCTATTTTCATGGTTTTATCACTTTTTTATTTCTGATGATTATCCTTGCATAAACTTTGTTTACTCGATAATCTTCTGATGTTAAATATTTTCCATTTTGGTCTCTAACGTATAATAGAAAATCTCTTTTATCAGAAATCGGCAATTTAGTAATAGGGTCTCTAAATTTTTGATAGCGTTTAGTTGGTGTGAAATTTTCCTCACCAATACCAAGTGTTTCAATTTCAAATTGGTCAGGATTATACTTATCTAAAAATGTTATAGGAACACCCATGCTTCCTTCATAATCCAATGGTATGTCTTTGGTTATATCAACGTTTATTGCGTTATAATTGTCATAAGTTGGATATGCTTCAGGTGTGTATTTTTTGTGAAGAATTAAATCTTCATGTCTTTTATTAATATCAAGATTTGTAAACCAAGTAACGCCAGAAACTCTTATCATTCCTTCTTGGTGGTTGCCTGCAGTTGCATAATCTTCATAATGTTTATTTATAAAGTGAGCTGCACCTCCTTTAAAACCATAACCCAACCACATTTTATCTTCCTTTATCAGATTGAAAATGTCTTTGTATGAAATTGCGTTTTGGTGTCCAACGACAATGAATTTCTTATCGTATTCAATTAGTTGTGCTACATATTCACGAAATAATGAAAATGGTGGGTTTGTAACTACAATATCGGCTTGTTTTAAAAGTTCAATACATTCAGCACTTCTAAAATCACCATCACCTTTTAATTTCTTTACACCGATTTCGTTTGGGTCTGGAACTTTATTTTCGTTTTTGTCTCCGTCATATACCAAATAAATTGCTTGTTCAGATTTGTTTTCACTAAACAAGTCCATATCTTGATTTTTGTAGCAAGTAGCAATCAGTTTTTTAAGACCAAGTTTTTCAAAGTTGTATGAGAAAAAGTGGAAGAAATTACTAACTCTTGGGTCATCACAATTGCAGTAAACCGTCTTGCCTTTAAAATGGTCTTTGTAGTATTTTAATTCTCGTTCGATGTCCCCAAGTTGAGTGTAAAACTCGTCTTTCTTTGAAACTTTTGCTGCGTGTAAATTTCTTTTCTTTGTTTTATCCGTCATTATGTTGTCCTCTTTTTTGATTTCAAAGTTAGTATTTTGTTCTTTGGTTTGTCGGTTTATGTTAGCACTGTCGGTCGTCCTACACTTGCTTGTAACGTTTTCGGGCTTGGCGAAGGTGGCGATTTTCACCACAAATGTTGATGCGGAGA
>JBAXAD010000333.1:0-3425 GCA_037142715.1 Paludibacter sp. | reverse complement strand
GAATTAGTTTGTGTCTTAACGCCGTCATCTACCCTATTTTAATCTACCACAGCATCATCGTAAGATATAACTTAATGTGGTATGGCTGGCAGGCATTAATGAAAAAAAATTAGTAGCTAACCTCTATTTTCCGATGCAGAATTTCCCAAATATATTCCCCAAAATCTCATCATTGGAGATACTTCCTGTAATCTCCCCCAAATAATGTATACACTCACGAATGTCCTGCGAAAGGAAATCGCCAGTGATGCCAGAATCCAGTCCGTCGATTACGCGGCAAATAGCGGAATGGGCGTTTTGGAGTGCTTCGTAGTGGCGGATGTTACTTACTACTACATCGCCCGAATGGATTTCGGGAAGTTGCGCAGCAGCTATCAGTGCCTTGTGCAGACCCTCGGTGTTGATGCCGTCACGGGCCGAAATGTAGATGCGCTCTCCTTCAAATTGCTCGAAAAGTTGACCAAGCACTTCGCGTTCCTCTGTTGCAATTTTATCTATTTTGTTGAAAACCAATATGATTTTTTTACCTGCTGCACGTTTAGCAATGCGCTCTGTTAGCCATTCGGAGTGTTCACTGAGTTCGGTGCAATCTACTATCCACAACACGATAGAGGCTTGTTCTATTTTTTGATAGGTACGTTCAATGCCCAGACTTTCAATTTTATCCTTGGTGTCGCGTATACCGGCAGTGTCGATAAAGCGGAAGGTGATACCATTGATATTTATCAAATCTTCAATCACGTCGCGTGTAGTGCCGTGAATATCAGATACAATGGCCTTTTCTTCGTTCAATAGGAGGTTGAGCAATGTCGATTTTCCCACATTTGTTTCGCCAATCAAAGCCACTGGAATCCCATTTTTAAGTGCGTTGCCTACTTGGAAAGAATCCGACAGTTTCAAAATCAATTTCTCAATTGCCGTGGCCATGGTTTTGAGTTGGGTACGGTCGGCAAATTCCACATCTTCTTCGTTGAAGTCAAGTTCCAGTTCCACAAGCGAAACAAAATTGAGCAGCTGTGTGCGTAATTTTATCAGTTCGTTGGAAAATCCGCCCCGCATTTGGTTCATGGCCATGCGGTGTGAAGCCGCTGAGGTGGAAGCAATTAAATCGGCCACCGCTTCGGCTTGCGACAAGTCCATTTTGCCATTCAAGAAAGCACGTTGTGTAAATTCGCCTGGTTGTGCCAAAGCGCAACCTTGTTGAAGTAATAGTTGAAGTGTTTTTTGTTGCACAAACAACGAACCATGACAAGAAATTTCCACCACATCCTCACCGGTAAACGAATGTGGAGCATGAAACACACTTACCAATACATCGTCTATCAATTCAGCTTTGGCATCAACAATACTCCCAAAAATCACTGTGTTAGGAGCTTGCAGCAACAAGGAATTTGCTTTCTTCTTGGCATTAAAAATTGCACTGCTATGCTTCAAGGCATCTGGACCCGAAACACGAATTACGGCAATGCCTCCCACGCCAGGAGCTGTAGAAATGGCTGTGATAGTGCTGTTTGAATTCATTTTATTAAAGGTTTATGAAATTTTCAGGATAAACACCATTTTCGATTGATGATTTATTGGAAATTATTTTGGCAGGAATCCCGCCCACTGTAACATTGTTGGGCACATCATTATTTACAACCGCATTGGCACCAATTGCCACATTATTGCCAATCGTAATTCCGCCAAAAAGCTTTGCGCCGGGTGCAATATATACGTTATTTCCCAAAGTAGGCGCACCGTTATATTCGCCAATTGAGGTAGAAGGATGGATACGACAATTCTCGCCAATTTTTGCTTTTGGACTGACAACGATAGTGCCATAGTGTACAATGCAAAGTCCTGCTCCAAATACGTTTTTGGGTATCGAGAGCCCAAGTCGCGTTGCCAATTGATGGTTTATTATTTCAAGAATTATCAATTGAATTTTACAAAACAGATTTCCCTGTTTCACATTGTGCAAATACTCTATTTTTCGCAGACGGCGCTGAAAACGCAAACAATCCATCCACACATAATTATAAAGCGAGAGTTTGTCTAGCTGAAATGCTTTTAAATCTCGCTTTAAATAATACCTATAGCTGGCTTTGTCTGTAATCATTGAATAGACCCCAAACCCCTAAAGGGGGATTAGGTTAGTATTATTTTGTTCTTTTTTATTTTTTTTAAACAATAGTTTGAGTAGAATGAACTTGCCTCATTCTCCGCTAGCTGTCGGACTAGGGGTTCTCTCTTATATTCTCTCCAACACCGTCACCACCAAATTCTCAATAAACGGTTTGTAGTCTGTTGTAGCTGCTTCCACGCGTCTGTTGGCAATAATACAGCACACCGTCATGGCTTTGTGTCCCATCAATTTTGATAGACCAGCTATGGCAGAACCTTCCATTTCATAGTTGGTAATTTTATATTTGCCGTAGCGGAAGCTTTCAATTTTGTCGTTCAATTGCATGTCTGCCAAATCGATGCGCAAAACGCGACCTTGTGGTCCATAAAATCCGTTGGCCGAAATAGTAACTCCCCGAAGCATATCATCATGCCCAATTCTATTCACCAGTTCTTGGTCAGCATCTACCACATAAGGTGCTGCCAATTGTGGGTTCCAAACCAAATGTTTTTTCATGGCCTCTTCAAATGGCAAATCACTCACAGAATCACGACCAGCATAAAAGTTCAACATGCCATCAAAACCGATGGATTTTTCGGAAATCAAGAAACAACCCAGTGGAAGTTCGGGTTGCATGCCACCAGATGTACCAATGCGGACAATGGTTAGTTGACGGAAAGTTGCTTTTTCAGTACGTGTTTTGAAGTCGATATTAGCCAAAGCATCCAATTCGTTCATCACGATGTCGATATTGTCGGTGCCAATGCCGGTAGAAATTACCGAAATTCGCTTCCCTTTGTAAATTCCTGTTATGGTGTTGAATTCACGACTTGAAACCGAGCATTCCTGGCTTTCAAAATACGCAGCAACCAATGCCACACGTCCAGGATCACCCACTAGAATCACATTATCAGCAAGTTGTTCGGGTTTTAGGTGCAAGTGGAAAATGCTTCCATCGCTATTTATAATTAATTCAGATGCAGGGAAGTGTTTCATGGTATTCAATATTAATAGTCTGTAAATTTGTTTTCATTTGTTGGGCTACAAATATACAATATTTTTATCCAAATAACAGCTTTATCCGTTTGTTGAAATAAATATCTTGTCAACACCGCTAATTGATTCTATTACTTTTTGTCCTAACGACCAATCAGCAAAGAAATCTCCACCATAGATCATTACATCATTAAAATGAAACTTATCCTGAAGAGCCTTAAGTTTATCAGGTTCTATCTTTAGATCTCCATTAGTTTAAAGTAATGCGCAAATAAAACCGGGACCTTTGAATTTTGCTTGTTTTGCCCTGCCAGACTGAGGG
>JBAXAD010000332.1:0-3426 GCA_037142715.1 Paludibacter sp. | reverse complement strand
GTAATAGGGTGGCGCCATCAATGCCACTGAAGCTCACATTTAAATTACCTGCAACTCGCTGTGTAACACTCCCATTCAAATGAATCCCTGGCAGCATTGAAATACCCGCCCAAAGGTGTTGTCGTAATGCTAGTAGTCGTGCTTGCTCCTCAATACGCTCAGCCTCAGACAATTCAAAGGCCTCCCCCATCCCTACAATTTGATGCGTTGGAAGTGTGCCCGCTCGCAAGCCCCCTTCCTGGCCACCGCCAAAACTCTGGGGTTGGATACGAATACGGGGCTTATGCCGAACATATAAAGCCCCCACCCCTTTAGGGCCATAATTTTTATGGGCTGACAACGACATCAAATCGATGGGTAATTTTTGTAGATTGATAGGGAGCTTACCCGCACTTTGTGCCGCATCCACATGAAAAATAACACCCTTATCCTTCAATAACTGACCAATGGCATCAATATCCTGTATCACCCCGATTTCATTATTCACATGCATGAGCGTGACTAAAGTTTTTCCTTCCTTAGCAAGCAAATCGACCAAATGCGTCATATCTATGGCGCCAGTAGGAATTATATTCACAAAATCAACCGCGATATTGTACTTACTTTGTAAATGCTTCACCGTGTACAAAGTCGCATGATGTTCCACCTTACTCGTAATGATGCGTTGCACTTGTAAGTCCTTTACCGCGCTTTTAAGGATCCAATTGGTAGCCTCGGTAGCATTTGAAGTAAAAATAATTTCCTGTGCGTTACAGCCCATCCATTTAGCAATTGACTTTCTGGACGTTTCCAAAACTGTTTTGGCACTTCGACCAAAGCTATGCGTTGACGAGGGATTTCCAAAATCATTTTGAAGCACCTGCATCATTTCAGCAATCACTTCTTGACGAAGAGGCGTAGTCGCTGCGTTATCGAGATATATCTTTTTCATGGTAAATTTTGAACGGCAAAGTTAAAATTTCAGAGGCTATTATTTGGTGTTTTGCTTAAAATAAATTTCGGTAGCACCCGATCCGTATTTTTGATAATTGGCATCTTGGAACGAAATATTATCATAATTCTTCAACATAAAATCGAGTTCTGCTTTCAAAACACCTTCACCCACACCGTGTATAAAAACGATTTTTGGAATGCGATTTTTGATCGCAAATTCGATGTGTCTTTTGGCCGTTTCAGTTTGAATAGTGAGAATGTCAAAGTTGTTCATTCCGCGAGGATTTTTCACTAATTTTTCAATGTGCAAATCAAATTCAGGAACACCTCTTTCGATTTTATCCGACTTAAAAACAGGTGCGTTTTGCTTTTTCGAAGGTTGTTTATCACTATTTATCTTATCTAATGTATCGCTTTTCTTAATCGAACTCAATTCATTGGTGTTGTTTATTTTAATCAATTCGTTGACAAAATATGTCATTGGAAAACCATCAGCAGTTTCGATAGTAATTTCATTATTTTTAATGCCTACTACTACTCCATCGATAGCATCATCAAGCACCGAAACTTTGTCTCCAATATTAAATAATGTTGTGCTCATCATCTTCGTCTTTAGGTGGAATTTTTGCGGATAATTTCATCATACCAAACATAAAAACAGCCATGCAAATTACTGTAATAATCACATTGGGTTTTGGTTTATTTTGTTCGTAGAACGCCATAAAAATGGCAACCAATATTAATAGCACTGAAAACTTTCTCATAGGTATATTTTAAAAAACCAAAAATAGAAAACTTAAATTAGTTTGACGGTTTTTAATTTTTTATTTGTAAAATTGTCACAGAAAAGAATGCCATGGAAAAATACATGTTGCCTTGTATGTTTAAAAAAATGTTCGGTATCGATTGCATCGGATGTGGCCTGCAACGCTCCCTTAATTTTATCCTGCACGGCGAATTTGAAAAGGCCTTTTTTATGTTTCCTGCTGTTTACACCTCTATTCTTTTCTTTCTTTCTGTAGCATTATTTGTTATTGATAAAAAACACAACTATGGAAAAATTGTTATTTCTTTGGCAATTATCAATGCTGTGATCATGGTTGTTTCCTATACCTACAAAATGAGATTTCTTTTCTAACCCTAAAAATTATAAACAATGGAAAATCAAAAATTACCCAATGCCACCGCTGTACTAGTACTCGGAATATTATCAATACTAACCTGCTGTTGCTATGGTTTGTTTGGATTAGTACTAGGAATCGTAGGGCTTATATTAACCAACAAAGACTTGATTATCTACAACCAATCGCCAGAAAAGTTTGTGAACTATCAAACGCTGAACATTGGTAAGATACTCTGCATTATCGGAATTGTATTGAGTGCTATTGCCATTTTATACTTTGTATGGGTGATACGAATGATTGGCTTAGACGCCTTGCAAGACCCTGCTCTATTGCAGGAGAAGTTAAAAAACCTTCAAAATCTAGGGAATTAATACCCGCAAAAAAACCGCCTTATTTGATAAGGCGGTTTTTTTATATAAGAGTAATCTAATTACTTTTCAAACTGTTTCAGCGTACTAATAATAATCGAAACGCAATCCAACAACTGCTCTTCATTCATTACTAATGGCGGTGCAAAACGAATGATGTTTCCGTGAGTAGGTTTGGCCAACAAGCCGTTATCTCTTAAAGCCATACAAATATTCCAAGCCGTATCACTTTCTTCGGTATCATTGATTACAATCGCATTCAACAATCCTTTTCCTCTCACTAGCGTCGCGATATTGGATGTTTTCACAAACTCCCCTATTTTCTCTCTAAAGATTTTACCTAGGCGTTCTGCATTCTCCGACAATTGCTCGTCTTTCACTACTTCCAAAGCAGCAATAGCAACTGCAGCCGCTATAGGGTTTCCACCAAAAGTAGAACCATGTTGCCCTGGTCTAATAACACTCATGATCGTATCGTTAGCCAATACTGCCGACACTGGATAAGCTCCACCCGACAATGCTTTTCCTAAGATCAAAATATCCGGTTGCACATTTTCATGGTGCACTGCCAACAATTTTCCGGTTCTAGCCACACCGGTTTGAACCTCATCGGCAATAAACAAAACATTATTCTCCGCACACAATTCTTTTGCTTTCGCTAAATAACCATCGTTGGGAACATATACTCCTGCTTCCCCCTGAATAGGCTCCACAAGGAAACCAGCCACGTTTTTAGCTGTTTTAAGTACGTTTTCCAATGCTTCGACGTCATTGTAAGGTATTGTAATAAATCCTGCCGTATACGGTCCGAAATTCTTTCTAGCGTTTTCATCATTCGAAAACGAAATGATAGTAGTCGTTCTTCCGTGAAAATTACCGTCGCAAACAATGATTTGTGCTTCATTTTCATTGATTCCTTTTTTCTCATAGGCCCATTTTCTACACAATTTCAAAGCTGTTTCCACTGCTTCGGCACCGGTGTTCATTGGCAATACTTTATC
>JBAXAD010000331.1:0-3451 GCA_037142715.1 Paludibacter sp. | reverse complement strand
ATCTATTACCCTGCGCTTTCCGTTGGCAATATGCGCCAGGTTGTTATTTACTTCATCATAAGTCACTTTCACGGTGCCGCTCAATTCTCCATTTTGAGCATCCAAAGTTTGCAACATTTGCTGATAGTTTGGGGTATCATCCATATCTATATTGAAATCACCACAAATTAGTTGAGGCGTATCTTTACGATAAAATGGATTCAATAAATGCTCTTTTATTTCGGCACATTGCTTGCCCCTTACCGCTGAAGAATTGTCAGCTTGAAGGTGTGTGGTAAGTAACTGAAAAGGAGCTCCCTGAAAATTTCCTTGAAAAAGCACAGCACCTTTGCGAGCCACAGCATCATAACCTTCGCTGCGGGAAAACTGAATTGACGCAAGTTCAGAAAGTGGTATTTTACTCACTATCCAAAGTCCACTGTTGGTTCTGAAAGGTGTATTGTTATTATTAATCGGCCCATATTGGTAAGGAAACTCTTTTATCAATCCATTGGCCAAGATATTTCGACATTTGCTGCTAAATGCTTCCTGAAAAACAATAATCTGATAATCGGAATCGTGTAACTTGGCAACTATTGCTTTTGCCCTGTCGCCGTTGTGATTAAAAAGACTGATATAGGGAAGCATATAAATATTCCAACTAAGTACTTTCAACTGATTGTTATCGGTTTTATAAGTCTGAATTGGTGCTTCTGCTTTTGTCTGTTGTGCAAATACGATCATACTGAAAATTAAATAAAGTATTACTTTTCTCATTTTGTTTGTTTTATTATTTTGGTCGCAAAGAAACTTGTCAAATATTACATTTGAATTTAAACGCAATGACAAAGCAATTAAAAGTAAATAAATCAAGCGAATAGTCTTGTCATTCTAGCATATAACAGTAAGTTATGACATTTTCATTTCAATAAATACTTAAAAACACCTTTCATCCTACTAACCGCTCGAATCGGTTGAGTGGAACCCATTTGAATTCAATTTTAAAAGTAATTGTAAAGATTGAAGTTTAATCCTTGCAAATCAGCAGTTTTTTAATACATTTGTAACACTTTTGAAATATGGAACTGTTACTTTTGAAGCTTTGTAACAATTTATTATAATACAGAATTCACAAACACTATTTCTATTTAATATGAAACACCAGATTAAGAATAAAAACCATTCGGTAAATCGCGATATTAGTTGGATGTACTTCAACCGAAGGATTCTTGATGAAGCTGGCAATCAAACCATTCCTTTGTTGGAAAGATTAAACTTTCTGGGTATTTATTCGAGTAATCTTGATGAATTCTTTCAGGTTCGTGTGGCTACTTTACGTCGAATTGTTGAAATAGAAAAAAACCTTAGAACAGAAAAATCTAATTCCAAGGTGGTTTTAAAATCCATTCTAAAACTAAACCAAATCTATTCAAAAGATTTTGAATCCACATTTTATTTGCTTATTTCCGAATTGGAAAAAGAAAATATCTTTTTCATCAATGAATCACAATTGAACCCAGAACAAGTGGAATTTGTGGATGCTTTTTACAAGGAAGTACTAATGAATTCGCTGTTTCCAATTCTGGTTTCGCGCATGACGGAAGAGCCAGAACTGAATGACAAGAGTACTTATTTGGCGGTGAGAATTAAAGATTCGGATAAAAACGAAAAGAAAAAGAGGAAGGAATATGCATTAATAGAAATTCCAACAGCAGAATTGACCCGCTTTATTATTCTGCCTAAAGAGGATGACAAAACCTGCATCATGTTTTTGGACGATGTGATAAGATTCTGTTTGCCACGTATTTTTGCCTCGCTCAACTATGATAGTTATGAAGCTTATAACATCAAATTCACCCGTGATGCCGAAATGGATTTTGACCCTACTGCATATCAAGATGTAGTTGAAAAGGTTTCCAAGGGCGTGAAGAGTCGTAAAACTGGTGTTCCTATTCGGTTTGTTTACGACAGGGAAATACCTAAAGATTTACTGAAATTTATTGAGAAATTACTCAAGATTGAAAAGGAGGATGCACATACAGGTGGCGCCAGGTATCATAATTTGAAGGATTTGATGTCATTTCCCAAAATTAAGCGACCCGATTTGAAGTTTTCGCCACAACCTGCCATACCCATTCCTGCTTTTGAAAATTCGGTAAGCATGATATCTGTTATTCGCAACAAAGACCAATACTCACATTACCCCTACCATAGTTTCGATTATTTTATCCGATTATTGCGCGAAGCAGCCATTAGTCCCGAAGTAAAAGCCATTAAAATAAGCATTTATCGTTTGGCAAAAAACTCGAAAGTGATTAAAGCACTTATCTGTGCTGCCATGAATGGTAAAAAAGTAACCGCATCAGTTGAACTTTTGGCTCGATTTGATGAAGCATCAAATATTAATTGGTCAAAAAAGATGCAAGACGCCGGCATCAAAGTTATCTTTGGGGTAGATGGTCTGAAAGTACATTCCAAATTGGCATTTATCTCCGCACGAAACGGGAATATTGCCTGCATTGGCACTGGAAATTTTCACGAAGGAACTGCCACTGTCTATACAGACTTTACGCTTATGACAGCTAAAAAGTCAATAGTAGATGAAGTGGAAACAGTATTTGATTTCTTGGAACATCCATACTTAAATCCTGTTTTTAAGGAACTTATTGTGTCACCCATTTTCATGCGCAAGAAAATTATCAGTTTGATAAGACGGGAAATTGAGAATGCTAAAAAAGGATTGCCCGCCTATATTTATTGCAAGATAAACCACATTGTAGACGATAAAATTATTGAAAAGCTTTATCAGGCATCCAATGCTGGTGTAAATATTAAACTTTTGGTTCGTGGAAACTGTTCTTTGGTAACAGGTGTGCCCAAACTGAGTGAAAACATTCAGGCTTATGGCATCATTGACAGATATTTGGAACATTCGCGCATCATGATTTTTGCCAATGGCGGGGATGAACTTTATTATATTGGTTCTGCCGATTGGATGGAACGAAACCTAGACAACCGAATTGAAGTCTATGCTCCAATTTATGACCCGGAAATGAAGCAACAGCTTAAGAAAGTGATTGAATTTGGACTAAAAGATAATCTGAAAGCACGAATTGTGGATGGTTCCGGCAAAAATGACTTACAACATATTGTTGAGGTTGAAACTTTAAGCTCTCAACAAGAATTGTACAAATCATACAAAGAGAATTTCGAATTAAGCCAATCAGATATAGTTGATTAAAGAATAAAAAAACAACTTATCAATTAAAAGGCTAACCACAATAGAAACAATAGTTCACAATAGAAATAATAGAAATAATGCTTTCAGCATTGTTTCTATTATTAATTACTTAAAAACACCAATAGGTATTTGTCTGTTGTGTACTTTTTATATCATCTTTTTATTTTCTATTGTGCCTATTGTGGTTCATAATATCTTTAGAATAGTTGAATCAAAATGTATTGAATAACA
>JBAXAD010000330.1:0-3499 GCA_037142715.1 Paludibacter sp. | reverse complement strand
AATTACCCTCCTGCGATATCAAATTACCCTCCTGTGATATCAAATTACCCTCCTGTGAAGATGAATTACCCTCCTGCGACATCAAAGTACCCTCCTGCGAGCATGAATTACCCTTATTGAACGATGAATTCGTCATATTGATCATCAATTCGTCATTATTGATCATCAATTACCCTCCTGCGAGCATGAAGTAGTATTATTTAAAATGAAAAAAGCTGCCATCGGGTTTCGATGACAGCTTTTAAATTTATTAAGAGATTCAATGACTATTCTTCAAGGATTAAAACATTTTTTACTTCCCAACTTCCTGCTGCACCATCTGCACCATTACTTGTATATTTGAAAGCAATACGTACATTGTTTTTACCAGCATAAGCTGCTAAACTTATTGGTGTTGAAGGTATAAAAGTCCAGTTGGCACCTGATGGATATCCTGCATCCGGAATAGTTATTTGTGTCCATTCAGTTGGGTTAATTGTTGTTCCATCACTTGTAGTAGATGCCCATACAGTTATTGCTTTATGCATTTTTTCAGTACTAGATCCTACATCACCAAAATATCGACCAACGTGGCTGAAGTTTAACCAAGGATTAATCCGCTCAGATAAGTTCAAAGCAGGTGATACTAACCAGTCTTCGTTATCAAAATATGATCCTGCAACATATCCAGTCATTAGCATGTAGCTATAGCCAGAATTCCATGCCCAGAATTGATCTCCAGTTACACTGATTGCTTTGAAATCGCCTTGACCTGAAGTTAATCCACTTAAAATTACAACATCCAACCATTTACCTTTTTTAAATGCATATTGGTCGGTAGCACATTTCCAGTCGGTACCATTAAACTTCAGAACTCTGTATTGATTTACTACACTCGAATTGAATTTATAACGTACCATTCTTACATCATTTGCTGCAGCATAAGGAAATTTGACTTTCAAGTAGGTGTTTAAATAGCTCATTATTGGCATTACTGCCGAAAAATTAAGAGCTTTACCAGGTTGATTTGTATAAACGCCCATTTGTGTATATTCGGCGTCAGAAATTGTAATTTTATAAGCTGCTGTAATTGAAGTTGTATCAGCAAAGTTAACAAGATCATAAGTTACTTTTACAACAGAATTAGGATCCACATAAAGGAATTTCTGAGCAAGAAGATATGGTAAATAATCTTTTGCTCTAAGGGTACCATCAAAGTATTTGTTTGCATCCAACTTGCTAGCGTTAGTATAAACTGGCATATTTGCAAGTCGAGTGTTCATAGCTGCAATCAAATTTAGAATTGCAGTTGAGTCAACTTTCGTTTTTGCACTTGCTAAAATGATTTTCTGCGCTGCAATAGAATCAGTAACCGGTTTTTTAATCGTATTTGCAATCGTTGTATAATCGGCTGATGTCAATTCATAATTCACAGTAACCACATTTGTCACAGCGTAAGGTGCGTTGTTATCCCGACAAGCTGTAAACAGAGCCATTACAGCCATACTTATTATTAAATATATCTTTTTCATTTTGTTGATCTTTTTCTTTTGTGATTGACTCTAATTAAAATTTAACTTTCAGACTCATAGTCCAGGTACGGCCAAAACCATAGAATACACTTGCTTTGTCCTCGGTGTGATAAATCCCATCGTCATTAGCATCTGTTACGTATTGAGTATCCAATAAATTGAATATGTTTCCAACTAAAGTAGCATCATAAGTACCAATTTTGAATCTGTAGTTTGCTGAAAAATCAACAGTAACTGCATCTGGAATCATCCATGGTTGACTGAAGTCTGAATCTGTAAGACTTGTACCAACAGAAGAAATACTAAAATATGAATAGTTTTTTCCAAAATAATTAGCATCAAACCCAACTCTGAATCCTTTAAGAATTTGATAATTTAAACCAAGTGCAGCAGTGTTTTGAGCAGAGTTACCAACATGAATTCCTTGCAAATTGACATTTATTTTTGCATGTTGAGCACTCAACATTTCAACTACATTTCCTAACGCATCTGTTGGTTGGCCTTGGATATTATACAAATATCCAGTTGCATTGTTTTGCCATGTCCAGTCACCTAAAGAAACCATACCTGTAATTTCTAAATCTTTAACTGGTTTTGAAACAAAATCTAGTTCAATTCCTTGATGTAATGCATTCACACCTTGCATATTCACTACCAAACTTGATTGGGAATTAGCATTTATGGCACGAATCAAGGTTTTATCAATCCAGTTTGTACGGTAAACATTCAAATTAGCTGTAAAGTATTTAGATTTGAATCCGTAACCTAGTTCAGCCGAAAATGCTTTTTCATTTACAGCATTCGGGTTAACCAGATTGCTTGTTGTTGATTGAAGGAAAGCACCACCAGAAAAGAAAGGAGCACGTGAAATGATTCCAATATTCGCAAAAACATTATGATTAGAATTGATATTATAATTTGCTCCACCTTTGGCTGAATAACCTAAGAAGTTCACTGTTTTTGAAAGGGCTTGATCTGCAGTATAATAAAAACGGTCGTAACGCCAATTTGAAGTATTTGAAGCAGAAAGTGAAACAAATGCACTTAATCCATTTTTATTATATTCTGCTTGTCCGAAAAGTCCTTCACTTGCTACATAACTATCATAATCACGATAAACAATATCTCCTACTACTAATTTCTTAGTTGAATTTGGCAAAGAGGTTTTATCAATAAAGAAGCTACCACCATATAAATCAGTAAGCACATTGGTATGTGTTCCTTTGTAATAACGCAAATCCAAGCCACCATAGAAATCAATGTCCTGTGTGAGTTTTGTGTTGAAAGTTGATAATGCACCAACCCAAACGTGTTTGTTAATTGCATTCGACATAACCATTGAAGATCCATTATAAGGCACGCCTTCTTTTGGTTTGTTTAAAGTGTAGATTGCTCCATAATCAAAAGTTCCATCAGCACTTCTAAACATTTGATTTGGAATTCCACCTGTTGAACCATACCAGTTTGTACGGTCAGTACTCGTTAGACCTTGACCACCCCATCCTCCGCCATTGCCGAGTGATAGATAAGCAGCAGTTGAAAGACTTGATTTTTCATCGATTGTCCATGAGTGGTTCAATGAAATTTGAGGTTTGTTATAATAATTGTATGATGATTGTTTGCGTTGACCGTTCATGTCATAACCATAAGAAGCATTATATTTTGAACCTAGCGGTTGTTTAGCCCATTCCGATTCTAAAAGTTTGTCACTATTATTTCGTTGGTTGTGCCATTGTGGTGCAGAGAACGCGGTAAATGACAATTGTTGTGAATCACTTATCTTTTTAGAAATGTTTATAAAATAGGAGTAAGCCTCATATTCTGTTCCTTGAATATAACCATTACTTGTAGTTTTTGAACCTAATAATGTGATTGCCCAGTTGTCTTTAGTTAAACCCGTAGAAACTGCGAATCCAACTTTAGCATAACCATCATTTCCAATTCCGTAAGAAATCGATCCACCTTTTATTGCATCTGTTGTACGTGTT
>JBAXAD010000329.1:0-3523 GCA_037142715.1 Paludibacter sp. | reverse complement strand
CACCACTTCGCATGGCACCAATCATGGAGTATTTGTTGTTACTTGACCAACCTGCCAACAACACACCGATAATTCCTAATGAAGAAACAGCAGTTACGTAAAATACGCCAATGTTGAAATCGATAGCATGTAATGCTTTTCCGAAAGGAATGGCGCCGAAAGTCAACATAGAAGCTGCAATCATGAAGAAAGGTGCTGCATAAAACAGGAATTTATCCACATTGTTGATATGAATGATTTCCTTGAGCAAAATCTTTATCATATCCGCCAAACTCTGCAGAATACCATATTTTCCTACACGGTTAGGACCAAAACGAGCCTGGAAAAATGCGGTTACTTTGCGCTCAACATAAATAAGTATCAATGCAAAAACAGCATAAGCGGCCATTAAAGCCACGCCCACAAGCACAAATTCAATCAGTAATGCCCAAAATTCAGGCATACTCGCTCTCAGCGTTGTGTCTAACCAGCTTAACAGGTTTGTAAATTCTAAGGGTTGTAACATATTTTCTTGGTCTGAAGTCAAAGGTCAAATGACCAAAGTCTTGATTTATTTATAAATGTCCTATTTCTATAGCTTAATTTTTTGGTAAACTTGTCTTAACTACCAACTATAAACTACCAACTTCTTATCTGTCTATATCTGGAATCACATAGTCCATAGAACCACCGATACCGATAAAGTCGGATATTTTTTCATTCTTGCAAATCAAAGGCATAATAGATACCAACGCCATTGATGGTGAGCGGAACTTCATGCGATAAGGATTTTTTTCGCCACGGCTTTCAATATAAACGCCAAATTCACCTCTACAAGCTTCTATGCGTTGGAAGTATTCTCCTTCCGGCAATTTGATAATCGCTTTTGTTTTAGCCAAAACTTCACCTTCAGGAATATTGTCAATCAATTGTTCGATAATGTGCAAGGATTGTTCAATCTCGTCCAAACGGTTCAAATATCTTGCGTAAGAATCGCCTTCAGAGCGCAATACTTCTTTAAATTCTACTTGTCCGTAAAGTGAGTAGGGTTGGTGTTTACGAATATCGCACGACCAATTTGATGCACGACCGGCAGGGCCAGTAACAGCATAATTGATAGCATCTTCTTTCGACATTTTACCAATGCCCACCATACGACCCAATGCAATTACGTTGTGTGAAAAGAAACGGTCATATTCAACCAGTTTTTGACGCATATACGGAATAAATGCTTTTACGTCTTTTTGAAATTCAGCATAAATATCGAACATTACACCACCAATCACATTTTGATTGATAATTAAACGTCCACCGCAGGTTTTGTCAAAAATATCAAGGATAATTTCGCGTTCACGCATGCCATAAATAAAGGCAGTAGTGGCACCCAAGTCATTGGTCTGACAAGCCCAAGCCAGGCAGTGCGAATCGATACGGTTCAACTCATCCATAATGGTACGGATATATTGAGCACGTTCTGGAACTTCAATTTGTGCCGCTTTTTCAACGCACATACACAAAGCATGGCGGTTGATATTGGCCGAAAGGTAATCCAAACGGTCGGTAAAGTGAAGTATTTGTGGGTAAGTAAGATTTTCGCTAAGTTTTTCGATACCACGGTGAATATAGCCACTGTGCACATCAATTTTCTTTACAGATTCACCGTCCAATGCTGTGCGGAAGTGCATTACACCGTGTGTAGAAGGGTGTTGTGGGCCGATATTGATAATATAATCATCAGCATCAAAGATATTTACCGTTTCCTCTACCAATTTGCCATCGGCAGTTTCCATAATGCGAGGTGCAGTATCATCCATTTCCTTACTTACCAACGAAAGTGGGTTAAGTTCAGGATTAGCATCGTAATCTTTGCGTAATGGATAACCGTTCCAGTCGGCGTTAAGGAAAAACTTACGCATGTCGGGGTTGTTGATAAAACGGATACCCAGCAAAGCGTACACCTCACGTTCGTTGAAATGTGCGGTTTCGTATAAATCGGTAATTGAATATAACAAAGGATTTTCTCTGTCAGCTGTTCCAGTTTTCAAAACTATTTCTTTCGAAAGGTCTTTTGAACAAGAAAGCAGGTAGATAACACCTAGTTTTTCGCCCCAGTCCATTCCAATCAATTTTACCAGAAAATCGAAAGGCAACGCAGCGTTGTCGCGAAGCGTTTGGGCCAAAAGATGCAGTTTGTTTGGTTCTACCGTTACTGTCAGGATGGTTTTGTCCTCGATAACAGCTTCTGGAAGAATATTTAATATTACCTTTTTAATGTTTTCCATTTCTTTTATATGTCTAAAGTCAAATGTCTAAGGTCAAATGACTCACCTGTTTTTTTCTAAGGTCAAATGACTTAAGTCCGATTTTATAAATCAATGTAGCATGTCTAAAGTTTAAGTCTCTTGACCTTAGACCTTTGACTTGTGTCCTTTTTCTATCTTTGTTGATTTCCCAAAAATTGCTCCACTTTAATTTTACGTTGCAATTGCATTAAGCCATAAAATAACGACTCAGGGCGAGGAGGGCATCCAGGAACATAAACATCCACCGGGATAATTTTGTCAACACCATTTACTACGTGGTATGAATTTACAAACGGACCACCAGAAATAGCACAAGCACCCATGGCCAATACATATTTAGGTTCGGCCATTTGGTCGTACACACGTTTAATAAGTGGTGCCATTTTATGAACCATTGTTCCGGCCACAATCATTAAATCGGCTTGACGTGGACTGTTACGCGTAACTTCCATGCCAAAACGTGCAATGTCATGATGCGCACAAGCAGTAGCCATAAACTCAATACCGCAACAGCTGGTAGCATAAATCAACGGCCAAATGGAGTTAGAACGACCCCAATTGATTAATTCGTCCAATTTACTCAATACAACATTTACACCATTGGCTTCAAGCTCTTTAATGCATGATTCCAGGTATTCGTTGTCTTTAAATTCCGCTGTTGGAATTCCCTTGATATCTATATTGTTTAAATCCATTTTAATACTCCTTTCTTCCAGGCATAGGCAAGTCCCAAACCAAGAATGACAATGAAAAATAATATGCTATACAATCCCTGAAAACCCAAATCGCGTACCACGGTAGCCCAAGGGAAAAGGAAAATTGCTTCCACATCAAACATTAAATACAAAATGGCGTACAGGTAATAACCTACTTTAAATTGCATCCACGAAGTACCTGTGGTTGGAATACCACATTCGTAAGGTTCACCTTTTTGAAGATTAAATGATCGGGGAGCTAATAAGATTGCCATACCCAGACCGACTATGACAAGCGTAATTCCAGTTAGGAAGACGACTAAGAAAAGCGATAAACTGCTCATATAAATGAATGAATTTAAGTTGCTTAAAAAACGCTGCAAAGGTAATCACAAATAATTCAAAAAATCACCCTTTTGACGTTAAAAATCACCTGTTTTGCAATATCGACATTGCAAACAGTAATAAGTTCATGATGCTTTTAAATGGTTGAATTCCAAATTAGTAAATTGGAATCATTCCATGATTGTCTATATTCTTTTATAT
>JBAXAD010000328.1:0-3543 GCA_037142715.1 Paludibacter sp. | reverse complement strand
ATTACTCGATGAATTACAAGAAGTTATAATGAAACACTAACTAAACGACATTGAAATATAAGTTGCAATTGAGTTCGCAGGTTCTTCTTCAGTTCCAGCACACGTGGAAATGATGGGATTCTTGGGTATGGGTAACAATCCAATGGTTGGAGCTACTGTATACCAAAATATATCTCGTGAGGTAAATCAGATATCTATCGTTTCTTTTCTCATACAAACATTCAAAATAAATAATTTAATAATTCGATTGTGAAAACAAATCTTATGCGTACATTTGCAAATCAAAATAAAAAACAATCCATCGACAACAAATCGATGCAATGATATACCGTAGAGACGTTGCATGCAAGGTCTTTACAAAAACATTTTATAAATAGCATTCTGCTATTGTTCGTATCACCCGAAACCTGAGAAATTTCAACAAAACGAACATGCAAAATTAGAATAACAGTGAGCAGAATGCACACGCCATAACGGCGTGGGCTTTTGACTTATCTTTTGCATGTGGGCTTCTCAGGGCCTCGGGTGTGGATAAGACAAAGTTCACGCTTTTTTTGTGCTCTAAATTTAGCTATTCAATTCAAAAATGACTGTTTACAAACAAATAATATTACCATGACAAACATTTCAGCAAGTATTTTTAATGACCCTTTTCCGAGTTTATATCCACATTTTCAATTCTGTAATCGTAGAGTTGATAGGCATAAACCCAATTTTCCACTTCACGAAAAAGTGATTGTATATATACTGTCATATCGTACCATGAAAGTACGGTTGGCAAAACCAATTGGATCCATCAAAAAAATGATGCGCGAACTGATGAAATTCATTTCTTTGCTATTCGGGATGTGCTCCAGTCAATCCTGCCTTATTTTGGATGCCTTCTGTGGTGCATCACTTTATCGTATATTAGTGATTAATATTTTTTCATTGCTAACCATTTCATTCATTGAATGAAAATATCTCTGTCCAAACTTTGATAGTAAGGATAAAAAACAACAAAACAAATAAACAAAATAAATTTTAAAGTAAATTTTTATGAAAATAAAGACGAAAGCCAACAAAGTTGGCATCGAATCCTTAGGTGCATTGAGTAAACGTGTTATTGATACTGTTAATGAATCGGCCATTATTGAAGCCACTACCACCAAACAGTTTTTAGAATTAGTAGAAGTGAACAACCGCTATCAAGAAGCATTAGAGCCTGTCAATCAAAAGGAGGTTTCTGATGCCATTGATGCCGTATTTGAACAGCGAAATATTCTGTTCGGAACCATGTTTGATTACGTGAAAGGGTTGCTCAAATCACCAGATGCAGAAATGCAAGTGGCTGCTAAACAAATTTTTGGCCATCTGAACAAGTATGGCAAAAACTTTAGCAGATATAAAATTGCCGACCAAACATTGCACTACGATCACATTGTAGATTCGCTCAAAGCGGCTGAACATCAACCTGCTTTGGCAAAAATGCTGTTGGTAAATAAGGTGGCTCAATTGGACCAGTTGCATCTGGACTATGAGTCTCTTTATCGCAAACGTGGCAACACTGCTGTGCATTATGTGGCGCCCACCAAAATTCGTCTCGAAATGGAAAAAGCTGTAAAGCTCTACCTGGATGAGGTGCGTTGGATGGCAAGTCAGAACGATTCCGAGCCTTGGAAAACATTAAGTTTAAATGTGGAGAAAAGGTTTATTGAAATGAATCCAACCGTAATCCGGAAGGAAAAAACTTTTGAAGCCAAGGTAGATCCAACACTTCCTAAAACTTCAGAAACATTGTAGGCCAATAGAAAAAGCCGAAAAATCTTTAGAAAAAGAGTTCCAAGATGCTACCTGCATCTTGGAACTCTTTTTTTTTGTCCAAAAATCAATGTGTAACTTCCAACGAAAATCAAAATTTACTTCTATCAAAACGTTCCGGTGTGAAGATGCGTTAATACAATTGGCTGCCGGAACGTTCTGTTTTGCAAATGTATTGATACAATCGACAGCCGGAACGTTCTGTTGTGAACATGCGTTAATGCAGACGACAACCGGAACGTTCCGGTAAGCGGATGTATGCGTACAGAGTTAAAACAGAACGTTCTGTTTTAACTCTGTATTGATACGATCGACAACCAGAACGTTCTGTTTTGCATTTGTATTGATACAGACGACAAACAGAACGTTTTTGTTCGATAAATTTTAAGGTAGAATAACAACTAGAACGTTTTTGTGTGAGTTTGTATTAAAAAGGTGGGGATGTCGTTGGCAATTGTTAGCAATTTATTCTGCTGGGCGAAACTTCTTTTCTACTGTGGCGCGACTTGGAGTCGCATTCCCAGTAGAAAAGAAATGCTGAAATATATATTAATAATTATATTGTGAAAACAAATCTTATGCGTACATTTGCAAATCAAAATTGGGTCGGTGAAAAATCGGTTCGGTGGTACTTGTAGAGACGTTGCATGCAACGTCTCTACAAAAACAATTTCAAAATTTTATAAATAGCATTTAGCTATTGTTCGCACGATTAAAGAACAAAGAACAAAAAAGCAACTTAACATACTATTTCTATTATGGACAATAAAATAGAAAATACAGAAAACATTATTAAGTTTTGGATGGAGTCCTCAGACCAAAATCATCTAACTATGCAGCATTTAATGTTGACCAAAGATTATAATTGGGCGTTGTTTTTAGGGCATTTGGTTATTGAGAAACTACTGAAAGCACATTATGTAAAAAAGCACCAGAAACATCCACTTTTTATTCATGATTTATTACGTTTATCAAATAAGATTGAACTTGAACTTACCGAAGAGCAAGAAGAATGGCTAGATGAAATTTCAACATTTAATCTCAATACACGTTATGATAATTATAAACAAGAATTTCGTACGCGATGTACATTAGAATATACAACATTTTGGATTAATAAAATTGAAACACTACGAATATGGTTAATCAGTCAATTATAGAAACAGCTGAAAGGTTTACAAAACTGATACCAGCAAATTTAATGGTAAAAAAGACTTATCTGTTTGGTTCGTATGCAAAAGGCAATGAGCGTGAAGAAAGTGATATAGACATTGCAGTTGTGCTGAGTAATATGAATGATTTTTTTGACACCCAAATGCAATTGATGAGACTCCGAAGAAAAATTGACCTGCGGATTGAACCTCATCCAATCAGCGAAAAAGATTTTAATGATTCAAATCCCTTTGCTTTTGAAATACAAAGAACAGGAATTGAAATAAAATAGTAAATAACACCAATACAAAACACCCATCGACAACAAATCGATGCAATGATATACCGTAGAGACGGGGCGCGCCCCGTCTCTACAAAAACATTTTATAAATAGCATTTAGCTATTGTTCGCGCCTTCGAAACCTGAGAAATTTCCAAAGCGAACACGTTAATAGATTCAGTAAGCAAAATGCTCACGCCAAACGGCGTGGGCTTTTGACTTATCATTGACGTGTGGGCTTCTCAGGGCCTCGAAGGCGGATAAGGAATTGGTTCACGCCTTTTTTATGCCGTGACTTTTCCCTCTTTCGC
>JBAXAD010000327.1:0-3559 GCA_037142715.1 Paludibacter sp. | reverse complement strand
ACTTTTTAGTGGTTTTTGTTACTTTAAAGTGGTCAACATATTTCAGGCATTGACAGATTAACGATTAGTGATTAGTGGTCTCGAATGGCGGGATGTTTTGATAAATCGAGAATGTTCCATCGAGTACTTCATTAGTGCGGAGTGATAAATGATTAGTGAAGATTGGAGTGGATGCCAGGTATTTACAACAAGTCAAAAGCTACATTATTTGCCAATTGTGAATGGTTTCTATACATTCTCGTTTAAAAAAATGAAAATAAATACTGATTAATACATTATAATTCAATACAAAAGCGTATTTTTGTGCAAATTGAAAATCAAAGTTACAATATGCATAAATATGTTCGTCGTCATATAGAAAATCTTCTAAGAGCGCATCTAGAAGTATTTCCAGCAGTAGTATTGTTAGGTCCTCGTCAGTGTGGGAAATCTACCTTGGCGAAAAAAATGTCGGAGTCAATATCAGCTTTTATCTATTTGGATATGCAAGATATTGATGATTTGAATAAATTGAATGAACCGACTTTGTTCTTTGAGGCCAATAAAGAAAAAATGATTTGTTTGGATGAAATCCAGTTGATGCCGAATCTCTTTAGCATATTGAGAAGCGTGATTGATAAGGATAGGCACAATGGTCATTTTATTTTATTGGGTTCTGCTTCTCGAGAATTGGTACAGCATACTTCAGAATCTTTGGCCGGCAGGGTGGGTATGATAGAATTATCACCGTTTATTATTTCGGAAGTAGGCTATGATTCAGCCTTTGAATTAAATAAATTATGGTTTAGAGGTGGTTATCCAGATAGCTATTTGGCAGTTTCTGACACTGCAAGTATGTTGTGGTGTGAAAATTTTTTGCGTACTTATGTTGAGAGAGATATCCCTCAACTCGGTTTTCAAATACCAGCTATGCAAATAAGGCGATTGCTGATGATGTGTGCTCATTCACAAGGCCAGATTTTTAATGCCTCAAAGTTGGGAGAATCGTTAGGTTTGACTCATCCCACCATAAAACGTTATCTGGATTTATTGGAACAAACCTTTATTGTTCGATCCCTTCAGCCGTATGAGGCCAATATTAAGAAAAGATTGGTAAAATCTCCCAAAGTATATATTCGCGACACTGGTTTATTGCATCGTCTGTTACAGATAAACGATTTCAATGCATTGATTGGAAATCCTGTTTTTGGTGCATCTTGGGAAGGTTTGGTGATTGAAAATATATGTTCAAGTTTTAGTGATTGTGAATTTTTATTTTACCGAAGTTCGGCTGGGGATGAGCTTGATTTGATTATCAAGAAATCGAATAAAATTATTGCAGTGGAATGTAAAGCTTCTACAGCTCCTCAACTGACAAAGGGTTTTTGGAAAGCACTTGAGGTTGTGAAACCTACTGAAACTTATGTGGTAGCACCAATTACAGGTAGTTATGTTTATAAAAATGAAGTGATTGTTTGTGGTTTGAGGGAAGTTATAGCGTTTGTTGGAGGGTAGATGGTAGTCCCGCAAGGGCGGGATGTCGAGTACTCCATAAGAAGTGGGTAGATATTAGATAGTAGTAAGAAGTGGGTAGATTGTAGATGGTAGAAAGAAGATAGTAGATAGTAGATTGTAGTAACAAAATAAGCATGAAAATATATTTAGCTCCCTTGCAGGGACTTACCGATTGGATATTCAGGGAATCGTACAGCGAGCACATTGGACAATTCGACAAAACGTTTACGCCGTTTGTAAGGGTGCAAAATGGGGAGTTTTTTCGCCCCAGTCAGTGCAATGATTTGTTGCCAGAGCACAATGCTTTTCAAAAACCGGTTCCGCAGTTTCTAGGCAACGATATTGATTCTTTTAGGCGATTTGAGGAACTTTGCACCCAAAATGGTTATAGTGAGGCAAATATAAATATGGGATGCCCGTTTCCCATCGTGGTGAAGAAAGGAATGGGAGCAGGGATATTGCCGCATTCGGCTGATATTGCTCAACTGTTGGAAGGTGTTTTTGCGAGCACTCCACTCCGTATTTCTATTAAGTGTCGCATGGGTTTGGATACTACAGCCGAATTTGAGCAACTTGTTCCCATCTTTAATGATTTCCCGCTTGCCGAAGTGATCATCCATGCCCGCATTGGCAAGCAGCAGTACAAGGGCGAAGTGAACCAGGAAGTTTTTGCCAAATATGCTTCGCAATTGAAACACCCCATCTGTTATAATGGTGACATTTTGACCGTGTCAGATGTGGAGAATATTCAAGCCACGATGCCCAAAATATCACGCATCATGATTGGGCGAGGCATTCTACAAAATCCATTTTTATTG
This sequence comes from Paludibacter sp., assembly GCA_037142715.1. Lineage (GTDB taxonomy): Bacteria > Bacteroidota > Bacteroidia > Bacteroidales > Paludibacteraceae > Paludibacter. Next base: position 1,247 of record JBAXAD010000327.1, on the reverse strand, counting down.
GCAGAAATAAAGAAACAAGAACTTACCCGAAACGATAAAGTGAAGATGCTGAGGGATTTTCATCTTTCTGTTATTGAGCGTTGTAAGGAGAAATATGCCGGTAATTTGAATTTGCTCAGACGGCTGGAAGAAATGTGGTCTTATCATTATGAAGGATTTGAGGAGGGCAAGAAGATTTTTAAACAGATTAAAAAGGCTAATACCTTGGAGAAATATGAAGGGGTGATTTTTAAGGCGATAAATGAAATGTGATTAGTGGTTAGCATCTCTATCCTGAAAAAATAGAATTATAAATTAAAACTAACAGAAAAAAGATTTGCGGTTATTTGTGTTATTTGCGTTCCAACTATTTTGTTCAAGTACAAATCAAGTTTGGTCTTAAATCAAAATACGAAGTATTTTTAAAATCAGTTTTTTAATCCGCTTAATCCGCTTAATCTGCGAAATCTGCGTTCTATTCTTTATTCTGGTTTATCCAGGTTAGGGGTTAGGTGCCAGTCAAACAATAATTATATAAGCATGGAACTTACGCAAGAGCAAATCGAAATTATCAATTCCACAGGTAATATTAAAATAAATGCTGTGGCGGGTTCCGGAAAAACGACCACCATAATTGAGTATGCCCGCACACGGCCAAAAGAAAGCAAAATCCTTTATCTGGTTTTTAATAAATCGGTGAAACTAGAGGCTGTAAATAAATTTGCAGATAAAAAACTTTTCAATGTAAAAGTAGAGACAGCTCATTCACTTGCATTTAAACACATCGTGTACAAGTACAATTATAAAGTCAGACCTCAGGGCTATAAAACCAACGAAATGGTAGAACTGCTTCATTTGCAAGGAAATGACGAGAAACTGACCGAATATATTATTGCCAATCATATTATTAAATTTAGTGCTTACTTTTGTAACAGCCATGCACTTAAAATTCAGGACTTGAACTATCTCGATGTGGTTTCTGACAAAAAAGCCCAGGCATTTGTACATACTTTTTACCATTATATCGAAAGTCAAACGCGCGTGTTTTTGAGCAAAATGGACAAAGGTGAAATTGAAATTACCCACGACTTTTATTTAAAAAAGTTTCAATTATCAAACCCTAGTTTGGACTTTGATTATATTCTTTTTGACGAAGGACAGGATGCTTCGGCAGCGATGTTGGACATTTTTTTGAAACAAAAAGCCACCAAAGTAATTGTGGGCGACACGCATCAGCAAATTTACGGTTGGCGGTTTGCGGTCAATTC
>JBAXAD010000326.1:0-3609 GCA_037142715.1 Paludibacter sp. | reverse complement strand
TTCTCAACAATGATGCGGGCAGCTTTTGGGTTTTCTTCCAAATAATTGCCAAGTGCTTCGCCTACAGCCATATCCACTGATCCCATTACCTCGTTGTTACCAAGTTTGGTTTTGGTTTGACCTTCAAATTGTGGTTCAGCAACCTTGATAGAAATAACTGCAGTAAGTCCTTCGCGGAAGTCATCACCACTGATTTCAATTTTCAGCTTATCTAACATTTTGCTGTCTTCAGCATATTTTTTCAAAGTGCGAGTCAATCCACGACGGAAACCAGCCAAGTGCGTTCCACCTTCTATCGTGTTGATATTGTTGACATAAGAGTGAATGTTTTCGTTGTAAGAAGTGTTGTAAGTCATGGCAATTTCCACTGGAGTACCATTTTTTTCTGTAGAAATATGAATTACGTTATCAATTAACGGTTCACGGGCTTCGTCAATATATTCAACAAATTCTTTCAAGCCTTCTTCTGAATGGAAAATTTCTGATTTGAAAGTTCCATCTTCGTTCAACTGGCGTTTGTCGGTCAATGTCAATGTGATACCTGCATTAAGAAATGACAATTCGCGCAAACGGTTGGCCAAAATATCATATTTGAAAACCGATTCGATAAAAATAGTATTGTCTGGTAAAAAAGTAACTAATGTACCATTTGTTGTAGAAGTACCAATTTCTTTTACTGGAAATTGTGGTGCCCCGCAAGAATACTCCTGCATCCACAATTTACCCTCACGCGAAACCTCAACGTGTAAAAGTGTAGAAAGTGCATTAACACAAGAAACACCCACACCGTGCAAACCACCAGAAACTTTGTAGCTTCCTTTGTCGAATTTACCACCGGCGTGAAGCACTGTCATTACCACTTCCAAGGCCGAGCGACCTTCTTTTTCGTGCATGTCCACCGGAATTCCACGACCATTATCAATAACCGTAATAGAATTATTTTCGTTGATAAAAACCTGAATCGTGTCGCAATGACCTGCCATGGCTTCATCAATGGAGTTATCAACCACCTCGTAAACCAAATGGTGTAAGCCTTTTATGCCAATATCGCCAATGTACATGGCAGGGCGTTTGCGCACTGCCTCTAAACCTTCAAGTACTTGAATACTACTTGCACCATAATCGGCGCTGGCGGCTGCTCTTGCAATTTCTTCTTCGTTCATCATTCTTTTATATTATTCGTTTCTAGTTGTTTACCCTTTGTTTGTGACGTTTTTCTGTTCAGAAAAAATCTTTCCAAAAAAACAGACAAATATAGCACAAAAAAATGATATATGAGCTATGTTTTAGTAGTTTTTTGCATTTGAAATTTAGCGCCAAATCACTATTTTTGGATACTTATCCAGTGAAAACAAAACAGCTCTCCGTTTTAAACGAAGAGCTATTGCATATCAAAACATGGTTATATAAAATATCCGCTATTTTTTTTTAATAGAATTAATTGCTGTTTAGTTTACTTTGACAAAAGTGCTTTTACTTTGTCCGAAATTAACCTTCCTTCGGTTTTTCCAGCCAATTGTTTGCTGGCCACACCCATCACTTTTCCCATATCCTGCGGTCCAACTGCCCCAACTTGTGCAATAATGGCTGCCACAGCTGCTTCAAGCTCTGCATCGGTCATCTGAGTTGGTAAATATCGCTCAATAACTGCTGCTTCGGCTACTTCAGTTTCGGCCAATTCTGGGCGGTTTTGTTCAACGTAGATTTGTGCAGATTCTTTGCGCTGCTTAATCATTTTTTGAAGAATTTTAATAGCCACTTCATCGGACATCGTTCCATCGCCACCTTTGGCAGTTTTTGCTTCCAAAAACTCTTTTTTTATGCCACGCAATGCGTCCAAAGCCACTTTGTCGCGTGCTAACATGGCGGTTTTTATGTCGCCGCTTACTTTGTCAAATAGGTTTTCCATATTTTTAGTCTAATTGTCAAAGTTTAAGCCTTGACTTTTATGTTATATCAAATTCAAATTATTTGAAAATTTTTCTTTTCCAAGCTGGAACAGACTCAACAGTTTTAAGTGTAGCTGGATCTTCAAAGTCTTCCAAAGTGAATGTAAGTAGTTCGGGTTCAGGCTCTGGTTCCACATCGGTTGCTTTACCGTAGTACTGTTCCATGGCTTTTTCTGTTACTGCTTTTTTTACTTCCTCTTCTATTTCTTCAATGCTCAGTTCCAACTCAGGTTGATCATCTGCGGTATTTATTTGATGTATTTTTGCAGATTCCACACTGTGAATAGGTTTGTGCTCCTGCACTTTATTGGTTGCTGAAGCAGGCATTCCAGGAATGTCGCTAACTTCGAAACCAGTAGCAATCAGTGTTATTTTTACGTTTTCCTTCAAAGTGTCATCGAAAGTTGCACCCCAGATAACTTGTACATTTTCACCCACTTTTGACATGAATTCATGAATTTGATCCACTTCTTCCATTCTAATTTGGTCGGTAGTAGAGCAATATAAACTCAACAAGATTTTGCTTGCACCGCTTACATCGCTCGAATTTAGCAATGGCGAATTCAATGCATCTTCAATGGCTTTGGTAATTCTATTTTCGCCCGATGCAAAACCAGTATTCATAATGGCCACATTACCATCTTTCAAAATGCTGTAAACATCGGCAAAGTCGGTGTTGATATAACCGCCTACAGTTATGATTTCTGCTATGGCTTTCGCTGCGTTTGTCAACACGTCATCCGCTTTCGCAAAGGCATTTGAAAGTTCCAAATCGGGATAAATTTCTTTCAGTTTTTCATTGTTAATCACCAAAATAGCATCAACATGATCGCTCAAAGCAGCCACACCTTCCAGCGCTTGTCGTATTTTCATTTTACCTTCAAAAGCAAAAGGAATGGTCACAATCCCAACGGTTAGAATGTCCATGTCATGAGCCGCTTTTGCAACAATTGGAGATGCCCCAGTGCCCGTCCCACCGCCCATACCGGCAGTAATGAAAACCATTTTGGTATTGTCCTTCAGTAAATTCTGAATCTCCAAAATGGCGTCCTCGGCTGCACGCCTTGCCACTTCAGGCTTTCCGCCTGCACCCAAACCTTCGCCCAGCTGAATTTTTGTTGGCACCGGTGAATTTACCAATGCTTGGTTATCTGTATTGCAAACAACAAATGTAACATCGGTAATTCCCTGGCGATACATGTGGTTTACAGCATTGCCACCACCGCCGCCTACGCCTATCACTTTAATAATAGAACTGTCAACCAGAGGCAATTCTAATGGCAAACCTTCATCTAAATATCCCATATATGTTGTTTTTGTATTTTCAAAAATTATTTGTTAATGCTAATATTTGTAGCCATAAATGTAAATACATTTTTTTGCTAACTTAATTTGTTGTCATCGTTGAAAAAGTTAAACATCCTTTGCGTCACTTTTTCTTTGAAATTTTTGTTTGGCAGCTTTGGCGTTTTAGTTGGATCTTTCTCTGTTTCTTCGATAGGGTGTTGGTGACGGAATTCAGCTGTAAGTGCTATTGTTCCAATTAGTTGTGCATAGCGCAAATCATTGTATTTTACATCAGTATCATCGGAAAGCCATCCTGAATGGTCCCCAATTTTAGTTTGAATGTCAGTTTTTTCTTCAAAGAAACTAATAATAC
>JBAXAD010000325.1:0-3614 GCA_037142715.1 Paludibacter sp. | reverse complement strand
ACTTGGCATACCGCACCCTGAATTCATTACGGTAATCATTGAACGACTGCTGTTTAAAGTTGCTAAAATAATATCCCAAATGATGTGTGGGTACTTGGGTAAGTACTGATAATTGTGATAAATTGAAATCTTTTTGAAGATAAACTTGATGTTCCTTCATTGCAACATCCACTTTGGTCTGTACATAATCCATGTAATCATCATCGTAGTTCGGTGCCTTTTTAATAACATCCTCGTTTTTCGCCTCTTCAATAGCAGTTGGCATGTACATGCTGTTTGACATGTTTGGCAAACCATATAATATACGTGGGAATAAAAATGGCGAAGCAATAAGTCCAATCAGCCCCACAGTTGACAATTCGTACAAAATATCCTCTGAAAATGGAGCAAAACTATTGTTGCTAAAACTTTCGGCTAAAAATGCAAAATGACTAATAAGCAGAAGAAATTGAAAACTCAAAAAAGTAACCAGCCAATTTTTCACAACTTCTTCTCCAGCAATACTATTTGAGTGTTTCGACCTGAAATCATGAAATAAAATAATCCCTGAATAAGCTGCATACACAAAAACTAACCCCGGCCTACTAAGATATACCGCAGCACCAGAAAACCACTCGGTGAGAATAGTAAATTTATACTGTGATAAAAATCCAATATCGGCCACTATCGCTTTTGCAATTTGAGTTTTGAACGCATAAGGTGAAAAAATATAAGGTAATGCTGCAATCAAGTAAATAAGTGCGGGCAGCAAGTGGAAGGCATCGCTTTTGCGTAGGCGGGCATTGTCGATAATTACACTGCGAATGTATAAATACGACAGCGGCCCAATAAGATAATACAAAAAAGTGAAATGAGTAATCAGGATAGATACCCAAAATACAGATTTTGACCATAATATAACGTATTGATTGACACCATAAAGGCTCACCAAAAAGAAATATATGCCCAAGTATATACTGGGAGTATAATTTCTTGCATTGAAATAAAGCAGTAGTAGTGATAGGAAAATACCGAAAAGTGAAATGTAAAGAAGCATTGATGTGATTTTTGTTCTAGCACAAAAGTAAGAATAAATATTTTACTGCCAAGCTATTTAGGGTGATAGTCTTTGAGTTCTTGCAAAATAATGCTTTGGAACTCAATTTATGTACAAGCATCTTACATCAAATCATACAAGTATCAATTAATTAAGACTAAAGAATCAAATTCAAGAGCCTGAAATCAAATTAAATACGTGCTATTTTAGCACTATTTATGCATATTTAATAATAGGTTCCGTACAGCTTAACTTCTCTACAAGCTATCTTTGAGCCGAAATTACAATCGAAACACTTTTTTTGTGCGTTTTGGCACTTGGTTTCAACATTTCAGGTCTTTTTCCGAAAACATCAAGTAGTTTTTCAAAAACATCAGGTAGTTTTGGGTAAAACATCAAGTCTTTTTTCAAAAACATCAGGTAGTTTTGACACAAACTTGCGGTCTTTTTTGCCTTTTTGGGCATAAAAAAACACCCCCAATGCAGTGGTATGCATCAAGGGTGTAATTGAAAAGATTAGTAAGTTTAAGTGGTACTACCCACCATTTAAAAAGAGATTTGAAGCAAAAAGCTTCATGGATAGCACACCTAATGCATACTATTTTGTAGCAAGCGTGTACTTCAAGCGTAACAAACTGTCTCCAATCCGTCTTCCCGGGCGAAATTTGACACGAGTTGCTTTCACTTGAAACCTCGAAGATTCTGCTTCCGTAGCTACTCCGTGGCTGCTGAGGCCCAACTGAAATGAACCAAAAGTGCCAAAACGCACGATTTTTCCATCCATCAAATGCGTTGTCATCTCTTTGGTGAGCGCATTCAGTGCCGCCAATACATCAGTATCAGTCAGTGTACACTTTTCGGAAATTAATTCCGACATTTCTTCGAGAGTAATCTCTCCTGAACTCTGCGTGCTCACGTAATACTTGTGAGCAGCAGTTTTGTCCGACGGGTTTGACCGTTGAACGGTTTTCAATTGTATCATCTTGATAAATTGGGGCTTTTAATAGGGTCACTATGTTGTGCTCCTTAAGCGTCTGCAATGTTAGTAAAGATTTTTGAATGTACAATAAACAATTTTTCAACATGTTATTGACAACTTTCTGGTAAAAACAAAAGCTTGTCGTTATTTGTCACTTTTTGTCGCTATTTGCTTATACAAATATAAATCAATGCAAACTTTTAATGCCATTTATTGTATTTATTGGTGTTTGTTTGCGTTGTTTTTATTCAAACCGGGTGAGTTAAATAACATTAAAAGTGCCTTTTCATAAAAAAATTCAATAATTACCTCCAATTGACCAATAAAGAGATAGGTTTGCAAGTGCCAGCGGCACGACCGATTTCCTAGCCATGGATTTTAATCCATGGATGGAATATATAAAATTAAAATTGTATTTTTGTGAAAAGTAAATAGTAAAGTACCATGGGAAACACCTATCACAAAATGCACATACAATGTGTTTTTGCAGTAAAATATCGCAACGCAGTTATAGATAAAGAATGGAGGCCACAATTGTTAGCTGTCATTGGAAATCTGATAAATGAAACTGGCTGCAAAGCAATTATTGTGAATGGCGTGGAAGACCATGTACATTGTTTCTTTGGCATAACGCCACCATTAAATGTGTCGGACATTATGCAAAGTGTAAAAGCAAAATCGTCCAAGTGGGTGAATGAAAGTGGTATTCTCCATCATCGTTTCGAATGGCAGACAGGTTATGGTGCGTTTTCATATAGCCCATGGGATGTGGATATGATTTATCATTACATAGAAAATCAGGAAAAACACCATGCCAAGCAAAATTTTAAGGCGGAATACCTCGAAACACTCCATAAGCACGAAGTCGAGTTCAAAGAAGAATATCTTTTTGATGATTTGATTTAAATCACATTTTTTCTTTCACAGGGTTGAAACCCTGCGCAACCATATCGGTCGTGCCTCTGGCACTCATCAACGCACTTCTTCAAGTGCCAGCGGCACGACCGATATTGTAGCCATGGATTTTAATCCATGGATGGCATGAAACGATATTGCATTTATGGATTTTAATCCATGGATGGCATATATGAATATATGAAAAATAAACATTGCATTCACACGAAAAAAATAGTACATTTGCATTCCATTAAAATTAAGACAAACAAAATAGAGTTCAATTATAATTTCAACATATTAAAATAGCATTCTGCTATTGTTCGCACACTCCTGAAACCTCGTAAATTTCAACCCGCGAACCACAGAAATAGAATGATTAAGCGATTGCTCGCGCCAACAGGCGTGGGCTTTTGCCTTATCATTTCTGTGTGGGCTTTACGAGGGCCTAGGGGTGTGGGTAAGACAAAGTTCACGCTTTTTTGTGGACAAAAGTCTGGTACAATAAGTGGACGCAAAAACCACTTATGGAAAAAATAACCTCCTCGCATCCGCTCAGCCAAAGCACCGACATTGTAAAAGAAAACCTGGAAACCCTCAAACGCCTTTTCCCCACCATAATAAAAGAAGGTCGCATAGATGTGGACGAACTGAAAGCTCTGCTGGACGAAGAAATTGAAACCAACGAGGAGTATTATCGATTTT
>JBAXAD010000324.1:0-3648 GCA_037142715.1 Paludibacter sp. | reverse complement strand
GCTTTGTAGGCGATGACAAGTTGATGATGGCCTTGCATTATATCCGCAAAACGGGTAACAATGCCGCTCACTTGGCCAATGTAACCAAGAAAGAATCGTTTTTCTGCATCCTCAATCTCTACAGTTTTGTTGGTGCTGTTTTGACCAAACTGGAGGTGATTGTAAGCTATCCACCGTTCAACAAAGAATTACTATCCAAAACATCCGAACCACACATTGCGCCACCTTCTGCGGCAGTTCCCAACGAAAAAGGATTAGAAAAGTACGAAGGTAAAATTGGGGAACATGACACGTTGATAGTCAAAAACCCCGAATACTTTAGCGAAGCCGAAACACGGAAATTTTACATTGACCAACAACTAAAAGAAGCTGGTTGGGAAGTGTTGGAAACCGAAAACAACAGTGTGCCATGTAAGGCGGGCGTTGAAATTCGTGTGGAAGGAATGCCCAATAACAAAGAGGAAGGTTTTGTGGATTATGTGTTGTATGGACGCGATGGCAGTCCGTTGGCAGTGGTGGAAGCCAAGAAAACGAGTGTGCATCCGATAAAGGGCAAGCACCAGGCCACGCTTTATGCCGAATGTTTAGCGCAGCAATACGGTGTGCGCCCCGTGATTTATTATACCAATGGTTACGATACCCAAATAATTGATGGGCTGGGTTATCCCCACCGCCGAGTGTTTGGTTTTCATACCATTGCCGAGTTGGAACTACTCATGCAGCGGAAAAGCCGAGCGGACATTACGGATTTAAAAATCAACGAAAACATTGCAGGCAGGCATTATCAAAAGTCAGCCGTTACAGCCGTTTGCGAACATTTCAACACAAAACATCGCCGCGCCTTGCTTGTTATGGCAACCGGAACGGGCAAAACCCGTGTGGCAATTTCGTTGGTGGAATTATTGATGCGCAATCGTTGGATAAAAAATGTATTGTTCCTAGCCGACCGTACCGCCTTGGTGCGTCAGGCCAAAAAGAACTTTGTAAAGATATTGCCCCAAGTGCCGGTTTGCGTGTTGTCGGACAATGAAACGGACAAGGATTTGAACGCCCGCATCCTATTTTCCACCTACCAAACCATGATTAACTACATCGACCAAGATGCCAAAGATTTTTCGATAGGCAGGTTCGATTTGGTAATTATTGACGAAGCGCACCGTTCCATTTTCGGAAAATACACCGCCATATTTGATTATTTCGATGCGTTGTTAGTGGGTTTAACTGCCACGCCAAGAAGCGAAGTGGATAGAAGTACTTATCAATTGTTTGAAATGGAACAAGGCGTACCCAACTTTGATTATGAGTTGGAAGAAGCGGTTGCCGATAAATTTTTAGTGCCGTACCGTGGCATCATTCGTCATTCGAAACATCTGCAAGGTGGCATAAAATACAATGATTTGGACCTTGACGAGAAAGAACAACTTGAAAAAGTGTGGGCTTACGAAGCTGCAAAAAACGCCTTGGATGGCGTGGAAACCAAAAGGGATATCAGGGGCGAAGAGATGTTTTCGTACATCTTTAACCAAGATACCATCGACAAAGTGTTGCAGGATTTGATGACCAATGGCTTGAAGGTGCAAAGTGGGGAGCGCATTGCCAAAACCATTGTTTTTGCCTACAACCATGCCCATGCTGTACTAATTGTTGAAAGGTTTAAAACGTTGTACCCCCATTACGGAGCTGAGTATTGCGTGTTGGTGGACAATTATGTGACTTACGCCCAGGATTTAATAGATAGATTTGAAGTCCGTGACAAAGACCCACAGATAGTGGTGTCGGTGGATATGTTGGACACGGGAATAGATGTGCCGGACATTATGAACCTGGTATTCTTCAAAATTGTGCGGTCGAAAATCAAGTTCTTGCAAATGATTGGTCGGGGCACACGATTATGTGAAGGTATATTTGGGGCGGACAAGGACAAAGAAGAGTTTTACATATTTGATTATTGCGAGAATTTCGATTATTTCGATAAGAATCCAAACGGAACTGAAACCAAAGCCACCATCTCATTGACCGAACGGATTTTTAATGTCAAAACCGATATTTCCTTTGAACTTCAGGCGCTGCGGTTTCAGGAAGATGAATATGCCAAGGCGTATCATTCGTCAACAAAAACTGAATTGCGGGAACAAATTGGGAAGCTTAATACGCAACGGATTGATGTACGCAAAAACTTGTTGTATGTGGATAAATACAAACTTGAAAGTGTGTGGCAGTACATTTCACAACTGGATGTGTTGGAAATAAAAACAAAGATTTCATTATTGCTGACACCAACAAAAGAAGAAGAAAATACCAAGAAGTTTGATTTGTTGGTGCTTATTGTGGAGTTGTCGTTGCTGGATGACATCACCAATTCAATCAAAAGTCAGGAGAAAATTGTAAAGATAGCCGACCTGTTGCAGGACATAACTACCATTCCGCAGGTAAAAGCAAAGATTGAGGTTATCAAGGAAGTGCTGACGGCTAACTTTTGGGAAAACATATCGGTATCCAATCTCGAACGGATTAGAATAGAGCTCAGGGAGTTGATGCAATTTCTGGTTGGGGATGCGCGCGTTACCTTTCCGGTGGACATTGAAGATACGATAGAAGACGGCGGATTTGCCAAAGGAATAGTGACCGTAACCACCTACAAGCAACGTGTGTTCGATTATTTGGCAAATAACAAGGACAGCAATTCCGTACTTCAAAAGATATTGAGGATAGAAAAACTGGAACACAAGGATATTTTGGCATTGGAAGAAATTCTGTGGGTAGAATTGGGAAGCAAAGCAGATTATGATAAATATACCGAAAATGTGTTCAAGGGTGGCAATGTGGCGGTGTTCATTCGCTCCATAGTGGGTGTTGACCGTGGAATTGCCGTTGATAAGTTTAGCCAGTTTTTGTCCGACAATACCCTCAACTCGCAACAACAGGAATACGTCAAAACCATAATCAATTATGTGTGTGAGAATGGTGATATTACCCGTGAAATTATTGCCCGTGAATCACCGTTCGACGGATATGATTGGTTGAGCGTGTTTGGTAACAATGTGAACAGCATTCCAAAATATGTGGATGAATTACATGGGGTGGTAGTGGTGTAGATGATTCGGGATAGTCGGGGCGCGACTTGGAGTCGCACTCCGACTATGGCGTGCGTCTCCGTTAATAAATTGCGCATGCAATTTATCGGATTTGCATTTCATACAAATTTTAGGATTTGCACTTTGTGCAAATTACCTGAGACGCACGCCGTGCGTCTCTACATTTCAACACAATCAATTCATTATTAGAAATTTTATTTCCCAGATAATCAATTACGACATTGGTATCAATTAAATAGTTTTGCTGTTCCATTCTTCACGACTTAGTTTTACATAATCTTGTAGCTCATCGGCAGTTTTAGAAGTCAATTTACCTGCATATTTCTCTGATAGACTGATTGTTTGTTGTTTGCTTTTCTTTAAAACTTTTAGAATATGTAAATCTTCCAAATCGGCTAATAACTTGTATGCTTTACTATTATTTATTTGTACAACTACAGTTTCCATTTTGTTGTGTTTTAGTTTTCTTATTATGCTGTAAATATACTACATTTTTTGGCATGGATTAAAATAAAGTACTTTTTTAATTTACCCATTATGTTAGCATTAATAT
>JBAXAD010000323.1:0-3656 GCA_037142715.1 Paludibacter sp. | reverse complement strand
GTAAATCCATTGCTGAAGCTTCACCACAAAAACCTTTATCCGAAGCTATTCATAAAAAAGCGTTGGAGTTGTATAAACAGTTTTTGGTGTTGGGCGGAATGCCGAAAGTCATTTCCAGTTACTTTTCAGGGGGAGATTTATTGTCGTGTCAACGTGTACTCGACGGTTTAATTTCTGCTTACGATGACGATTTTAGCAAATATAAAAAGAGGGCTTCACCATCGCTTATTCGTATGGTTTTCAAATCTGTTGTTGAGCAGAATGGACAAAAATTTGTGTACAACAAAGCTTTGCCGGATGTAAATCATTTGCAAGTGAAAGATGCTCTTGAACTTTTGACTATGGCTGGACTGATATTGCCAATTACCCATAGTGCAGCCAACGGAATACCATTGGGAGCTGAAATAAATCCCAAAATGCGGAAATTTATCGTTTTCGATTCAGGTATTTTTCAACGTATTTTGGGTTTGAAACTTTCTGAGGTATTGCTAAGAAATGATTTTGAATCAATCAATAAAGGTGCACTTGCCGAGTTGAACGTTGGGCTAGAGTTAATCAAATCGGCATCCTGCTATCAACGACAAAATCTTTATTATTGGCATCGGGAAGCAAAAAGCAGTAATGCGGAAGTTGATTATTTAATTCAGGTAGATTCCCTAATTTTGCCTATCGAAGTAAAAGCTGGAACAAAAGGCAGTATGCAGAGTCTAAAGGTATTTATGGACTTAAAAAAATCGGAAAAAGGGATTCGAATTTCACAAGAGAATTTTTCAACATACCAAAATATAGAAGTCTATCCACTTTATGCAGTTGCAAATCTGCATAAGAATGAATAGTTTTTTTATTACTTCTACTGGGGGAGCTTACTACTACTGGGGGCGCGAATTAAAAATGCACTCCCAGTAGAAGTCTGTCAATGCGTCAAACCGCTGAAGAAGCGGTTGGACGCAAATACACCCGCCAACGCAAGCAAAATCCACACGCCATCACCAATAGGTAGACTAGCACCTGGTTCTCCGGGATTACTAACGCCGCCTATTTTTTTTACTACATTGCTGGCTAGACTGGAAGAAACGGAAGCTGTTTTGACTGCCAAAGCCGGTGTGGCACGCTTGGACCCTTGCTGGGTTGTCATGGCGGTTTCTGCTGCCCGTGTATCTAGCAGGAGCAAAGCGTTGATGTCAGCTTTGGTTGGGTTTTGTTGATTGGAAATGTACTGAACATCACTATTTCCAAAGGCAAAAGACTGCGATGAATTGCTGGCATAATTTCCGCTGCCACTTGTGCGAGTGTTTGTCGATGTCTCATTCAGGTTCAGCCCATTGTTTTGTTCTATTCCTGTTGAAAGAAAATCAGGATTGGTAGATTGTGCATAATCGCCACCCGAAGTGCTTTTCATTTTGTGAGTTGGCAAAGCAACGCCCGATAAGTCGGAGCGAATTTCTTTGGCCTGAAAACTGGCACCACCAGCGGGTTTATTGTTGGACAACAAATTGACAGATTTCGATTTGGACAATTGCCCAAAACTTGCCGACATATTAGTTTGCTCCATTTCGGAACCGAAAAACATAAGTGCATAAACGGCAGCGCCCAATATTACAGCCAAAAGTAGTAATGCGCCTGATTGATTTGAATTGTTACTCATGGTTGTTATTTTTTGAGTGGAACTCCGTCAGACCGCTCCAAGCGGTCCGACGGATGAACCAAATAGAATATTTAGAAAATTACTTTACGGGTTGAAATAGTTGACCCTGATTGCACTTGAACAGTGTAAATACCTCTAGCTCCCAACTTGATTTCCAACGAACTACCATTTGCAGTTTTGCTAATAACCATGCGACCCAAAGCATCAAATACACGTACCACTTCATTACCCACCAAATTATTAATTATTAATTGTGCCCCGATAGCTATCGGGGTAATTATGAATTGTGCATTGGTACCTATTTCAATTACATTCTCGGTGGTAATGCGGTGAGCAGTAATGGCAAAACGAGTATTATTTGTTCCGGCAGCAGCAGTAAACGTATAATTGGAAACCAACAAATCGGTGACGGTTGCAGGACTTGTGCTATTGTCGGTGAGCAACAGTTTCGACAAACTTTGAGCTTGCGACGCATTGGCACTGATGGTGGTTGTACCAGCTGTTTTGGTATAAATTCCAACTGCCAAATTATTTACACTGCTCATTGGTAAAGCATTGTAGGCATAATTAATACCGCCCAACACGGTATAAACCTGAGTTCCAGTACTCATCCATTTCTCCAAATCCTGACCAATCTGATAAGCAGTACTTTGGTCATTGTCCATAATAATCGTTGTATTGTCGGTACCACCTGCTGAACTAATATTCAAATCAACAATATCCGATAAACTATTAACTATAGCCGGAGCACCTTGTCTGTTCGCCAAGGCAAAGGATATTGGATTGGAATTGTCAACCTGCACAAAATATGCAGCAAAAGGGTCGATACTTGGAAGTGGTTTTGTTGCCGAGAATTTAGAGTATTGGGTATAATTACTAATACCATCCGAAAACACCATAAAGTTGATACCTGCACCACTGCCAGTAAACTTGCTCAGGTAGGGTTGTCCAACCAGATTCCAGCCGTAATTGTTACCACCTGCTGCGCCAGTATGTGCTGTAACAGGTATATCATCAGCCTCTTCCTTTGCCAAAATGGTGGTTGCCAACGGGAATATTACATCTTTCGTACCCATACCATCTGCCAATCCAAAAATATAACCTTGTTTGGCTGCAAGTGTGGCAGTACTCAAAACATGACTCCAATTGGGAGTGCTGGTTCCAGAAATAGCCCGTTGTGCTCCATTGTATTCCTTGATAAACCAAGAGCCGCTTGCACCATAAGTACCCAAACCTCCATTTATACTGATAATATCAGCTACAACTACATTACAAGGGAATGACATAAAATACCATTTTGTATCATCCATTGTTTTCACAAAACGAAGGGTAGTTGCAGTTATTGTTTCATCAATTTTGGCACTGAACGAGTTCGTTTTTCCAGCCTTTAATGTCAATGTACCTACTGCAACGGTATTGCCAGAAACGACGTTTAGATTCCCCACAGAGTCTAGCGCAATACTATTTACGGTTATTGGAGCATTTACGGTCAATGTTCCCGTACTTTTTATTGTAATATCACTTGATGTTGTGAGATTTAAGCTTGCTAAAGTTGGATTTAAGGTATTTACTACAACTGTTACTGGTGCAGCCACATATGTAAATCCTGTTTTCGTTCCCGTACCACCAGTTGTAGTTACACTTACACTTCCGCTAGTTCCTGCAGCAACGACTGCCGTGATTTGAGTATCAGAATCAACATTGTATGATGTAGCAGCTGTTCCACCAAAGCTGATGGCCGAAGCACCGGTTAAGTTTGTACCCGTGATAACTACGTTTGCGCCATTTCCAGCACTTGTTGGGGTGAATGAAGTGATGGTTGGTGCAGCCACATAAGTAAATCCAGTTTTCGTTCCCGTACCACCAGTTGTAGTAACACTTACACTTCCACTAGTTCCTGTAGCAACGATTGCCGTAATTTGAGTATCAGAATCAACTGTGTATGATGTAGCAGCAGTTCCACCAAAGCTGACAGCCGAAGCACCAGTTAAGTTTGTACCTGTGATAACTA
>JBAXAD010000322.1:0-3661 GCA_037142715.1 Paludibacter sp. | reverse complement strand
TTTTTAGTGTTTTTTGTTACTTTAAAGTGGTCAACATATTTCAGGCATTGACAAGAAGTTAGTAATTAATACTTGCTAA
This sequence comes from Paludibacter sp., assembly GCA_037142715.1. Taxonomy (GTDB): domain Bacteria; phylum Bacteroidota; class Bacteroidia; order Bacteroidales; family Paludibacteraceae; genus Paludibacter. The sequence goes on along the minus strand of JBAXAD010000322.1, from coordinate 3,582 downwards.
GACGATGTAAATGATTGTTTTATAATATAATAAATATGTCAATAAATAATTTCGTCTACTTATATTCAACCGTTTTTTTTTAATTCACAATTAATATTTATCGTTTTTCAGACTATTTTAATGAAAATGATAGTCTGAAATTTAATCTTTCCAAAATGAAAACAAACAAATTATTTTTTCTCTCAATTTCAATCCTTTCGATTCTCATAAGTTCATGCAACACTTACGATAATTCAACAGATGATTTTTCAAAGTATAAATTAGATAATGAAACTTATTTTTCGAATATGAAGGACAGTGCTGGTTATGTTTTGTACAGCATTCCAATTGCACGTGGTGGCAGTAGTTTTTATTACAAAATTACTACTCAGGGCAATCAAAATTACGGAAGCCCAACACTTACTGATTCAGTGAAAGTGAATTACAGAGGGAGATTTGTTAATGGCAATGTTTTTGAGCAAACTTATACCGGTAGTTTAGCAAATAATATTAGTGCCAAACCATATACATTCAAATTAGACGGGCTTCTTGGAGGTTGGCAAGAAAACCTGACACACATGAAAGCTGGTGAAATACGAACGATTGTGCTTCCACAGGAGCTTGGATACGGTGTTTATGGTGCAGGTCCAATTCCGCCTTTTTCTACTTTGGTTTTTGAAATTCAACTTATTACATTTACTAGCCAAAATAAATAAATTTAGCTAATTCTATGCTTTCAGATTTGTTTGTAAATTAATTTAGGTTTCAGAAAAATCCAATTTGCCATTAGAAAAATGAAGAATACTTTATCAATTGCTTCTATATCAGGATTGTTATGCGTTGTGCTTGGTGCATTTGGTGCACATGGACTGAAACCATTACTCACCCCACAAATGCTTACAACTTACGAAACAGGAGTGCGCTACCAGTTTTATCATACCTTGGCAATTCTATTTATCGTGGTGCTTTATCAATTCAACAATAGCAAAAAATTAATCATATCTTCGTATTTCTTCTTTGCGGGAATGGTATTGTTCAGCGGTTCATTGTATTTACTAGCGCTCACCAGCATCAATGAAAATACTTGGACATGGCTCGGTCCGGTAACTCCTATTGGTGGTGTTTGTTTTATAATTGGCTGGATATATTTATTTCTATCGGCTAAATCTTTAAAATAAAACCATAATCCAAGAACTCAAAACAAAATTCTCAAGTGTTTGTTATAGTTGAAATTTTAAATCAATTATTATGGCAAGGACAAGCACTTATCTGAACTTCCCTCGTAATACGGCGGAAGTTTTTAATTTTTATAAAACCGTTTTTGGTGGTGAATTTAGCGGAGGCGGTGTGGCACGAATGGGAGATTTTCCACCTGCTGAAGGAATGCCTGCATTGGCAGAAGAAGACAAAAATCTGATTATGCACATAGAATTGCCCATTGTTGGCGGACATATACTTATGGGTACCGATGCGCCTGAATCAATGGGTTTTAAGGTGAATTTTGGCAACAATATTTATCTCAATCTTGAACCAGATACCAAAGCTGAAACCAAAAAACTTTTTGATGCGCTGTCAGAAGGAGGTACTATTTCAATGGATTTGCAAGATATGTTTTGGGGTGCATATTATGGAAGTTGCACCGATAAATTTGGAATACAATGGATGTTTAATTGTACAGAAAAATAATTATGGAAACAAACGAAAAAACAAAAATTACGGTTCAAACATCGATAAACTCTTCTATCGATAAGGTTTGGAAATGTTGGAATACTCCCTCAGATATTGAGAGCTGGAATGCTGCTTCGGATGATTGGCACACAACTAAATCTGAAAATGATTTGCGAATGGACGGAAAATTCACTTACCGAATGGAAGCCAAAGATGGAAGTTTTGGCTTTGATTGTGACGGAATTTATACCAAAGTAATTATTAATGAGATCATTGAATATACAATGGCCGATGATAGAAAAGTGAGTATCGTTTTCAAAACATTGGATAATCAAATAGAGGTAATAGAAACTTTCGACGCTGAAAATGAGAACCCAATTGAGTTGCAACGGACAGGTTGGCAGGCAATTATGGATAATTTCAAAAAACATGTAGAACAAAATTAAAATAGATATTTTATGGGTCATCAAATAACACCCTGCCTTTGGTTTGATTATCAGGCCGAAGAAGCAGCTATATTTTACACTTCCATTTTCAAAAACTCAAAGATTGAAAAAATCAGTCGTTATGGAAATGAAGGAAAAGTGCTCACGGTAGCTTTTCAAATAAACGGACAACCTTTCACCGCTTTGAATGGTGGTCCGTTATTCAAATTTAGTGAAGCCATTTCGTTTCAGGTATTTTGCGATACTCAAGAGGAAATTGATAATTATTGGGATAAACTTACCGCAGAAGGTGAAGAAAGCCAATGTGGCTGGTTGAAGGACAAGTATGGAGTTTCGTGGCAAATTGTACCTTCAATGCTACCACAATTGATGTCTAATCCTGCAACAGCTGCCAATGCGATGAAAGCGTTTATGCAAATGAAAAAATTTGACATTGCAAAATTAATGGAATGATAGATAGTAGATTTTAGTAAGTAGAAACAAAAAAAGAAGAAAACAAACAAAAGTGATAGTCGCTCAAAATGATTACCTTTGCTTTTAGTTTCAGATTATTTGAAATTAAAAAAAAATAAATCGCTAATTTTTAATTCTTTATATGCATACCATTTCCGAAAAACTAGAACAATTCCAAAGGCTGCTTGAAATTATGACTGAACTACGTGCTAAATGTCCGTGGGACAAGGAACAAACCTTCGAAAGTCTGCGGACACTCACCATAGAAGAAACCTACGAACTTGCCGATGCCATAATTAAGGACGATAAAACTGAAATTCGCAAAGAGCTGGGTGATATACTTTTGCACATTGTTTTTTATGCGGAAATGGGAAAGGAAACCCAAGATTTCGACATTTACGACGTTTGCCAAGGTTTGTGCGAGAAACTTATTTATCGTCATCCACATATTTTTGCAGATACTGAAGCTGCTACCAGTGAAGTAGTGTTGCAAAACTGGGAAACACTCAAATTAAAAGAAAAGGGCGGTAACAAATCGGTTTTGTCGGGTGTACCAATTACACTTCCAGCACTCATCAAAGCCCATCGTATTCAGGACAAAGCCCGCAGTGTGGGTTTCGACTGGGAACATCGCGAACAGGTTTGGGACAAAGTGCAGGAGGAAATCAACGAGTTTAAAGTGGAAATTGCCGCCATGGACCAAGATAAAATGGAAGCAGAGTTTGGCGACCTGATGTTCAGCCTGATAAACGCAGCCCGACTGTACGATATTAACCCCGAAAACGCATTGGAACGTACCAACCGCAAGTTTATAAGCCGCTTTAATTACCTCGAATCCAAAACAATAACAATTGGTAAGGACCTGAAAGAAATGAGTTTGGCTGATATGGATGTGATTTGGAATGAAGCGAAGAGAGTTGAGAGCTTGTAGTGGGAAGATAGTAGTGGGAAGATAGTAGTAAGTAGTTGGTAGATAGTAGTTGTTGATGCCTGAAATGCGTTGACCGTTTTGTTACTTATTTTTCTTTTTAAAATA
>JBAXAD010000321.1:0-3666 GCA_037142715.1 Paludibacter sp. | reverse complement strand
ATACAATAAGAAATAAATTTTTATAAGGTTTGAAAAAGGATACTGACCTTTGATTTTTGACCTTTGTCATTAGACTAAAAAAAAAAAATGAAAACAGAAGTACGTATAGATAAATGGTTGTGGGCAGTGCGCTTGTTCAAAACACGTACTTTGGCCGCTGAGGCTTGTAAAAAAGGCAAAGTCATTATAAAAAATATTCAGGTAAAACCGTCACGAAACGTAAAAGTGGGCGATTTGATTTCCATTAAAAGAAATCCTTATTTGTTTTCATTTGAAGTATTGGCACTTTCGGAAAATAGAATGAATGCCAAGTTGGTAATAGATTTCATGAAGAATGTGACGACAGCAGACCAATTAGAATTGATTGAATTGGCCAAAATGGCTGGAAATACTGGTCGCGACCCACGAACAGGCCGCCCAACAAAGAAAGAACGTCGTGATTTAGAGGATTTTGTTGAACCAACGTACATGGATGAAGATGGTGATTGGGATTTTGAATGAAAAAAGCCCCTAGTACATATAGTGGAATTGAACAAGATCTTTCCAATTTATATCTTCATTATTAATTGTGAATTATTAATTATTAATTATCTCCCGTGTTTATAGCTCGAAAACTTAAAAAAGAAAATATCAGTGAGTATTTGCTCTATATGTGGCAAGTAGAGGATTTAATTCGTGCTTTTGGGCTCAATTTAGAAGCTATAAACAACAGAATCATTGCGAGTTATCCGGTTTCAGATGCAGAACGCAAAACACTTTACGAATGGTACGAGAGTTTAATTGAAATGATGCGCATTGAAAATGTTCAAGAGAACGGACATTTGCAATTGAATAAAAACATCATCATTGAGTTGGATGAATTACATGGTTTGTTGCTTCGCTCAGGCAAAGATGCGGGTTACAATGCCAAATTCTATCATGTATTACCATTTATTACGCAACTAAGAAATCAGCATCAAAATTCACAATTAAGTGATATTGAATTGTGTTTCAATTTTCAATATGGTATAATGTTATTGCGCATGAAGAAAGCAGAGATTACTCCTGAAACACTTCAGGCTCAAACTGAAATAAGTAAATTCATGGTTTTATTGACCAAGAATTATCAATTATACAAAGATGGTGAACTGGATTTTGAAGAATAAAATGACCCCTAACCCCTAAAGGGGAACTTGATTAGTGTACGTTCGGTTTTTTTTTATCTTTAATTCTTCATTCTTTAATTCTTATATTTTTCATTTTTATTTCTTACTTTTGAATCTTTTTAGAAATCAATTTGTTTTCAACTAAATACACATTATTATGAAAGGCATTATTTTGGCAGGAGGTTCTGGAACTCGTTTGTATCCAGTTACCAAAAGTATTTCCAAACAAATTATTCCGGTTTACGATAAACCAATGATTTACTATCCACTATCTGTATTGATGTTGGCTGGAATTCGTGATATTTTAATAATTTCGACTCCACACGATATACATTTGTACGAAAATTTGTTAGGAAATGGCGATGATTTTGGAATTAAATTGGAATATGCCATTCAACCTTCACCCGATGGATTGGCACAAGCTTTTATCATTGGAGAAAAATTCATTGGCAATGATAATGTGTGTATGGTGTTGGGCGACAATATTTTTTACGGTTTCGATTTTTCACGCACGCTTCGTGAAGCTGCCACCATGCAAGATGGCGCTATGGTATTTGGCTATTATGTCAATGACCCTGAACGTTACGGCGTTGCAGATTTTGACAAAAACGGGAAAGTGCTAAGTTTGGAAGAAAAACCAGAACATCCAAAATCAAATTATGCAGTTACTGGATTGTATTTCTACAGCAATGATGTAGTTGAAAAAGCAAAAAATCTGAAACCATCGAAACGTGGCGAGTTGGAAATTACCGATTTGAACCGTTTGTATTTGGAAGAAGAACGCTTAAGCTTAAAAATGATGGGTCGTGGGATGGCTTGGCTAGATACTGGCACGCACGATAGTTTGCTGGAAGCTTCAAACTTCATTGCTACCATCGAAAACCGTCAAGGTTTAAAAGTTGCTTGTTTGGAAGAAATTGCCTATCGTTATGGTTATATTAGTCGTGAGAAACTACTTCAACTTGCCGAGCCACTCAAGAAAAACAATTACGGAGCATATCTGATTAAGATTGCCAACGAAAAACAAGTATATAATATTGATTAGAGATGAGCCCTAGCCCCTAAAGGGGAAGAAGACATTTCAAACATATCTTTACATATAAATAAACTTGGTCTTAAAGCCCCTTTAGGGGTTTGGGGTCATAAGAAAATTACAATGGAAATAATTAAAACCCCAATTGCCGACTTATTAATCATTAAACCTCGCGTATTTGAAGACCCTCGCGGCTATTTTTGCGAAACATATAATGCTGAAAGATACCGTGAAGCTGGTATTGACCATGATTTTTGTCAAGACAATCAATCGAAGTCATCTTATGGTGTAATTCGTGGATTGCACTATCAATTGAATCCACAAAGCCAAACAAAATTGGTTTCTGCGGCGCAAGGTTCGGTATGGGATGTGGCAGTAGATTTACGTGCCGATTCACCTACTTTTGGACAATGGTTTGGCGTTGAACTTTCTGAAGAAAACCACTTACAATTTCTTATTCCTCAAGGCTTTGCACACGGGTTTTCAGTTCTTTCCGAAACAGCATTGTTTACTTATAAATGTGATAATTTCTACAGTCCAACTTTAGAAAGAGGCATTTTGTATAATGATATTAACTTGGCCATTGATTGGAAAATACCTGCTGATAAAGCCGTTATTTCTGATAAAGACCTGAAACATCCGTTATTTAAGGATGCTGATAAAAATTTCTAAAAGTCAAACTGAAAATTGGAAGTTAGTCCTTTACTACTGACTCTTAAGAAACAAATGAAGAATAGAACGCGGATTTTTCGGAATTAGCTGATTGAAAACGGATTAGAAAAATACTACGTATTTTGATTTCGCTCCTAAAATCAATTTACAAAGTAAATTTTAAATCCGTCTTTTTTATCCGCTCAATCAGCGTAATCAGCGTGCTATTCTTATTTTCTTTTGTTTCATTAATTTTTTTGTCCTGATTTTTTTCAGGACTGGGATGCTACCAACTATAAACTACCTACTACAAACTTCTTTATGCAAACTATACTAATAACTGGCAGTAACGGACAGTTGGGCAACGAAATGCAACAAGCTGCAAACCGTTTTCCTGATTTTAAATATATCTACACTGATGTTGCAGAACTTGACATTTGCGATAAAAATACACTTAACGATTTTGTGATTGAAAACGGAGTGAATTTCATAGTAAATTGTGCAGCTTATACTGCTGTAGATAAAGCAGAAGACGATGTGGATTTGTGTTATAAAATTAATCGTGATGCGGTAAAAAATATCGGCGAAGTAGCCAAAGCAAACAATTTGAAAGTAGTGCACGTTTCGACCGATTATGTTTTTGACGGTACAAATCATGTTCCCTACACCGAAGATATGCCTGTTTGCCCGTCCTCAGTTTATGGAAAATCAAAACTTGAAGGTGAGCAGGTATTGATGGAAAGTTGCGACGAAGCAGTTATTTTGAGAACTTCATGGTTGTATTCTTCTTTTGGAAACAACTTTGATTTAATAACAGGTCCTATTATACAAACTTGT
>JBAXAD010000320.1:0-3682 GCA_037142715.1 Paludibacter sp. | reverse complement strand
ATGTTCCACATCGTAATCTTCACGGGTCATCAAATGCCCACCGCCCATGTTGAGCCATTTTATTTGAGAAAAATATTTTCCAAATTTCTCTTCCACCACGTTTAAAGTTCTTTCCAAATCGAAAGAATTCGATTCGCAAAGTGTATGAAAATGAAGACCTTCAACTCCGTCGGGCAGTTTTTCACCTAGCAATTCAGCCACCACGCCCAAGCGAGAACCCGGTGCGCATGGATTATACAAATCAGTTTCTACATCCGAAAACTCAGGATTTATGCGCAAACCGCATGAGATATTATTAAACTGACTTTGAGGATAAAACCTATGAAACTGATTCAATGAATTGAAAGTAATATGACTGCTGCAAGCCATAATTTCGGGGAATTCTTTATCGGTATAAACAGGTCCATAAGTATGCGCCATTGTCCCCATTTCATCACGAGCCAGCCGCGCTTCCGCCAACGAACTTGCGGTAGAATAAGGTATATATTCTCGCACAATGGGAAATACACTCCACATAGCAAAGGCCTTGAAAGCAAGTATAATCTCAACTCCAGCACGTTCTTTTACCGATTTTATCAACGATAAATTGTTGCGAAAAGCAGCTTCATCAAGCACGAAACATGGGGAAGGTATTTTAGAATAATCAATCATTTGTTGGGTCAATTTACATTTATAATTATACAAAGATAATGGTTTTGCTCAAAAATTCAATCAAAAAAGGTAGTAATGCTTTCTAATAAAAAATCCCATTAACGTGACGACAATGGGATTATTTTATAAAGCTATTTATTCTGTATCAGAATCAAAAGTTATTTTTCATCCAGAATCTTTTGTTTTTGTTTCTCGAAGTCCTCTTTGGTTATCACTTTTTCATCCAGCAATTGCTTTAACTCCTTTAATCGTTGAATTTTTGGAGAAACAGCTTGTACAGGAACTTGTTGTTCAATAGATTGCGGATTACTCAATTGAATAGAATCTACATTCGATTGATATTTGAGCGGAGTCAATTCATAGTTGTGAGTCGGTTTGTATTCCATTGTCCACAAGAATATTGGCCAAATAAACAAACCACCAATGATCGAACCTACACTTACTTGTTCAGTTCTGCTAAATGAGGTGTACAAGGGTTCATAACCTTCTTTCACCAAATCGACGTTGGTAATACTTCCTGTAATTTTGGTGTCTGAGTGCCAATATGGAGTTACTCCCGTTAGTTCACCATCAATATATACCTTAGCACCAGAGGGGTACGACTGAATCAATGTAGAACTGGCACAACTTGTAAATAAAATGCCTGCAACCAACAAAATTGAGAAGAATTTTAAAATAGAATTGCTTTTCATTGTGTATTTATTGAAGGGTGAATACTCATATTTTTAGAATTGAAAATAGAATAGGAAAAGTATAATTAACAAAAATAATGCCATGATTTAAAATGTCAGCAAATATTTGATTCGTTTTTGCACCTGATATTTCAATGAAATACGAAAATTAGTCAAACCCACTCATTTTATAGATAAGGCTGATTCAAAACACTCTGAATCAGCCTTTTATTTTTAAAATAAATGAATTAAAATTTAAGCTTTTACTTCCAGTCTTGACTTAGCGAACTCTAAAACTCCCTGTAAATGTTGCGCCATCATAGCACCTGCCAGTTCAGCATTCCCGCTAATTATATATTCTAACATACGTTCATGTTCAATCAAAATAGCTCTATCGGGTGCACAAATACGATCTTTTTGGTAAATGGCCATAATGTCGGGAATTACAATCATCAACATGGCTTTAAAAACCGGATTGTGGCTCACTTCGGCGATGGCGCGGTGAAAAGCAAAATCGTGACTAATCCGATTGGGAGTATCAAAATAGCGGACATAATTTTTATGTGCTTTTTCAAGTGTAATAATGTCCTCTTTTGTTCTTCTTTCAGCACACAATTGAATGGCTTTTACTTCCAACAAAACTCGTGTTTCTACCAATGATAAAAAGTCATAAGGCTGAATATTAAGCACATCTGATATTAAACCATCCAGCGTATTGATGTCTAATCCATTTATTACAGATCCACTTTGGGGTAAGGTTTTAATAATGCCGTAAAACTCAAGCTTGTGTAAGGCTTCACGCACCTGAGTTCTTCCAAATCCAAAATCCAAGGCCATCTTTCTTTCTGCAGGCAACCTATCTCCAGGTTTTAGAACACCCGAATTGATAAGCTCTTTAACTTTGGATATTACTTGATCGGTTGGTTTTTCTGAATTCTGTGCTTTCTTACTTTTGATTGTCTTTGCCATGTTTTTTTGTAAAATAATCTCTATACTATCGTTTTGACAAATTGAAATTTAAATAAATATCAATACATCCGTTTGGTAAACCAAAAGTAATACAAGTTTTAAATTGTACAAAATATATTCTACTTTAATTCTCCGTATGTGTTTTAAAACATAAAAAATGGCTTGTTTATCTGAATAAATATGCAATTTTTAGTTTAAACGTTAAATCTTAATTTCATAATTTCAGCAAATTAAAAGAATGACTTTCTATTCTTCATTTTATTTATTTGAAATAAGTTCTTAAATTTGCAGTTAAGATTTTCAATCTTGCCTAAACCTAATAAAACAATAAAGTTACGACTATTTAAATTCCTCAAAACATGAACTATAGGGAACAACTCTCTCGCCCCATTTCAAAAAACTTTTTGGATCAATTGGTTCAAAATATTTTCGATAATCCCGAAGATTTCCAAAATATTTTCCAATTAGTATTTGATGCAGACAACAAGGTGGCTTGGCGGGCAGCATGGGCATGTGCCAAAATAAGCGAAAAACATCCAGATTGGTTTACTGATAAGCAAATACTTGAAATTATGAAGTTTTCAATCAACATTTCACACGGTGGCGTTCATCGTGGTTGCTTGTCAATTTTATCCAATTTACGTTTGCCCAATTCAATTCCTGTCGAATTTATAAATTCATGTTTTGAATGGATGATTTCTCCCAAATCACCAATTGCAGTGCAATCTCTATCTATGAAAATACTTTATTCGATATGCCAAATAGTCCCTGAATTGAGTATTGAGTTCAAAGCTTACCTCGAGAATGTTGATTTTGAGAGCTATTCTGCGGGTTTTAATTCCACCAGAAAAAACACACTTAAGAAACTGAAAATAAACTAGATAAAGCTTTAAAGACAAAACTAATAGGCTGAAAATGCCTTACTTTCAAAGAAATGTAGTACTTTTGTAACAAGATTTGGCGAATAAATATCGCTATTTACTTTAAATTTAAGTTTCATTAAAAAAAGTTTTTATGTCTTTAAAGAAAAACATTCTGGCATTACGACAAAAGAAGGCGATTGTAGAAAAAGGTGGAGGTGACAAAGCCATTGAGAAACAGGTTGCCATGGGTAAAATGACTGCTCGCGATCGTATTCTTGCTCTGTTGGACGTTGATTCATTTCACGAGTACGACCTTTTTGTAGAACACGAAGAACGCAACTTCGGAATGGAAAGCAAAGAGCTGGCGGGTGACGGTGTAATTACAGGAACTGGTACCATGAGTGGTGCTCCAATTTGTATTTACGCACAAGACTTTACGGTTATGGGTGGTTCATTGGGATTGAAACATGCGCGTAAAATTACCAAAATCATGGATCATGCTTTGAGAATGAAAGTACCTTGTATTGG
>JBAXAD010000319.1:0-3685 GCA_037142715.1 Paludibacter sp. | reverse complement strand
ACTAAATTGAGTAAATAAATACCCCTATCACAATTTGTTGTTTGAATATTATTGAGTCCCTGATTTAAGAACTTCATAGTGCTAAAAACACATTTTCCAATTGTATCAATGCAAGAAATGGAGTAATTGTCGGCAGTTTGCACATTCAATTTGAGCATTCTACCCGAAAAAGACTGTAATGAAATTCCTGATAATTCGGATATATTACGAACTCCATTTTGCGCATCAACCACCACATTTCCAATTGGGTAGGCACCGTTCGATTTGCGATTCTGATTGGCTAATTTGAGAGGTGGGTAATAATTGTCAACATCTGTAATCAGTACTTCGAGCGAATAAGTTCCAAGTGTTATATTCTGTGGAAATGTAAACGTTTCGTCAACAGCAAAAGGTGTATCAAAGGCTGTAGTAAAATTGTATGTCGGTAATAAAGTTCGTAGATTTACCTTCGACGGTGACTCCCAAATCAGAGTTCCTGTTGTAGGATGAACCAATCGGAATTTCACTTGCCAGTTACGATAGGCAGGTGCAACACCCACGTTAGACCAATTAGCGACAAAACGAACTAACTGACCCGGAACAAAAACCGTTGGGGTAATTACATCACGTAAAACGTATCGGTATCCTGCTGTTTTGGCAGAATTGACCATAGCATTTTGGGCATCAGTAGTCATAGTGCTCCACGACAGATTTGAACCAAAATTACCATTTCCGATACCCGAAATATGAAAATCAATGACTTGTTGCAATCCGAGCGAATAAGTCATGCCGGTATTGCCGTAACCCTCTACAATTACCGGAGCAGTTTTCCATCTTTCCTGCATCATCGGCCAAAACGATGCATAGCGACTTGAAGTAGAGGGAGTCCTCATACCTGAATTACACCACGAATCGCGTCGCCAACCGATAGGATATTTTAAGCCCGTTTTTTTCAAGGCATACTCAATACCTCCTTCATTATCGCTCATCATTATGAGTTGTTTATCCGGAAATGCTTTCACAAATACATCGATAATGTGCTGAATAGTAGTAGTTGATATCCAACCCACAGTTGATGGAGGAGCTTCAAAACCACTTAAATGCCATTCACCCCAGTTGCCAAAAGTTCTGATTTCTACATAGCCAATGCGTGGGTCTTTGTTGAAAGCCCGCCCCAGATTTGCCACCAACGAATCGTGTCGGGCAAGAAAATAAGCGTTATTCCAATCAGGAACCCAGCATTTTTTATTATTACTATACCAAGAAGTCATTTTTGCATCGAGATAAGCTGGATAAGCATGGTCTGTACCCTCGACCACACAGCGAAAGGCCAATCCAAAAGTTCCACGTCCATCAGGGTCGGAGTAGGCAGCTGCGGCTTCGTTATAAAGTGACGAGAAATTATAAACTCCTTCGGAAGTTTCAAAAACAGTCCAGTTATAACGTGCATAACGGTCGATACTTGAGAATGGTGCCATCTCATTACCATTCCAGCGATAAAAACCCCTATCGGGATTAGTGATTTCATTATCTGTCAATGGAATGACCAGAAGAGTGTGTTTTGTTTCCAAAGCGTTTGCAGTCAACTCTGAACTAAATGCTAGCAAACCTTTGAACTGAAAAAACAGCAAAAAACATAAAATGCGGAATGTGTGTTTCATTGTAATCGTATTAAATTATTTTACGGTTACAAAAATAGTATTACTAAAAATTCGAGTGCTGGTAATTATTGTTTGAATAGGACTGAGAAATTGTCGGAAAAACAAAAAAGTCCCATTATATGAGACTTCTTCATTCAAAAATTCAATTGTTTTGTAGTAAAATCAGCTATTTGATTTTGAAGTAGTTCAACACGTATTCCCATTGTTTTGCATATTGTTCAGAAGTAGCAAAATGACCCGTTTCTTTGGCAATAAAGAATGATTTTGAAGCTGAAATGCTGTTGAAAGCCGAATACATAGAGGTTGGCGGACAAGTTTCATCATTATAACCAAATGAATAGAATCCGGGTACAGAAATTAAACGGGCAAAATTCACTACATCGTAATAACGGGAGGTTTCAATTTTATCAGGACTAATGAACTCTTTTTTACTCAATAAATGTGGCCAACCGCCTGCTCTGCCAAATTGATATCCATTCAAGTCGCAAAGTGCGGGATAGAAACAGGAGAGTGCTTTTACACGTTTGTCGAGAGCAGCCGTTACAATAGACAATGCGCCACCCTGACTGCCACCCATCACCATTAGATTTTCGCCATCATATTCGGGCAAGGTACAAATAAAATCATTGGCACGTAAACAACCCAGGTACACATGTTTATAATAATAATTATCGCGGTTATCCATGTTGAACGATGGATAATTATCTAGTGCACCAAAACGAAGATTATCGTAAACTATGGGATCCAAATTAACCGGAATGCCATGAATTCCTATTTGGAAAGTAATAATTCCTTTTTCGGCTAATTTAATGTCACCGTTGTACGGACGAACTCCTGCACCAGGCACTTGTAAAACAGCTGGATATTTGCCTGAAGCTTTGGGTACACACAATATGCCATAAATCCGCATTCCAGTTTTCCAATTCTGCAGATTTACCTGATACACATTCACCAAATCTGTACATTTTTCGGGCATAAGCACTTTTTTTACATCCATTGGTATCTTGGCATTATCCGCAATGGCTTTTGCCCAGAAGGTGCTAAAATCGTCGGGCGAAGTGGTGGTTGGTTGAATTTGCCCAGGGCTGAAAGCTGCTGTGGCAGAACCTTCAAATTTCTTGGTGTCAACCTCCGCTTTAACTTTACAACGCAAGAATCCAGGCACTTGCATTGTACCTCCATCAACCTCAATATCGCCAGTTTTTAGAACTAACTCGTTTTTTAGAGCCGGGAGCATTTTTTCTGGTCCAATTTCATATTGAACCTTCACGCCACTTAGAACTTTGCCATCCTGTACGACAGAAATTTTAAACTTTACCTTCTCGTTGAGTTTATACACCCAATCGGCATGATCGGCTGTTACCGAGATTTTTACAGCTGGTTCAGCTGCATTTATTGTTACAAAAGCACAACAAAGAAAGCTTAAAAGTAATAATTTTTGAATTGATTTCATAAGATAAATATTTAATTATTTTACAACTTTTATAATTCCCAACGAATACGCCCCATTATATTTTCTATCCTTGATATACAAGCGCATAGGCCAGGAATAGCCAGTAGGATCTTTTACTATTAATTCGAGCCCGTAAACTCCTGCAACTATACTTTCGGGTAAAACAAGATTATCTTCAACCGAAAACGGCTTATCTATTTTTGAAAAATAGCTGTAAGTTGGTAATAGGCTTTTTAAATCCAATGAAGAATTTGATTCAAAAATAGTACTATTTGTTGAAATATCATACATTCTGAAAACCACATTCCAGCTTTTGTATGTAGGTGCAACACCAATATTCGACCAAACCATTTTAATAACATTGGTTTTACCGCCAATCAAACTATCGGCACAGTCGAACGACCGCAACACATAATGATAACCCGCCACTTTTGCACATTGAAACATTGCAGTTTTTGATGCACCCGACAAAGTATTCCAATCACCAATATTCCCATTAGAAATGGCCGAAGCATGATAGTCAAGTACTTGTGCAGGGCAATCGATATTTGTAACACCCGTACCACCATATCCTTCAATCACTACAGGTGCG
>JBAXAD010000318.1:0-3691 GCA_037142715.1 Paludibacter sp. | reverse complement strand
CTTCCTTGAGCGTACAAATCTGAAACACATTGGGGTTGTCCCAGCCTTCTTTGAGTGCCGAGTGCGAAAAAATAAACCGCAACGACGACTCAAAACTCAGCAACTTTTCCTTGTCTTTCATTATCAGGCTGTAGGTATCCTCGTCCGCATTTACCGAACCGCTGGTATCTTTGAAATACTCAAACTTCTCTTTGCTGTTGCTGGATTTGCTTTTTTTGTCAATGGAAAAATAACCGTTGTGAACGGCTGCTACCTCCACATTGCCCGTACTTTCCACCAAGGTTTTGTATTTCGATTTCTGTATCAGCTTTTTGTATTCTTCCTCAAACATGTTGGCATAATCGCCATTGGTAGCATTGCCGTCGGCATCATATTGGCGGTAATGTTTCACGGCATCGATAAAAAACAGGCTCAATACTTTTATTCCTTTGGGGTTGAGCAATAACTCTTTGTCTAAATGTTCCTCTATGGTTTTATGAATCTGCAACCGCTTTATCAAAGTATCGTCCACCGAACCAATGGACTGCCCCAGTTTTATTTCCACATCATTGATAAACTCAATGTATTGGTTGTCGTCGGCGGTGTAAATATCGCGCACCATGTAGTTGTCGTATTGCGCCAGCTTGGTAAGTAGTCCCAAATCTACGTGCTTTTTCACTTCTTTTACGCCACGTTTCACCAATCCATCTTTGCCTTTCAGGTCCAGTTCCAGTTTGGCGGTAATGCCCGTTTTATTGCTTACCGACAGTAATTTGATGTACACACCGCCACCAGCTGCGCCATCCACTTTTACCGACGCCACCTCTATTTCTTTCACCAATTGTTGGTTATAAGCATCCACCGCATCCAGTTTGTACATCAGGTTTACTTTTTCTTTGTGCGTGGCCGAATAACGCAGCAAAGCCAATGGCTTCAGGTTTTCCACCGACCGCTTGGCCAACTGCGTGTTGATGGTACTTTGCGGTTCGTCAATAATCACCACCGGACGGGTGTTTTGTATCAATGATATGGGCTTGTAACCCAGTTTGTCGTTGTATTCCAGCAATATGCGCGAAGTCTTTTTGTTGGTATCGTCCAAATCTTTGGCAAAAGCCTGTATGTTGATGACCATGATTTGCAGTTTATCATTCACCGCAAAGTCGCGTATCTCGTTGAGGTTGGCACTGTTGTAGATAAAGTATTTGTAATCAACATTATTGTAGTGCTGCCTAAAATGCTCTTCTGTCATTTGCAACGATTTGTACACACCTTCTTTGATGGGAATGGACGGCACAACAATGATGAATTTGGTGAACCCATATTGGCGGTTCATCTCCATGATGGAACGCAGATACACATAGGTTTTGCCGGTGCCAGTTTCCATTTCTATCGAAAAATCCAGTAAATCCTTGTCCACTTCTTTGTCGGTGGATGGTTTCAATCCATTGCGAAGCTGTATTTTCTGCACATTCTCCAGCAGCTTTTCGTCGGTAATGGCAAACTTATTGGCAAAGCCTATCGCATTCAAATCCAGCGCATTTTGCATTGCCAGGTATTGCGGCGAATACACCGTGAAGTTGGAATTGCAGGTATCCTGACCATTGAAAATATCCACCACCGCATTGATGGCTTCCCGCTGGTACTCTAATCCACTTTCAAATTTTATTTTCATAAGAACATATTAAGAATAGAACGCTGATTTACGCTGATGAAGCGGATTAAAAAACGGATAAGAAAAAATGCAAGCATTTTTGATTTGTCGCAATGTGATTTTGGTTGATTGCGCTCTCCTTATAATAAATAATGGGAGGTTTCAAACGGTTTGATTGATGATGTGTGTTTTACATAAGCGACTGAAAGTCGCTTGTCCCTTGATTTACTTGTTTTTATCATAGGAAACTTATGGTTGATGGGGGACAAGCGACTTCCTAGTCGCTTAAAATAGATTTTTTTTCTAATACAACTTTTTATATCGTATTCACCTCTTCCACCCCATTCTGCCGCAACACCTGCACGCTATTTGTTTTGGCTATATCGTCGGCAAAACCATTGTCGCGAAACAGTACCCGGCAAATTTCGGGTTGCAATGTCGCTTTCCATTTGGCAATGGCAATGGCTACAGGTACGGTGATGTTTTCGGACAGACATACAAACAACTTGCCGCCACCAATGCAATGCACTTTGCAGCCATGAAAAGTATTTTCTTCTATCGGCACGGTAAGGTCCAAACCATATTTCAGCAATACTTCGAACAATACATCATCAATGGTGCGGTCGGTTTTTATGTTGTGTTCCGCTTTGAAAAGTTCGCCGTCGAAGTCCGCCACATTTCCATCCCAAGCGTTTATGTTGGAACTGTCGAGCTTGAAAGCTTTGAAGCCAATGTCAAGGTTATTGATGGTCAACTGCAAATTATCAATGGCTTCCTGCTCTTCGTCCACCAACATTTTGCCCTCAATGGCCTTTTTCAATTTGTCGAGTTCTGCGGTTTTGTCGGTTAGTATTTTCTCTCCGGCACGGCGAATGCGCTCCTTGGTTATTTGGGCTATGTTGGTATAACCGGCTTTGTAGGCTTCTGTTTTCTCATCAGTTGGTTCGGGAAGTTGAACGCAGATAAATTTACGATTGCTTTTGTCTTCAACGTTTTTTACCATAACAGCGTGTGCAGTAGAACCAGAACCTGCAAAGAAGTCGAGAATAATATCATTTGAAGCTGTGCCTATCTCAATAGTTTTTTTTATTAAAGTGGTTGGTTTTGGGAAAGTAAATATCTCTTTTCCCACTAATAAATCAACTTCTTTTGTTCCAACTTCTCCAGTCCCAACCTCTTGATGTTTCCACAAATTTATAGGAACTAATCCGTCTGAGAGTTCTGATAAAAAACGTTTTATTCTAGGTTGTTTTTGATTTCCATCTTTACCCCAATATAATCTATTTTCTGCTGAAAGTTCCTTGTACTTATCCTCACTGTACTTCCACGAATTAACTTCATGCGAAAATAACTCGCCAGTATTAGGATTTGTAATTTCGTAAGACAAATTTGGTCTTTCCTCTTTTGTTCTCTGGCTTACAAATGATACACTTGTCCAAACACCTCGAGAATCGTCATCTGGATTGGTGTAGATGTCATTACTTTTTTCGCTTCTTAGCTCTCGAAGATATTTTAAATCATTTGTTTTTTTATAGAGTAAAAGATAATCTGTAATTGAGGAAAAAAACTTTTGGTCATTACTTCTACCATATCTTTTTTCCCAAACAATTTGTGCTACAAAATTTTCTTCACCAAACAACTCATCGCACAACTTTCTAAGGTTATGCACTTCGTTATCATCAATACTAATAAATATCACCCCGTCCTCCGTCATTAAATTTCTAGCCAACTTTAATCGAGGATACATCATGTTGAGCCAGTTACTGTGGTATCGTCCATCGCTTTCGGTATTGCTGCTCAGCTTCTTGCCTTCTTCATCGGTTTGACCAGTCAATGCCAAATAATTGCCCAAATTGTCGGCATAATTATCTTTGTACACAAAGTCCTTTCCAGTGTTGTAGGGTGGGTCAATGTATATCATTTTAATACGTCCGCTATAGCTTTTTTGTAGTAGTTTCAGCACTTCCAGGTTGTCGCCTTCAATGAAAACGTTGCCGGTGGTGTCCCAGTTTTTGCTGTCGGGTTGGTTGGGGCGCAGGGTGGCGGTGCTGGGTTTGTTGG
>JBAXAD010000317.1:0-3718 GCA_037142715.1 Paludibacter sp. | reverse complement strand
ATTATACGGCACTATTGCCGCTTAAATGCTAATTATTTTTTACCGAACTATTGAATTAAAACAAAGCTTTAAAATGATTTCACTATCTTTGCACTATTAAAAAAATAGTCGCGTCGATTTGTATTTTTAAAGTTGACTATTTATTACTCGTTCTAATAACCTTTAAAAACCACACTGCTATGGGTTTAAGTTTTCATTACAACGGTCAAATCTCAGATAAAAAATTGCTACCCAAGTTAATTGAAGACTTGGAAGACATTGCCAAGTTGCACAAATGGAAATATCGTATTCTAAAAAGTGAATTTCCAGAAGAAATGGAACAGATGGAAATACATGACCAAAAAGTGTATGGAATCTACTTTACACCACCAGACTGCGAAACGGTTTTCGTTAACTTTCTGTCAAATGGTAGAATGAGCAGCCCAATGTTGCTGGAGTTTTGGGGTGAAGCTACTACTGAACCCGAAAGCGGATATTTGTATATGCTTTCCGTGAAAACGCAGTATGCAGGAGCCGAAATCCACAAATTGTTGATGGGTATTTTTCACTATCTAAACAAACAGTACTTAGCGGATTTTGAATTGTACGATGAAGGCGATTATTGGGAAACAGGAGATGACGCATTGTTGTTGAGAAATTTTAATCAGAATGCTTTTTTGATAAATAGCTTTAAATCAGCATTGCAAAATCTTCAAATTCAAGAAGATGAGAATCCAGAAGATTATATTTTTAGAATAATAGAAGAGATAAAAAACAAGCAGCAACCAGAACAATCTGATGAAAAGGAACCTACAGATGAATAAATTGGTGGATGAGTTTTTATATCAAAAAATTTATTTTGCCTTTTATTATTCATTTATAGAACACATTATTCTTTTCCAGCGTTAATACTTAAACAAATAATTCAATTTCAAAAACATCATGAATCCAAAACTAAAAAAAGGATTGAAAATCAGTCTATCAGTATTAGTTGTAATTCTTGCAGCACTAATCATTCTGCCTTATGCTTTTAGGGGTAAAATAATGAATGTGGCTAAAGTGAAGGTAAACAATATGTTGAATGCTAAAGTTGATTTTGAAAACCTAAACATGAGTTTCATTCGCAGTTTTCCGAATGCCTCTGTGAAGCTAGAAAATTTCAGGATTATTGGGGTAGGGGAGTTTGCAAAAGATACGCTTTTATACAGCGAGGATGTAGATTTGGTGTTGAATTTGAAAAGCTTGTTTTCCGATACCGGTTACGAAATTCAGAAACTACAGTTCAATCATTCACGGTTATTGGCCCACGTATTGCCCAATGGAAAAGACAATTGGAGTATCATGAAAACGGATAGCAATCAGGCAGTTGATACTTCGGCAATGAGTTTTAAAATGAAATTGAAGAAATTTGTAATTGCCAATGCAGATTTAACTTATTGGGATGAAGCGGGAAAAAAGAAAGCCGTTTTGCACAATTTGAATCATGAAACTTCGGGCGATTTAACAGCTGACAGTTCGTTATTGAAAACCAAGACGACCATCGATTCACTGTGCTTTTTTATGGATAAAACAGAATATCTATCAAAAGCCAACGTGGAACTATTGGTGGACATTAACGCCAATTTAAACAAAAAAATTTTTACATTTAGCGAAAATGCTTCACGCATCAACGCCATTCCATTTTCATTTAGTGGTTGGTTTCAAATGTTGAAGGATGGTTATGATATGGATTTGAAGTTGAATGCCGAAAAGGTTGATTTCAAGGCCATTCTGTCAATGGTTCCAGCCATTTATGCCAACTCGTTTTCCGACCTGAAAGCAGGTGGAAAAGTGAATTTGGGAGGATTTGTTAAAGGAAAAATGGTGGGTGATTTTTATCCGGCTTTCGATTTAAAACTCACTGCCATAAACGGTTGGTTTCAATATCCGAAGTTGCCAAAATCGCTTCAGAATATAAATGTTGCAGCACGAATCACCAATCCAGGCAAAACCATGGACGAAACGGTGGTGGATATTTCTAATTTTTCGTTCGTAATGGGTGGAAATCCGTTTTCGGCTCAAATGCACATTGCCACTCCAATGTCTGACCCTGAACTGGGAATGAAAGCGGTTGGGAAAATCAATTTGGGCAATATACAAGAACTTTATCCACTTGCAGCCGATACAAAACTGAACGGTTTGCTGGATATGAACCTTAATTTGAGTGGACGTATGTCATACTACGATAAAAATCAGTATGATAAATTTCAATTTGGCGGCATGATGAACATCAGCAATATGTTGTTGAAAATGAAATCGTTGCCGCAAGATGTTGCTATTAGCAAAGCCAATATGGTTTTTAATAATCGATATGTTAATTTGTCTACTTTGCAAATGAAAATTGGTCGTAATGATTTAACTGCCAATGGAAAACTCGAAAACTTTGTGGCTTATGCTCTGCATGATAAAACATTGACGGGAACAATGAATATGCAATCCAATTACTTCAATGTGAGCGATTTTATGACCAGCAGTGCAAAATCAACAAAAGCGGATACTTCAAAACTTACCGTAGTGGAAGTTCCTAAAAATATCGACTTTACAATGCAAGCCAATTTCAAGGAATTGGTTTATGAAAAAATGGATTTCACCAATTCAAAAGGTGTTCTGAAAGTGCAAAATGGCGAGGTGAAGATTCAGAATATGGCTATGAATGCCTTTGGTGGCAACATGACCATGAATGGATTGTACAGCACTGCGGATATGAAAAAGCCGTTAATGAATTTTGATTTGGCAATTAATGAAGTATTTTTTACAGAAGTATTCAAACAAGTGGAAACCATACAAAAGTTTGCGCCGATATTTGAAAAAGCCACGGGTAAATTCTCTACAAAATTATATATCAATTCATTACTACAAAAGGACATGATGCCCAATTTGGCTTCGCTAATAGGCAACGGTTCGTTTTCCACAAAATCTGTTGGATTATCAAATGTACCTGTACTTACAGCTTTGGCGAATGGTTTAAAACGCACCGATTTAAGCAATACCACCATAAAAGACTTGGGATTATTGTTCGAGATTAAGGATGGAAAATTAAACACCAAACCATTTGATATTAAGTTTGGTGACATTAAAATGAATTTGGGTGGTAGCACCGGATTGGATAAAACCATTGCCTATATTGGAAAAGTACAATTGCCCGACAAGTTGAATTTGGGTAAATTTTCTACAGTTGGATTGAAGATTGGAGGCACATTTGCAAAACCAAAAGTAGAATTGGATTTGAAAAGTACATTGAATGCAGTGGTTGCCGATACCAAAGCGCAAGTGACTGCCGAGGTGAACAAACAAGTGGATGTCGCCAAAGCCAAAGCTCAGGAAGAAGCCATGAAAGTGGCGCAACAACAAGCCGACCGCATTCGAACTGAAGCCAAAAATGCTGGTGATAAACTTATATCCGAAGCACAAACGCAAAGTGACCAAATGGTGGCGAAAGCAACCAATCCAATAACAAAAAAACTGGCGCAAGTGGCTGCACAAAAAGTGGTGGACGAAGCCAAAAAGAAAGCTGCCGACTTGAATGCAAAAGCAGAAACTGAAGCCAATAAACTGATTCAGAAAGCGTCTGGATTATAAAGTTTCTTGACCAGACAGCTTTCGCAACCCGAGAGGGAATTTTAAGGCAGAGTAATAATAAAAATATTTGATTGCTTAAATTTGAGTTAACTCTTGGAATTAAATATAAGTAATCATACAA